>DATAEK010000330.1:0-16454 GCA_036258055.1 Vicinamibacterales bacterium
CGACTCGATCATCTCCGCCGGGTGCATCGTCTCGGGCAGCCGGATCACGGGCAGCGTGCTCTGCCCTAACGTGCGAGTTCACAGCTTCTGCCAGATCGACCAGAGCATCCTGATGCCGGGCGTCCGGGTCGGACGCCACGCGAAAACCCGCCGCGCGATCATCGACCGCGACGTCTTCATTCCTCGCGGTGCGCTCATCGGCTACAACGACGAGGAGGATCGCCGCCGCCACACGGTCACGGAAAACGGTATCGTCGTCGTCACGACCGATGACCAGCCGTTCGTGGCGGACATCACCGAGGAGGCGCTGCGGATCGAGGCGGAGTTCGATCGCCGCGGAGCGGAGACGTAGAAGAGGAGTCAGGAGGTAGGAGGTAGGAGCTAGGAGGTAGGAGCAGAATCGCTCTGAAAATGGGCTGTCGCAACTAGCCAGCCGCGAGCGTAGCGAGCGGCGAGTACGCCGCGGGGGTGGAGCCCCGCGGCTTGGGAAAGCGGGCTAACTGGCCTAGAAGAGGAAACATCTTGAAGATTCAGCGAGTGCACGCCCGGGAGATTCTCGATTCCCGCGGCAACCCCACCGTGGAAGTGGATGTGATCGTGGAAGGCGGGGCGTTCGGGCGCGCCGCGGTGCCCTCGGGCGCGTCAACGGGTCAGCGTGAAGCGCTGGAGCTCAGAGACGGCGACAAGAAACGCTACCTGGGCAAGGGCGTCACGAAGGCTGTGGCGCACGTCAACGGCGAGATCGCGACCGCGCTCTCCGGCCGGGCCAGCGATCAGCGCGAGGTCGATCGCGCTCTGATCGATCTCGACGGAACGCCGAACAAGGGCCGGCTGGGCGCGAACGCCATCCTCGGTGTGTCGATGGCGCTGGCACGCGCGTCAGCCGCGGCGGCGAAGACGCCCCTTTACGTGCACCTGGCCCATCTCTACGGCGACAACCGGGCGATGTCACTGCCCGCGCCGATGATGAACATCCTGAATGGCGGCGCACACGCTGACAGCAGCGTCGACTTCCAGGAATTCATGGTCATGCCTCTCGGCGCGTCGAGTTTTGCCGAGGCCGTCAGGACTGGCGCTGAGATCTTTCACACCCTCCGCGGCATTCTGAAGAAGAAGGGCTACGCGACCGGGGTCGGCGATGAGGGGGGATTTGCGCCAAGCCTGTCCTCGAATCGGGAAGCCCTCGACGTCGTGATGGAGGCCGTCGCTCAAGCCGGCTACAAAGCCGGTACCGACGTGTTCCTCGCGCTCGATGTAGCGTCGAGCGAGCTGTGGAACGGCACGACGCGGACCTACGAGTTCAAGAAGTCCGGCGAACGCACGCGCGGCGCCGACGAGATGGTCGCGCTGTACGAGGACTGGGTCCGCAACTACCCGATCGTGTCGATCGAAGACGGCCTCGCCGAGGGTGACTGGGACGGCTGGAAGACACTGACGCGCGCGCTCGGGGATCGCGTGCAGCTCGTGGGCGACGACGTCTTCGTGACCAACCCGGAGATTCTGCGCCGCGGCATCGACGACGGGATCGGGAACGCCGTGCTGGTGAAGTTGAACCAGATCGGAACCGTCACCGAAACGCTCGATGCAGTCGCGATGGCGCGTGACGCCGGCTACGCCAGCATCATCTCGCACCGATCCGGTGAGACCGAAGACACGACGATCGCGGATCTCGCGGTGGCCACCGGCGCCGGACAAATCAAAACCGGGTCGGCGAGCCGTTCGGACCGCGTGGCCAAATACAACCAGCTGCTCCGCATCGAAGAAGAGCTCGGCGCATCCGCGCGTTATGCTGGCCGGACCGCCATCAGACAGCATGCCTCCACTCGTTCTGATCGTTCTTGATGGCTGGGGGATCAGGCCCCAGAAGGACAACAACGCTATCGCCCTCGCGCGAACGCCGGTGTACACCGAGCTCCTGCGACGGTATCCGCATGCGCAACTGGTCGCATCGGGAGAGGCCGTCGGGCTGCCAGCCGGGCAAATGGGCAACTCAGAGGTCGGCCACATGAACATGGGCGCCGGCCGCATCGTCTACCAGGACCTGACGCGGATCGACAAGAGCATCAAGGACGGCGAGCTGTTCGACAACCAGGTCCTCGCCGCCTGCATGGACCGTTGCGCCGGGGATCGCCACGCGCTGCACTTCATCGGACTCCTGTCCGACGGCGGCGTGCACAGTCACCAGCGTCATCTCCATGCGCTCATCGACATGGCCGCGCGGCGACGTATCGCCCGCGTCTTCGTCCACGCCATCACCGACGGGCGCGATACGTCCCCGACGGGAGGGATCCGCTACCTCGCACAGCTTCATGACGCGTTGGCGCGTGCCTCGACCGGACGAGTGGCCACGGTCGTCGGCCGGTACTACGCGATGGATCGCGACAAGCGATGGGACCGCACGCATCTCGCGTACGAGGCGATCGTCCACGGCCGCGCCGACCGCCGCAGTCAGTCGCCGGCCGCGGCCATCGAGCAGTCTTACCAGGAACAGGTCACCGACGAGTTCATCAAACCGGTTGTAATCGCCGACGCCGACGACCGATCCGTCGGACCGATTCGCGACGGCGACTCGGTGATCTGTTTCAACTTCCGCGCCGATCGAATGCGTCAGATCACCCGGGCGATCGCGCTCGACGCGTTCGACGGCTTCGATCGTCCGCAGCGGCCTCACATAGACGCGGCGACGATGACCGTTTACGACCGGACCTTCGGGCTGCCGGTGGTTTTCGAACCGCAGACGTTCAGCGGCAATCTCGCCGATGTCATGGCCGACCACGCGCGCACCAATCTGCGGCTGGCGGAGACCGAGAAGTACGCGCACGTCACCTATTTCTTCAACTGCGGGCGGGAGGAGCCGTATGCCGGCGAAGATCGCCTCCTCGTGCCCTCACAGAAGGTGGCGACCTACGATCTGAAGCCGGAGATGAGCGCACCCGGGATCGCCGACGATCTCGTCGCGGACATCCGCAGCGGGAAACATCAGATCGTGATCTGCAATTTCGCCAATGCCGACATGGTCGGCCACACCGGCCGTCTGGATGCCACGATCGTCGCGGTCGAGACGCTGGACGGCTGCCTCGGACGGATCCTGACCGAGGTCCGCGCCGTCGACGGCGCGGCGATCGTGACGGCGGATCACGGCAACGCCGAACAGATGTGGGATGACGAGCTCAACGCCCCGCACACCGCGCACACATCGAACCCCGTACCCGTCATCCTGTGCAGCGAACGCCACGTCGGCCGGCGCCTGCACGACGGCTCGCTCCGTGACGTCGCCCCGACCATGCTGCACTTGCTGGGGGTTCCCACGTCACCCGAGATGACGGGCGCACCCCTGATCGAGGAGTAGCGATTCGGCCAGAACCGATTCGCCTCCGCCTCGTGTCGATGGTGCCGCATGCGTTCGCCGCATGCTGGTTCATGGCGCTGGCCTGCCTGCTGACCTATCCGCTCGTGCGGGAGCTCTCGTCGGCAATTCCAGGAACGGGCGCGGGAGACAACGTCGGCTTTCTGTGGAACCTGTGGTGGTTCCGCACCGTGCGACAGAGCGCGGACCTCCACTATCTGCAGTGCTCTTACTTGTTCGCCCCCTTCGGGACCTCGCTGGTGCTGCACACCGCCGCTCCCCTTCAATCGATCGTCGGAGCAACCCTTCTCGCGCGGCTTCCGATCGTCACCACCTACAACCTGCTGCTTCTCAGCGCGCTGGCAGCCAATGGCATCGCGACCTACGCGCTCGCGCTCTATCAGACGAGGCGTCCCCTGGCAGCGGTCCTGGCCGGCACGCTGATGGCGGCTTCGAGCTACATCGAAATCCATCTGCTCGGCCATGCCAACCTCGTGAACGCGTGGGTGCTCCCGCTTGGGGCGCTGGCCTGGATCGCGTTCCTCGCCGCTCCCTCGATTCGGCGCGCGGTGATGGTTGCGGTTGTCTTTGCGGCAACGGCCTGCTCCGACTACTACTACCTGATCTATCTCGGCGTGTTCGCGGCGATCTGGTGGTTCGCGCAATCGCGATCGATAACCGTGCAATGGCGCGAACCGCGATATCGCGTCGCGGAACGAACCGTTCTCTCGCTCGTGATCGTGCTCGTCCTGTTTACTGCAGCGATCGCAGTGACCGGTGGATTCGACGTGAGAATCGCCGGCCTGCGCGTCACCGCGTTCAACCTTCGTAATCCGCTCACGGGAATCTGGCTGCTGGGGCTGTGCTGGCTCCTGCTCCGGCTTCGCCTGGGGGTCGACAGAAACGCCGGCCGGGCGAGTGGACCGACCCGACGTGTCCTGACCCTCGTGGGCGCCGCGGGCGGAGTGTTTCTGCTGCTGATTTCACCGATCGTGGTGGAGGCGGTGCGGGTGGTCTCGTCGGGCGACTACGTGTCGCAGCGGTACCTCTGGCGGAGTGCACCGCGGGGAATCGATCTGCTCTCGCTCGTTACCGGCAATCCGCTTCATGCGATCTACGGGACGACCGTCCGCGACTTGTTCGATCGGCTGCACATCAACATGATGGAGCAGACGGCATGGATCGGGCTGACGCCCTTGCTAATAGCGAGCGCGCTGCTCGCTCGCGGCGCCCGGCCGCGTGCCATCACGACTCGCGCCTGGCTGCTGATAGCGATTGTGTTCTTCATCTGGTCCGCAGGACCGTTCATCGTCCTCGGTGGAGTGGATACGGGCGCGCTCCTGCCGCAGCTCCTCGCGCGTTACCTGCCGTTTATCGCCAACGCCAGAATTCCGGGGCGAGCCTTCGTCGTCGTGCAGCTTGCCGTGGCGCTGCTGTGCGCCTTGGCGGTGACGAGATTCCGCTGCTCGCGGATCGCCGTCGTCTCGCTGTGCGCTTTGGCGGTGGCGGACGGCATCGCCGTCCCATATCCGCTCTACGAGGTGCGGCCAGCGAGTCACGTCGAGCGCACCATCGCATTGGATTCAGCACCCGGCAGCGTCCTGGAGCTGCCGATTGGCCTGCTCGATGGGCTCGGCCAGACAGGACGCTTCGATTTCCGCGCGATGGAGCATCAAATCGCACACGGAAAGCCAATCGTCGGCGGCGCCATCTCGAGAATCACGCCCCGGATCACGAGGGCGTATCGCGAGTGGAGCGCGGTGGCCGCATTGATGGACGCGTCATCGGATCCGTCTCCGGATCGGCTGGCCGCGCTCCCGACGACACTCGGCAGCGATCTGGCCCGGCGCGGTGTCCGATACGTCGTCGTCGACACGGACGCGATCGCCATCTCGCGCGGGACCCTCGTGCGCCTGGGACTTCGATTCGTGGAGGCCGACGGCTCGCGCGAGCTGTATCGAGTGGACGGGCAGTAGCGGGTGGTCCTCGCGCTCGCACAAACACGAAGAGGACGACGGGCCCGAGTACGTCGGGCGCGTCGTCCTCTCAGAAGTTGCGTCTCGTTGGGAAGCTACTCGACTTCTTTTTCCTGCGTCTCATCCGCCGCGATACGAAGCGAGCGGAGGAAGCGGCGATCATTGGCGCTCATCTCCTGATTGCGCTTGTCAGCGCGAGAGGCGCGGTGCGAAGGACCGATCTTGGCGAGCGCGCCCGGCGTCGCTCGATTGACGAACCCAATCACGGCCTCGAGAGTCACCTTCATTTCAAAACCGGCGGCACGCGCGCGTTCCCGGCAGGCTTCGACCCTGGGATCTTCGGCAACGGCGGCAGCAATGGCGTCGGAGAGCTCGCGGGCCATCCGATTCACGACATCGTCCATCCTTGGACCTCCTCACCGCCGCCGGGGCTGGGTAACCGGGGCGTCTCCCGATCCGTACCTGCGGCCCGGGGAGGGTGGCAGGACTCGGGCGCCAAATTTGTTCATACTGAAGGATTTGCAGCGTGGGATCGCAATTCCATTGTAAACGTGCGTACGCAAAAGTGTCAATGCCACTTGACACAAGATCTTGTGGTTATTGCGGCATTTCCCGCACACGACGCCGCAGACTTTGTGGCCGCGATTTTGAAGGACCGGTGACGGGATGGCCGCCCCGCGCAGCGGCGTGCAATTGTTACAATGACCTCGCCCGTATGGACCACGTGAGCACGCCTGATCGGGCGCGCGCTGTCGACCCCGGCTTTCCCGGTCTCTTCCCCTTCACCCGGGGGATCCAGCCCACGATGTATCGCGGCCGCCTCTGGACGATGAGGCAATACGCAGGGTTCGGCACCGCGGCGGAATCGAATCGGCGCTACCGATACCTTTTGGGGCAGGGAGTGACCGGGCTGAGCGTCGCGTTCGACCTTCCTACGCAAATGGGCTACGACTCGGATCACCGGCTGTCAGGTGGCGAAGTCGGTCGCGTCGGCGTGGCCATCGACTCTATCGACGACATGGCGGAGTTGTTCGAGGGAATCCCGCTCGATCGCGTGTCCACGTCGATGACGATCAACGCGACCGCGATCATCCTGCTGGCACTCTACGTCGCGGTCGGGCGAAAGCAGGGCGTCTCTCCGGCGTCACTTTCGGGAACGGTGCAGAACGACATCCTGAAGGAATACGTCGCCCGAGGCACCTATATCTATCCGCCGCGACCGTCTCTGAGGATCGTGACGGACATGTTCGCGTATTGCGAGCGGGCGCTCCCGAACTGGAACACGATCTCGATCAGCGGCTACCACATCCGCGAAGCAGGGGCGACGGCAATCCAGGAGGTCGCCTTCACGTTCGCCAACGCGATCGCGTACGTCGAATCGGCGGTGGGCGCCGGGCTCGACGTCAACCGGCTCGGTCAGCGGCTGTCATTCTTCTTCAATGCGCACAACGATTTCCTGGAGGAAATCGCCAAGTTCCGGGCCGCCCGGCGGCTGTGGGCGAGCATCATGCGCGATCGGTTCAGCGCCACGAACCCTCGCGCGCAGCAGCTCAGGTTCCACACGCAGACAGCCGGCAGCACCCTGACCGCCCAGCAGCCGGACAACAACATCGTCCGCGTGGCGCTGCAGGCGCTGGCGGCAATTCTCGGCGGCACCCAATCGCTCCACTGCAACGGTCGCGACGAGGCGCTCGGGCTTCCGACCGAAGAGTCCGCGCGCGTCGCGCTCAGGACCCAACAGATCATCGCTGCGGAATCAGGCGTCGCCAACACTGTGGATCCGGTCGGCGGCGCGTACGCCATCGAAGAAATGACCACGCGAATCGAGTCGGGTGCGCGGGCCTTGATCGAGCGCATCGACGCGGCCGGCGGAACCCTTGCCGCTATTGAGCAGGGGCTGATCCAGCGTGAGATTCAGGAGTCGGCCTACCGTGCCCAGCAGGCGATCGATGCCGGCACGAGCGTGGTGGTCGGCGTCAATCGGTTCGAGACCGACGCCGCCGAAACGATCGATGTCCTGCGAATCGATCCCGAGATCGAGCGTCGTCAGGTCGAGCGCGTCCTAGCCGTTCGTAGCTCACGCGACCAGACGGCCTGGCGGTCTGCCATCGACAGCGTCACCTCGGCCGCGCGCAGCGCCGACAACCTCGTTCCCACCGTCATTCAGGCCGTCGAGGCGCGCGCGACCGTCGGCGAGATTGCCGATGCCCTGCGCGCGGTTTTCGGCGAACATCGCGAGATCGATGTCTGAGCGCGCGCGGATCCCGGCCTCGGGCTCCGAAACGTCCCTGTTGTCGGTCGAACACCTGACCACCGGGTTCGATCAGCAGGGACGATTCGTGCCGGCGGTCATCGACGTGAGCTTCTCGGTCGGTGCCGGTGAAACGCTGTGCCTGGTCGGCGAGTCCGGCAGCGGAAAATCGCTGACCGCCTTCTCCATCATGCGTCTCGTGCAGCCACCGGGACGGATCGCGTCGGGTGCGATCCGCTTCAAGGGCCGGGATCTCTGTACGCTCGGCGAACGCGAGATGCAGCAGGTCCGTGGCGCGGAGATCGCGCTGATCTTCCAGGAGCCGATGACCGCGCTCAATCCGGTCTTCACGATCGGCAATCAGATCGAAGAAACCTTGATTGTGCACGGGCGAGCCACGCGCCGGAGCGCCAGCCGGCGCGCAATCGAGCTCCTCGAGGCAGTCAGCATCCCTGAGCCGGCGCGGCGCGTGGGCGAGTACCCGCACCAGCTCTCCGGCGGTCTCCGGCAGCGTGCGCTCATCGCGATTTCGCTGGCGTGCGAGCCGACGCTCGTGATCGCTGACGAGCCGACGACGGCGCTGGACGTCACGATTCAGGCTCAGATCCTCGACCTTCTGCGCGACTTGCAGAAGCGAATGGGCCTGGCTTTGGTGCTGATCACCCACGATCTCGGGGTCGTGGCCGAGATGGCGGACCGCGTCGCCGTCATGTACGCGGGGCGCATCGTCGAGGAGGCGCCGGTTCGCGCGCTCTTTGCGGACCCGAAACACCCGTACACGCGCGGGCTCATGGCCTCGATGCCAGGTGGAGCGCCGGGCACGAGGCTCCGCGCGATTCAGGGAACGGTGCCGCCGCTCGGCCAGCTTCCCGCTGGCTGCGCTTTCGCACCGCGCTGCCCCGAGCGCTTCGAACCATGCGACAAGTCGCCGCCGCGTACGACAGACCTGAGCGGCGAACGCACGGTCAAGTGCTACCTGCACGATCCTGCCGTCGAGGGCGCACGGGAGAACAACGGTCAGCCCCCTGCCGATAAGATGTCCATGCCGACCGCGCCGTCCCGAACCTGATGCCCCTTCTGGAAGTGCGCAACCTCGTCAGAGAGTTCAGCCGGCGGCCCGGCCTGTTCTCCATTCCCTCGGTCACTCGTGCGGTGGATGGCGTCACTTTCTCGATCGAAGAGGGAGAGACCTTCGGGCTCGTCGGCGAGTCCGGAAGCGGCAAAACGACCACCGGCCGCTGCATCCTGCGCCTCATCGAGCCGACGTCCGGGGAAGTGCGCTTTCGGAACGTGGACGTCCTGCGTTATTCGCGAGCGGAGATGCGGCAGGCGCGGCGGGACATGCAGATCGTCTTTCAGGATCCCTACTCGTCGCTCAATCCCCGCATGCGCGTCGGAGACATCGTCGAGGAACCGCTGGTGATCCATCGAATGGGGGCGAAGGCGGCGCGCCGGGCGCGCGTCGCGGAGCTGTTCGAGCTCGTGGGCCTCGATCCATCGCAGCTGGCGAGGTATCCGCATCAGTTCAGCGGTGGCCAGCGCCAGCGGGTCGGCCTCGCGCGCGCGCTCGCGGTCAACCCCTCGTTCGTGATCGCAGACGAACCGGTGTCAGCGCTGGACGTCTCGGTCCAGGCGCAGGTCGTCAACCTGCTGATGGATCTGCAGCAACGGCTGAAGCTGACCTATCTGTTCATCGCGCACGATCTGCGGCTGGTTCGCCACATCTGCAGCCGGGTCGCGGTGATGTACCTGGGACGGATCGTCGAGATGGGTCCAACCGAGCGGCTGTTCGACGCCCCCGCGCACCCCTACACTCGGGCGCTGCTCTCGGCGATTCCGGTCCCGGATCCCACCGCGCCGCGCCAGCGCATCGTCCTCGATCCGGCGAGCTTCAAACGCGACGCGCCGCTGCGGGACATTGCGGACGGCCATCGAGCCGCAATCTAGAACGCGCAACGTTCAGCGTGCCGCGTGCACGCTGAACGTGTGAGGGCGGCCGTCAGGCCGCCCGCTTAGCGTCCTTCTCGACCTGTCCGTCTCTGATGTGAATGGCGCGGTGGGCGTAGGCGGCAATGTCGGCTTCGTGGGTGACGAGCACGATCGTGTTGCCGCTCTGGTGCAGGCGATCGAAGAGGGCCATGATTTCACTGCCGGTCTTCGAATCCAGGTTCCCCGTCGGCTCGTCGGCCAGCAGGATTGACGGGTTGTTCACGAGCGCCCTCGCAATCGCGACGCGCTGACGCTGTCCCCCGGAAAGCTCGTTCGGTCGGTGCGAGGCGCGAGACGTCAACTCGACCTTCTCGAGCGCCTGCCGTGCCCGTTCCTGCCGCTGCTTCCCGGACACACCGCCGTACACGAGCGGCAACTCGACGTTGTGCAGCGCTGTTGCCCGCGGCAGCAGGTTGAACGTCTGGAAGACGAACCCGATCTCCTCGTTCCGGATCCGCGCGAGCTCGTCGTCGTTCATCGACGCTACTTCCTTGTTGTTCAGGAGGTAGCTCCCCTTGGTCGGCGTGTCGAGGCAGCCGATGAGGTTCATGAGCGTGGACTTGCCGGAACCCGACGGGCCCATGATCGCGACGTACTCGCCGCGATCGATCTCGATGGAGACGCCACGAAGCGCGTGGATTTCCTCGTCGCCCATCACGTAGGTCTTCCAGAGGTCGCGGGTTTCGATCAGAGCCATAAGGGTTGTCGGGGTCTGCAGAGCGCCGGCCGAATTCTGATTCTACAGCAGTCCGCAGTGCCGCTGAAGATGTGGCGGAAGCGGGAGCGAACCCCCGGTCGGTAAGACGACCAGGCGGTACTTACGGTTGGCTCGGACCTGTGGTTCCTCGTCCTCGCCTGGCGATCGGGCCGTCTGCGGACGCCGAAGGGACGCGGATGACCGCGCCCTCGCGATCGCGGAGGACGACGGCGTCAGGGTCGATGGTGACGATCTGGAGATCTCCGACTGCGTCCCCGACTTCCACGAACCGGCCGTCGACGAGCGCAACGTTGCGGACCGAGCCAGTCAGTATGAGATCGACCGCTGGCGGATGAACGCTGCTGAAACCCTCGGGCGCGACAGGCCGCTCAGTCGCGCGGGCGACCACGGTCGAACCCATGGCCGCGAATCCCCGCCCCGCGCGAACTCGCGGGACGAACGAGCCGCTCGTCGCGGCGGGCGTAGGGATCGCAAACCCCGGCGCCGCTCTGGTAATTGACGGAGTAACGCTCGGCGAACTCGCCGACGCCGCGGCGGCTGTCACCTCAGGTGGCGACGCGCTCTCGACAGACAGGGGCGTGATGATCGCAGGCCCACCGGGGGCATGAATCGCGGCCGGTGGCGGTGCCGGCATCCCGGTTCGATTCGGCGCCGCCGTCCAGCCCGCCGATGCGAGGAGCGCGACGCTGAATACCGCGGCGGCCCTGCGAATCAGCTGCGGCGATGGCATCGCCCAGGGGGCAGGGAGCGGCGCGTCTATCGCCGCGCACGCCAGTCGCAACGCGGGTGCCGCCTCGAGCAAAGATCGTCCGAGCGGTTCACCCGCCAGCGTCAACCCTGCGGTCGAATCCAGCGTCTCGACCTCGAGATCGAGCTCCTCGATGAGCGGCATCGCGAGCGATCGCAGATCCGGCATGTCGCCGCACGTGACGGCGCTTCCGACGCGGATGCCGTACCGCGTCTTTACCGTCTTGATGGCCTGCTGCAACTCCGGCGCAAGCTGAGAAACGTAGAGGTATCGCCGGAGCAGCGAGGCGTGAGCAGAGTCTGGAAGCGGCGCACGCGCGACCGTCCAGTCGAACGTCCGCGTGAAGAGCAGCCGGGAACCGCACACGATTGAGAACGCGGCGCGATCGCGGTTCAACGCGAGCCATGCGACGCCATCACCTGTTGCCCGCGTGGTACGCGGGGCCAGAAGGGCCAGCGCCTGCGGTGGAGAGATGACCGACTTCACGTCGAAGCCGGCGTCCGTCAGCAGGTCGTGCGCATTCTCGGTCAACCAGCTGACAGCACAGAGCTGGCGCGGAAGCTCGGCCGAACGGCGGACGTCATCGAGGGCCTTGGCAAATCGACCGTCACGCAGAGCGGCTTCGGGGTATTCGAGACGGTGGGCAAAGGACAGCCCGAGGTCCCACCCCGGCAGGGGCCGGGCGTGGATGACGACGCAGGATTCCGGGCCGATTTCAACGCCGGTCAGGCTCGTCATTCAGCAACTGGGCCAGGTCAGGTTTCCAATTCTTCGTAGTCGGCCTTCAGGCGCGCCACGACGGCTGGATCCGCCAATGTCGTCGTATCCCCCAGCGCCTTCCCCTCCGCGATGTCGCGCAGGAGACGCCGCATGATCTTTCCCGATCGTGTTTTCGGCAGATCCGCGGCGAACAATACCTGGTCGGGGCGCGCAATCGCGCCTATTTTCTTGATCACGTGTTCTTTGAGCTCATCCGCGAGCCCTTCCGACGGCGTGATCCCTTCCTTGACCGTCACGAACGCCGCGATAGCCTGGCCCTTGATCTCGTGGTGACGTCCAACGACGGCGGCTTCCGCAACCTTGGGGTGATCGACCAGCGCACTCTCCACCTCCATCGTCCCGAGACGATGGCCGGCGACGTTCAGGACGTCGTCGACGCGGCCGAGAAGCCAGTAGAACCCATCGTCGTCGCGTCGCGCGCCATCGCCGGTGAAGTAGCTGCCATCCTTCCACTGGCTCCAGTACTGTTTGACGTACCGCACGGGATCGCCGTAGATGCCTCGCAGCATCGCCGGCCACGGGCGCGTGAGCGTCAGGAGCCCCCCGCCGGTTTCGACGCGCTTGCCTCCTGCCTCACGCACTTCCGCGAACACGCCGGGAAAGGGCCGCGTTGCGGATCCGGGCTTGGTGCTCGTGATTCCCGGGAGCGGCGTGATCATGATCATGCCTGTCTCGGTCTGCCACCACGTGTCGACGATCGGGCAGCGTTCGCGCCCGATGTTGAGGTGGTACCAGATCCACGCCTCGGGATTGATCGGCTCTCCTACCGAACCGAGCAGCCGCAACGAGCTGAGATCGCGCTTCGCCGGCCACTCCGTCCCCCAACGCATGAATGCCCTGATCGCCGTCGGCGCCGTGTAGAAGATCGTCACGCCGTGGCGCTCGATGATCTCCCAGAACCGATCTTTGTGCGGCCAATCCGGCGCACCTTCGTACATGACGACCGTCGCACCGTTCGCGAGCGGGCCGTAGACGACGTAGCTGTGCCCGGTGACCCATCCGATGTCAGCGGTACACCAGTACACGTCGTCGTCTTTGAGATCGAAGACCCACTTCGTCGTCGCGTACGTGCCGACCAGGTATCCGCCGGTCGTATGCAGGATCCCCTTCGGCTTCCCGGTAGTGCCCGAGGTGTAGAGGATGTAGAGCATGTCCTCCGAGTCCATGGCCTCGGGTGGGCAGGCGTAAGGCGCCGATCGCATCAGGCGGTGATACCAGTGGTCACGGCCTTCATGGATCTCTACCGGGAAATCGGAGCCGGCCTGGCGCTGCACGACGATGACGTGTTTGATCGAAGGCGTTTCGCGCAACGCCTCGTCGGCCATCTTCTTGAGCGGCACGACCTGTCCGCGGCGATAGCCGCCGTCTGCCGTGACCAGCAGAGCTGCCTGCGCGTCGTTGATCCGATCCCGCAGCGATTCGGCGCTGAAGCCGCCGAAGACGACGGTGTGCACCGCGCCGATGCGTGCGCACGCCAGCATGGCGATGGCGAGCTCCGGGATGAGCGGCAGGTAGAGCGCCACGCGATCGCCCCGCTTCAAGCCGAGCGATTTCAGCACGTTCGCGAACTTACTGACCTCGCGATACAGCTCCCAATAGGTCAACGTCCGGCGATCGCCCGGCTCGCCTTCCCACACAATCGCCGCCTTGTTGCGGCGCGCCGTGCGTACGTGGCGGTCGAGACAATTCGCGCTGGCGTTGAGTTTGCCGCCGATGAACCACTGCGCGTAAGGCAAGGACCAGCGCAGCACTTCGTCCCACGGACGGATCCACTCCAGCTCTCGCGCGAAGCCTGCCCAGAATGCCTCCGGGTCCGCCGCGGCACGTTCGTAGATCGATGGATCGTTGACGTTCGCCGTCTTACGCCACTCGCCCAACGGCGGAAAGCGTCGATCCTCCTTCAGCAGCGCATCGATTTCGTCCATGGTCTTATGCGGGTGGAAGCACGTCGACCGTCCCGGGCGGCGGAGGAGGCGGTGGGTTCTTCTTGAAAATCGCGACTCCCAGCAAGCCACCGAGCATCCCGAAGATCACGTCGATGACGACGCTGATGATCATGCCGATGATGTGGAAAGCGGATCCCGTCGCCAGTCGTTCCGCCATCTCACGCGCCTCAGGGGGAAAGTCAGGATTGCTCGCGAGGATGCGCTCCAGGAAGCGCTGCTGGACCGGGCCCATCATCAGCTGCATCGGAATCGAGAGGACGGACGCGATCACTCCGCCGATGAGGCCGGCCATGAGACCGACCATCGCTCCCTCGGCCGCGTCGATCTGAACCGGCGTACTCTGCTGCCGCAGGTACGCGGCCAGGACGCCGCCGCTGACCACCCAGAGACAGCAGCAGCAGTTGCCGGCGCTGATGAACGGCAGCGCCGACAGCACGCCGATGAACAACCCGCCCCAGAACGCTGGTTGCAGCCTGTCGTTCATGCCCCCATCCTTTACTGTCCGGGGGGCTTCGCCCCGCCGGACCCCCCATCGCCATCGCTCGCGGGGGCCCCGTCGCCCCGCTCCGCTCCGGCGGGCGCGCTGTCGCGCGCCCGACAATTAGCCGACGCCAGACTGTCGACTCCCGACTCCCGACTATCGACTGTCGACTCAGTCGTAGTATTCGAGACCGAGGTGTGTGATGAGATCCTCGCCCCGCATGAACCGCAGGGTGTTCTTCAACTTCATCAACTGAATGAACAGATCGTGCTCCGGATAGAGTCCCGCAGCGTGCATCGGGCTCTTGAAGTAGAACGACAGCCATTCCTGGATGCCGTCCATCCCCGCGCGCTTCGCGAGATCGAGGAATAACGCCACGTCGAGCACGATCGGCGCCGCGAGGATGCTGTCTCGGCACAGGAAGTTGATCTTCAGCTGCATCGGGTAACCGAGCCAGCCGAAGATGTCGATGTTGTCCCAGCCTTCCTTGTTGTCGCCGCGGGGCGGATAGTAGTTGATCCGGACGACGTGACAAAGCTTTTCATAGAGCTCGGGGTAGAGATTCGGCTGAAGGATGTAGTCGAGGACCGACTTCTTGCTTTCTTCCTTGGTCTTGAACGACTCGGGATCGTCGAGGACCTCGCCGTCCCGGTTGCCCAGGATGTTGGTCGAGTACCAGCCCTCGACGCCGAGGAGACGCGACTTGAGGCCGGGCGCGATGATCGTCTTGATGAGCGTCTGCCCCGTCTTCAAATCCTTGCCCGCAACGGGTGAGCCGCTGGACTGCGCGAGCTCCAGCAGCGCCGGCACGTCAGCGCTCAGGTTAGGCGCGGCGTTGGCGTACGGGATTCCTTCCTTGATGGCCGCGTAGGCGTAAACCATGCTCGAGGGGATAGCGGGATCGTTGGCCTCGAGCGCCTTCTCGAAGGCCGCCACGCTGGCGTGGGCCTCGCCCTCGGTCAGATAGATTTCAGTGCTGCCGCACCACACCATCACGACGCGATCGAGCTTGTTCGTGTCCTTGAATCTCCGGATGTCCTCTCGCACCTGATTGGCGAGCTCGCGCTTGTTGGCGCCCTTCTTGACGTTCGGGCCGTCGAGCCGCTTGACGTAGCGGCGATCGAATACCGCCGGCCACGGCCGGATCGCTTCGAGCTCAGGACGAATCTGATCGAGCAATGACGCATCGAGGACACCCGCCGTTTTCGCCGCATCGTATGCGCTGTCTTCGAAGATGTCCCAGCCGCCGAACACGATGTCGTCGAGGGTCGCGAGCGGCACGAACTCCTTGATCGCCGGCGATCGCGCTTCGGTGCGCTTTCCGAGCCGGACCGTGCCCATCTGCGTGAGCGAACCGATCGGCTTCGCCAGTCCGCGCCTCACCGCCAGCACGCCCGCGATCGTCGTCGTGCTGACGGCACCCATGCCGACGAGCAAAACTCCCAGTTTCCCTGTAGCTTCCGCGATTTTTGGAGGATTTTTCACGACCGGGAACTATATCATCCTGCCAGGGGTCAAACGGTGAAGGCAGACACACGATGCCGTGGTTGAAGAGAAGCGCGCCGGCCGATCCCCTCGCTGTCAGCATGTCTGGCGCCAAGCTCGGCGATCGACTGCTCGTGATCGGCTGCGGGGATCCGGCGCTCATCGCCGCGCTCGCATCGAAATCGGGGCTGACCGGCCGCGCGTGCGCCGTGGACGCGTCGCCCGATCGCGTCGCCGAGGCGGCGCGAATTGCGGAACGCGAGGGGGCGCTGGTTGAGACGACGACAGCGCCCGGATGGACGCTGCCGTTCGATGGCGACAGCTTCGACCTCATCGTCATCCGTGACGTGCCGGCGAACGATCGCGGCAACGCGGTCAGCGAATCACGACGAGTGCTGCGGCCCGGTGGCCGCTGCATGATCATCGACACGACGGCGCGCGGTGGCCTCGGCGGGCTGCTCGCACGCCGCAGTACTGACGATCGACAAGGTGAGTCGGATGCTGCGCGGCGCGCGCTCGAAGACGCGGAGTTCGTCGCCGTGCGGCTGCTTGCTGAACGTGATGGTCTGCTCTTCGTGGAGGGCGTGAAACGGAACGCGTGATCGAGTGTGACCTGTAGTGTCCGGCTTCCGCCGAACGCCGAACGCCGAACGCCGAACGCCGAACGCCGAACGCCGAACGCCGAACGCCGAACGCCGAACGCCGAACGCCGAACGCCGAACGCCGAACGCCGA
>DATAEK010000335.1:0-4163 GCA_036258055.1 Vicinamibacterales bacterium
GCTCCGGCATGCGGGAGGTCCTCCGGCCCTGCGGAGGCAGGGATCACCTTCGGTCAGTGGTGCACGCCTTCGAACGTGGCGCAAATGTCCTGAATACAGTAAGTTGCTCGATCGAACCTGCGCACTGCCCCGGGGAATGGCAATTGCTCAAAAGAGGTAGCCCGGAATCCCACGTCGAGCTCGCTCGACGAACGAGGTCAATATGAAATCAAAGAAATCCGCCGTCCGTGATGTGCGGTCCGCCGATGACCAAGATAAGTCATTCCTCCCCGAGCGAGAGCTGAATCCCATCGACGTTCCGTCCGGCGTGGATCGGCGCGCGTTCATGGTGCGCACCGCCGTCGTCGGCGCGGCAGCGGTGATGACGGGCTGTTCGCCACAGAACCAGCCCGATCAAGCTGCGGCCGTGGCTCAGGCCCCCGCTCCGGCGCCGGCAAAGGCGGTTCCAGTCGTGCAACTCTCGCCGGACCTGAATGTCGTCAAGAAGGAGAAGGGTCCGGTCATGACCACGATCGACGAGTTCTACAAGGTCGGACCCGGACCATCGAGCTCTCACACGATTGGCCCGATGCGTATTACCTACGATTTCTATCAGCGCTGCACCAAGCTGCCACCGGACCAGCTCGCAAAGGCGACAGCGCTGAGAGTGCATCTGTACGGGAGCCTGAGCGCCACGGGCAAGGGCCACGGCACCGAACGAGCGGCGCTCGCCGGCATCGTTGGCAAGGAACCAGCGACTGTCGAACCCGCATTTCTCGACAGTCTGGCCGAAAAGCCCGACCAGACGTTCCCGGTGAAGCTCGGTGACAAGACCCTGAACGTCTCGCTGAAAGACATCATCTACGACGAAACCAAGGGCGACTTCAAGCATCCGAACACGATGACCTGCAAGCTCCTGGCAGGCGACACGGTGCTGCTCGAGCAGGAGTATTACTCGGTGGGCGGCGGGTTCATCGAGTGGAAGGGATACGAACCACCGAAGAAGGGACAGCCGAAGTACCCGTACGCGACGATGAAGGAGCTGCTGGCGCACGCGAGCACTAACAAGTTGTCGGTGGCGCAGGTCGTCATGGCCAACGAGGTTGCGGTGTCCGGCAAGAGCGAAGCCGACATCAACGCCTTCGTCGACAAGATCAATACCGCGATGGTCAACATCGTCAAGTCTGGCTTGGCCGCGCCGCCGAGCACGCTGCCCGGACCGATCAAGCTCAAAACGAAAGCCGGCGAAGTCTACAAGCGGGCGATGGACGACAAGTACGAGAAGCAGCGTGGATTGGGCGTCGTCTCTGCGTACGCGCTGGCGGGCTCGGAAGAGAACGCGCGCGGCCATCTCGTGGTGACCGCGCCGACGGGTGGATCGGCCGGTGTGATTCCCGCGATCGCCTACTCGCTTGGTGAAGGCGGCCGCAAGCTGCCGCACCAGAAGATCAGAGATGGATTCCTCGCCGCGGCGGCGGTCGGGTACTTGTGCAAGCACAATGCGACGCTTTCGGGTGCCGAAGGAGGCTGCCAGGCGGAGATTGGCGTGGCGTCTGCCATGGGAGCGGCGTTCATCGCCCAGGCTCACGACTTCGAGCCTCAGGTAGTGGCGAACGCGGCCGAAGCCTCGCTGCAGCATCACCTGGGGATGACGTGCGATCCCGTTGCCGGATTCGTGCAGGTCCCGTGCGTCGAACGGTGTGCCTTCGGAGCGATCAAGTCGTGGACCGGATTCATGATCGCCAGCAACGAGATCCCCTTCAACCGGCGCGTCGACTTCGACACGACGGTGACGGCCATGGCGCTCACGGCCAAGGAGATGAACTCGAAGTACAAGGAAACATCAGAAGGCGGCCTCGCGGTATCGGTCACGCTCTGCTGAGTCCCCGGCCGACCCAGACGCCATCGAGCAAGGACTCATGAGCCGCGGGGCGAGAACGGCAACCGTCGCGTGGCTGATCACGGCGGTGTACTACTTCTATCAGTACACGCTGCGATCGGCCCCGGCGGTGATGATGCCGCAGTTGTCCGAGGCGTTCGGCCTCAGCGCGATGGGGGTCGCCTCGCTCGCCGGTCTCTTCTATTACGGCTATTCGCCGTTCAGCCTCGTCGCGGGTGCGGCGATGGACCGTCTCGGTCCACGGAAGGTCGTGCCGATCGGAGCGGCGGCCGTGGGGATCGGCGCGCTGATGTTCGCATCGGGCAACAGCCAGGCCGCGAGCGCGGGGCGTCTC
This sequence comes from Vicinamibacterales bacterium, assembly GCA_036258055.1. Taxonomy (GTDB): domain Bacteria; phylum Acidobacteriota; class Vicinamibacteria; order Vicinamibacterales; family 2-12-FULL-66-21; genus DATAEK01. The sequence continues at coordinate 2,214 of DATAEK010000335.1, forward strand.
TTGCAGGGTGCGGGTGGCGTCTTCGCGCTGGTCGGCGCAGCCTACATCGCGACGACGAATTTCCCCGCGTCACGCGCCGCCACGCTCATCGGCGCGACGCAGATGTTCGGCATGGCCGGCGGCTCCGCCGGCCAGTTCCTCGTCGGACCGTTGATTGCCCGTGGCGTCCCGTGGACTAGGTTCTGGATCGGCATGGGCATCGGCGGCCTCGCGATCAGCGTCCTGCTCTTGCTTCTTCTTCCCCCTGAATCGAAGCCCGCCGCTCGCCGTGACGACTGGCTGAAGCAGGCGGCGCACGCATTCGGCGTTGTCTTCCGTAACCCGCAGTCGATCCTGTGCGGAATGATCGCCGGCTTGATCTTCATCCCGACGACGATCTTCGACATGATCTGGGGCGTCCGCTACCTGCAGGAGGCGCGCGGGTTCGATTACGCGTCCGCGGTGTTGCGCTCGTCGATGGTTCCCTTCGGCTGGATCATCGGTTGTCCGCTGGTCGGTCTCATTTCCGATCGCCTCGGCCGCCGCAAGCCGGTGATCGTGGCCGGCGCCGTCATCCTGTTCGCGTGTCTCGCGTGGATCCTCTACGGGCCGACGAGTGTTCTTCCCCCCTACGTCCTCGGGCTCGTCGCGGGGGTGGCATCGGGGGTGGCCATGCTGCCCTACACAGTGATCAAAGAAGCCAACCCGCCCGAGATGAGCGGCACGGCTACTGGAGTCGTCAACTTCCTGAACTTCACATTCAGCGCCCTCCTCACGCCGGTGTTCGGCTGGATTCTGCTGCGGGTCGCCGGCGGCGGACAGATGCAGCTCGAACACTACCAGACGACGTTTCTACCGCTCCTCTATGGGGTTGCACTCGCGATCGTGCTCACATTTCTCTTGAAAGAGACGGGACCGGCAGTCCGGAGGCCGGCCCCGGCAGCAGTGGATTACACGCCATGAACAGAGAACAAGGAACCGGGAAATACGAACAGCTGCTCGTGCGGTGCCGAAGCCTGGATCCGATCGCGACCGCGGTCGCACATCCCTGCGAATCGAGCGTGCTCAGGGCGGTGCTCGACGCGGCCGCGAAGGGGTTGATCACGCCAATCTTGGTCGGACCGGCCGCCAAGATCCAGGAGGTGGCGAAGGAAAGCGGCATCACCCTCGGCGACACGCGCATCGTCGACGCGGCTCACAGCCATGCCGCCGCGGCGAAGGCCGTGGAGCTCGTTCGCCAGGGCGAGGCGGAGCTGCTCATGAAGGGCAGCCTGCACACCGACGAGCTGCTGGGCGCCGTGGTGGCGCGTGAGACCGGCCTCCGCACCGGACGGCGCATCAGCCACGTCTTCATCATGGACGTGCCGACCTATCACAAGGTGCTGATCGTCACGGACGCGGCGATCAACATCGCGCCGACGCTGGAGGAGAAGGCCGACATCTGCCAGAACGCGATCGATCTCGCCAGGTCGCTCGGCGTCAGCGCGCCCAAGGTCGCGATTCTCGCCGCGGTCGAAACAATCAATTCGAAGATGCAGGCGACCATCGACGCCGCTGCCCTGTGCAAGATGGCGGATCGCGGACAGATCACCGGCGGCATCCTCGACGGGCCGCTGGCGTTCGACAACGCGATCAGCCGGGAGGCCGCGCGGATCAAGGAGATCACCTCGAAGGTCGCGGGCGATCCCGACATCCTGCTCGTACCGGATCTCGAGGCCGGCAACATGCTCGCGAAGCAGCTCAGTTTCCTGGCCAATGCGGACAGCGCCGGTCTGGTCCTCGGCGCGCGGGTGCCAATCATCCTGACCAGCCGCGCCGACAGCGTCCGATCGAAGATCGCGAGCTGCGCAGTCGCCAGGCTCGCGGCTCACGCGCGGCAGCAGAAGACTCAGGCGGCGAGTTAGGAGTCAGGAGATAGGAGATAGGAGATAGGAGATAGGAAGTCGGAAGTCGGAGGTCGGAAGTCGGAGG
>DATAEK010000336.1:0-5429 GCA_036258055.1 Vicinamibacterales bacterium
CTGCACATCGTCTCCTCGGGTGACGTAGACGAGGTGGGAAATCGGGTCGTACATCGGTGTCTGGCGCGCGGCGCTCATCGAGACCACGATGAGGTCCGCGCGTTTTCCCGGTTCCAGCGAACCGATCGAACGCTCGAGGCCCAGCGCCCTCGCCCCTTCGATGGTTCCCATCCGCAGTGCCGTGCTCGCGGGGATCGCCCGGGGATCGCCGGTCACCAGCTTGTGCAGAAAAGCCGCCTGCCGCATCGCTTCGAACATGTCCAGATCGTTGTTGCTTGCGGCGCCGTCGGTCCCGAGGCCGACCACGACGCCCGAGCGTCGCAGATCGATCACCCGGGCGGTACCGCTGGCAAGCTTCATGTTGCTCTCGGGATTGTGCGACACGGCGACACGGCGCCGGGTCAGGATTCTGATGTCCGCGTCGGTGAGATGGACGGCGTGGGCAGCCAGCGTGCGTGGCCCCCAGAAGCCAATCGACTCGAGGTATTGAACCGGTGAAGTTTTGTAACGCTGCTCGGACGTCTTCACTTCGTCCTGGGTTTCTGCCAGGTGAATGATCACCGGTGCGTGCTCGCGATCGGCCAGCGCCCGAATCGCTTTGAGCGTCGCGGTGTCCAGCGTGTACATCGAGTGCGGCGCGATGGCGGGCACGATCAGCTCGTCCTGGCCGAAGTCGCGGATGAACGCCGCCGCACGGGCGATGGATTCCGACGGCGTCTTGGCATCGGGCGACGGGAACTGGATGATTGTTTCCCCCAGCATCCCGCGGAGGCCGGCGTCGCGCGTGACCCGGGCGATCTCCTCTTCGAAGTAGTACATGTCCGCGTAGGTCGTCGTCCCGGACTCGATCATCTCGAGCGCGGCGAGGCGCGTCCCCGCCCGCACGAACTCCGGCGTCACGGTCTTCGCCTCGGCCGGAAAAATGTACTTCTGGAGCCAGTCCATCAGCGCCAGGTCGTCGGCCAGACCCCGATAGAGGACCATCGGCGCATGCGTATGGGTGTTGATCAGGCCAGGTAGAACCACCTGGCCCTTCGCATCGATCGTGTCACGCGCCGTGAACTGGCGCGCGATCGCGGCCGCTGAATCGACCGCCACGATATCCCGCCCGTCGACCGCCACCGCGCCGGCCGCAAGCACCCGACTGGCAGCGTCCATCGTGATCACGGTCGCGTTGGTCACGATGAGGGCAACTTCGCGCCGTCCGGACTGCTGCCCTGCCAGAACCGCTGCTGTCAGCAGGAGGAGTGTGCAGGATCGCCACATAACCCGCCCGGCGATTCTATCAGCATCAACTTCTTCAGTTTGTCGTGGGTTCAGTTGGTCGCGGGGCCCGGCATTCCTCAGTGGCGCGTGGGGCCCCACCCCCACGCGCGGCACTCGGCGACTACGCGCCTCGCTTCAGCCGCAGACGCTCTGCCAGCGCTTCGCTCCGCTCGCGCCGCCGGTCAGGCGCTACGGGAGACAAAACATGCGGCCGATGTCACAGTCGCCGTCAATCTGCTCCTGTGTCTTTGGCCTGTACTTCATTGTTCGTAGTTCCGACTTTCTTCCCGTATAGTGGTCCCCGTGCCCGTTCATCTCGTCGAGCATCCGCTCGTCCACGATGCGTTGACTGCGCTCCGCGATGCGGCGACGCCACCGGAGCTCTTCAGGCGGATGGCCGTGCGGATCAGCCTGCTGCTGGCCGCCGAGGCGACGAGGGATGTGCCGAGCACGACGGCGACGGTCCAGACACCGCTCGGGCCGGCCGGCGGACGAAGGGTGAACGGCAGCGTGGTCGTTGTTCCGGTTCTGCGTGCCGGTCTGGGAATGCTCGACGCAGTCCTCGAGCTGATTCCCACCGCGCGCGTCGGGCACATCGGTCTGCAGCGCGACGAGCTGACCGCCGTCGCGTCGCAGTACTACTCGAAGTTGCCGCCATCGCTCGACGGTGCATTCGTCCTGATGATCGATCCGATGCTGGCTACCGGCGGAAGCGCCGTGGCCGCGCTCGATTTGCTCAAGCGTGCCGGTGCCCGCGATGCGCGGATGATCTGCATCGTCGCCGCTCCTGAAGGCATCGCGCTCGTCGAACAGCATCATCCGGACGTGCACATCTACACGCCGGTCGTCGATAAGGGCTTGAACGATCACAAGTTCATCGTTCCAGGTCTCGGCGACTTCGGCGACAGACTCTACGGCACCTAGTGTCCCGGCCACGTCATTCGTGACATGAGTCCCGGAGCGCGGCGCCCGAATCGCAAGGCGCGAGGAGCGCGCAAATCGGGAATTTGTAAACGACGAGCAACGCAGCGAGGCGGGATGCCTCGCCCGGGAAGCATGTTGCGAATGACGCGGCCGGGACACCAGCAGGCCGCTGAACGAGGCCGGTCCTCAGCATCCTGCATGTAGACCGGGGGTCGGGTTGAGTTGCGTTGCTGCGGCACGCCGCCGATCGGCGCGCGGACGATCTCAGTGACGCTGCCTGGTTGCGCGTCCGTGTATCTTGGGGGGGCTCATGAAGGGTCAAGACAGCGGCGAAATGGCGACAGTCCCGGTCGAACGGCGGGCAACGCGCAGAGTCGCAGAGGATCGCTGGCGTACCGCGCTCACCTGCATCGAGCCGAACAAGATCCTCGTCCGCGGCTACCCGCTCGACGAAATCATGGGACGGCTGACGTTCGGCGAAGCGATCTACTTGCTGTTCATGGGGGAAGTGCCGTCGCCGGCGATCGGCAGCCTGATGGAGGCGATGCTCGTGTCGTTCATCGACCACGGCGCTACGCCGCCGTCGACACTCGCCGCCCGGAATACCGCGACGACCGGCGCCCCGTTGCGCGCGTGCGTCGCTGCGGGCGTCCTCGGATTTGGCCGTTACCACGGCGGCGACATCGAGAGCTGTATGCAGTTTCTGGATGCCGGTCTCAACCTCGTCCGGTCCGGTGTCAGCTATCGCGAGGCCGCCGAGCGCATGGTGCGCGAATGTCGCGACGCCGGTGAGGCGCCGCCGGGCTTCGGGCATCGCTTCCACACGCGGGATCCTCGGGCAGCCCGCCTCTTCCAGATGGCGCTCGAGCTGGAGCTCGAAGCCGATCACATTCAGATGATCCGGGCGGTTGACTTCGTCGTCCACGAAAAGCCCGACAGTGAGAAGCTCCCGATCAACATCGATGGAGCGATTGCGGCCCTCTGCGGGGATCTCGGCATCCCTCCCGCGGTCGCGAACGCCCTGTTTACGATCTCCCGCGTACCGGGTATCGCCGCACACGCCGAAGAGGAACGGACGCGTCACCAGCCGATGCGGCAGATCGATCCAAAGGATCACATGTACGACGGTCCATCCGAGCGGCGACTGCCCGACCGCCGGAAATAGTCCAGCCGCGAGCCGCGGGAACATTCTGTCCGCTCCGTGCATCAATTCAACGGGGCATGAAAACACTGCGAACCGCTGCACTCGACAACGACGACGATTCCGAGCTCGCCCAGCGTATCGGCCGCGGCGATCATGCGGCATTCGAACGCCTGATGCGGCGCCACAACTCGAAGCTGTTTCGCGTCGCCCGGGCCATTCTCCGCGATGACGCGGACGCCGAGGATGCGCTGCAGGAGGCTTATCTCGACGCCTTCCGGCACATCCGCGAGTTTCGGGGGGCGGCCCGGCTGAGCACCTGGCTGACGCGAATTGTCGTGAACCACGCGCTGATGCGGCGCCGGAAACAGGCCCGCGATCGGGCCGTCGTGGCTTTCGGTGAAGAGCGCTGGGGTGCGCATCAGGAGGGCGACGTGGCGGACGAAGCGAGCGAATCCCCTGCGACCAGCATCCTGCGCGAAGAGGTTCGCAAGGTGCTGGAGCGTAAGATTGACGAGCTTCCGCTTGCCTTCCGCACCGTGTTCGTGATGCGTGACGTCGAGGACATGACGGTCCAGGAAACGGCCGAATGCCTGTCGATTCCACCCGCGACTGTCAGAACCCGCCTGTTCCGGGCACGAACGCTTCTTCGAGAAGCACTCGCCCGCGACATGGATGCCGCGACGGTTGAAGTGTTCGGCTTCGCTGGCGATCGCTGCGATCGCATCGTGACGGCCGTGCTCGATCGGCTTCGCGACGGCACGGACGAATCTCCTTCCTCTGACCCATCCAATCCGACCACCCGCTGAGCCATTTTCGGGAACGCCGCAGCTCGCCGCTGCATCAACTCAATAGGGCCGGGGATTCAGGTGTGCGGCCGTGCCCGTCAACTTTCTGTGAGGAGAATCCATGCGAACGTCATTTCTCATCGTCGCCTCGGTGTTGTTGGTCTCGGCTGCGGCCAGCGCGCAGTCGATTGACGATGCGCAGATTGCTGCGATCGTGGTCACTGCGAATCAGGTCGATATCGACGCCGGCACGCTCGCGAGCAGCGCATCGTCAAATGCTGATGTGAAGAAGTTTGCGGAGACGATGGTCACGGATCACACAGGCGTGAACAAGTCGGCAACCGAGCTGGTGAACAAGCTCAAAGTCACGCCGAAGGAGAACGCGACGAGCGAGAGCTTGAAATCCGGCGGTGAGAAGAACGTGGCGTCGCTCAAGACGCTCAAGGGCGCAGCATTCGACAAGGCCTACATCGACCACGAGGTCGCCTACCACGAACAGGTTCTCGACGCGCTCGACAAAACCCTGATACCAAACGCACAGAACGCCGAGCTCAAGGCGCTGCTCGTGAAGGTGCGGCCGGCGTTCGTTGCCCATCTCGATGACGCGAAGCAGCTTCAGTCGTCACTCGGCAAGTAGCATGCGCGTCACTGCATCCATCGCCATCGTTCTGAGTCTGCTCTCGACTGGCTGCAGCCGCGGGGCGGTGGATGCGCAGAAGTCGACCTCTCAGACTGTCGTGATCGACGGCACGCGCTTTCAGCCCGCCGAGCTCAGCGTTAACGTGGGCGATTCGATCGTGTGGGTAAACAAGGATCCGTTTCCGCACACAGCGACGTCCGCGACGGGCGGCTTCGATTCAGGCGAGATCGCGTCGGAGAAGTCGTGGACGTTCAAGGCGGTCAAGGCGGGAGAATTCCCCTACGTATGCACACTTCACCGGAACATGAAGGGCATCCTCCGCGTGAAGTGATCCGCTCGGCACCCCCGAAAGGCAGGCGCGACGATGGCCGTCATCGTCGCGTCATCTGTCGCCTGCTACGAACGAACTGTGCGGCTTCGACACACGGGGCGGGCGCTTCGATCGCCCCCCTTGTGGTTCATTCTCCGCCGCGGGATCGGATCAAACTCGCGTTACCGCTAGATATATACCCCTCGCGATTGATGCGCCACCCTACTGCAAATAGTAGACTTCTGCCTTCCCGTTACATGTTTGGTCGAAGGAGTTCTCATGCGCTGGAATGATCGCGGAGCGATCACGATCCACGTCGCTATTGCTCTGATCGCATTAATCACCTTCACCTCGATCGTG
>DATAEK010000339.1:0-16146 GCA_036258055.1 Vicinamibacterales bacterium
CTGCATTCGACGGACGATGCATCCCCGCTGACGGCGTTGCTCCTCCTTCAAATACTCCCGGTTACTCCCGGTATTCTCAGTCGTCGCGCCTTGTCAGCGGGGCGCCTCGCCCGTCTCGGTGCGACGCCGCACTTGCGCCACGGACTGCTAGCGCCCTTGCAGGCGAGCTGCGACTGCGGTGGCAATCGCGTGTGCGGCGCCCGGGTTGGGATGGAGGTTTCCCGAAAGGCGCCAGCCCTCATCAAACTCGATCCAGACATACGGCAAGCCGGCCTCGTCGAGGATCCGGCGCCGCAGCGCCCGTTCGGCCTGTGACTCGGCGCCGAACTGCGGTACGACGATCAAGGGCATCGCTCCCCGCGCGCGCGCCAGCATGACTGTCGCGCCGAGCACCTCGCGCGTCATCATGACGCCGCGATCGACGGTATCCGCCTTCCGGTAAGGTACGAGCAGCTTGACGAGGGACGCCAGGCGCCCGTGCTGTTCCGGCGGGAGCCAGATGAGACCTGGGCCCAGATGCGGCCGGTTGTCGTCCAGGTTCCGGCCAAGCAGCGCCGTCATGAACAACGAAACCACCGCCACGGGCCGTCGAAAACGAGGCAGTTCTGTTTCGAGCCTGAGATACGCCTGATCGCTGCTGAAGCCGTGGACGGCAAGGTTCGCGCTCTGGGTCCCCATCATCACGCCGACCTGCGCCGGTACGCTCTCTTCCCACGTCAGCCCTTCCCCGAACATGACCGACTCGCCGATGAACAGGATCGTCGGCCGCTCCGGATCCACGGGCTCGTCGTCGCGCCGGACACGATATCCCGCAGGATCGAACGAGTAATCGATGACGCGCCCGCCGACGGTACTGTGCCCAGTGCGCCCCGGCACCACGGTCCAGCCGAGCCGCGGATCGCGTCGTCGGCGTGGTTCTTCCTCCGGCACCAGCCATCCTACGGGGCGGGGCGGCACGTGGCGGAGCACCAGTTCGCCCGCGACGAGCGCCAGGACAGCCGCGATGGCCGACTGGACGACCCGCGCCGGCGTTGCAGCGATGAGGCGCCCGAGACGTGGCCGCACCCAGAGCGCGAGCGACACGCCGACTGCGGCCAACATCACGCGAACCGATGATTCGATGAGCACCCACCAACCGTGGGGCAGAAACCAGGACGGCAGGAAATGCCCGTCGAGCCAGCGCTGATTGGCGAGAACGGCGCAGAGCAGGAACGCGGTCCCGACGGACGCGATGGCGGCCTCAGAGATGACACGCGTCGCGAACTGTTTGGACGGACGCTCTCTACGCACCGGCCGCACGGACAGGTTCAACGTCCGCAGAATATGCCACGTTCACAGCCTGACGAATCGGGACCCATCGCAACGAGATGGAAGTCATTTTGATGAGTGTCGACGATGCGGTCATGGCGTTCGCTCGGTCGCGCAACCCCAGCTGTGCTGATCGGCACGCAAGAAGCGGATCAATCATCGACCTCGAGGTCAGCGTTTGATCGGGGGCCCGCCGGGCGAGGACGCCGGTCCGAACAACATCAACGCCGGCGTGGTTCTTCCGGTAAAGTCAGACTAAGGTGTAATCGCGATGGCTCAACAAGGAACGCGGGTTGACCGGATGCTGCGGCCGGTTCACCGGTGGGTATGGGGTGATTTTGACCGGCGTGTGCGCAAACTAATCGCGTTCTCCCACGTTGAAGGCGATGGCGGACGTGACATCCTGCGCGCCGCGGAACTCACCCCGGATCCCCTCCTGCGCCGGCTGTACCTGGAACACGCGATTGACGAATTGCACCACGCTGACCTGTTCCGTCAGCGCGGCGCCGAGCTGCTCCGGCTGCGCGCGACTCGTTCCAACGTGCTTTTCAACACGAACCCTCTTCCTGGCGGTCACGGGCTCGACGATCTGTCCATCGAAGGCGAGCCCGACCATCGCCTGCTCGCGTTCCTGCACGTGGCCGAGAAGGCGGCGGCCGGCCGCTTCGCGATCTATCGGGATGTCGTCGCCGACGATCCGTCCACGCGCGCGATTTTCGAAGAGATCCTTCGCGATGAAGTGTTCCACATGAACTACACCTACACGCAGCTCACTCGCGTCCTGCCCCACGCTTACCGGCGGCAGGTATGGCAAGCGCGCGCCAGCCGGTTGTGGAAGAGATACTTGCGTGTGGCGGCAGCGATCGCGGGTGTGCTCGGCACCACGATCCTCACGATCATGTATTTCGTTGTGCTCGCGCCCTTCGCCTGGCTGGCCAAACGCGCCGAACACCGCGAGCCGGTTGGCTGGACTCCAATCGCCCAACAGGACGCAGATTTGCCCAGGAGCCAGTATTGAGATGAAGGTCCTCGGCATCTCCGCGCACTACCACGATTCGGCCGCCGCGCTCGTGATCGACGGTGTGCCGGTCTGTGCCGTTCAGGAAGAGCGCCTGTCGCGGCACAAGAACGACGCCGCGTTTCCGCTCGGGGCCATTGAATGGTGTTTGGATCATGCGGGGCTCGATCCAGCCGACCTCGACGCCGTGGTCTTCTACGAGCGCAGCATGCGGAAGTTCGATCGGATCCTGACCTGCGCGCTGCGGACGTTCCCCCACTCGTGGCGATCCTTTCCCAACGCCATCAAGAACTCGCTCGGCGAAAAAGTGTGGGTGCGCGGCATCATCTCGTCGTACCTCGACGTGCCACGGCGGAAGATCCTGTTCACCACCCACCACCATTCACACGCGGCCGCCGCTTTTCTCACCGCTCCCACCCGGCGCGCGGCGATCCTGACCGCCGACGGCGTCGGCGAGTGGGCCACGCTGACAGTCGGCCACGGCGAGCGGTGCCCCGGTGGCGCCGGCACACACATCACGCTCCTTCGCGAGCTTCGATATCCCCACTCCCTCGGCATGCTGTATTCCACGTTCACCGCTTATCTTGGCTTCGCGGTGAACGAGGACGAATACAAAGTCATGGGCCTCGCCGCGTATGGACGTCCAACCATGACCGAGGCGGTCCGCAAGTTGATCCGGCGTACGCCGGACGGCGCGTTCGCCCTCGACATGGACTACTTCGAGTATCAGACGACGGCCGCGCGATCGTATTCGCAACGATTCGTCGAGCTGTTCGGTCGTCCTCGCAACCCCTACGAGGCGATCGACCTCGAAACCGCCGACGGACGGCGCTTCGCCGATTGCGCCGCCAGCATCCAGCGGGTTCTCGAGGACACGCTCGTGGACATGACGCGCGCGCTGCATCAGGAAACCGGCCTGCCCGATCTGTGTCTCGCTGGTGGTGTGGCGCTCAACGGTCTCGCGAATGCGCGGATTCTTGCCGAGTCCGGCTTCGAACGCGTGTTCGTCCCATCCGCTCCTGGCGATGCGGGCTGTGCGCTCGGAGCTGCGCTCTATGCCGATCGCATTTACCTCGGCAACCCAGACCGGGATGTGCCCGATCATCCGTTCTGGGGGCCAGCGGTCGACGGCAAGGAGCTGGCGCGGGCGGCGCGTGAGGACGATCAAGTGGTCGACGAGCTCGACGACGCGGTGCTCATCGAACGAATCGCGGACCAGCTCGCCACCGGTCGCATCGTCGGCTGGATGGAGGGTGCTTCCGAGTTCGGCCCCCGCGCGCTCGGCCATCGCAGCATCCTCGCTGCGCCGCACTCAGGAGAAATGCGCGATCGGCTCAATCGCGACATCAAATATCGTGAGGAGTTCCGGCCGTTCGCACCGGTCACGCCCATCGAGGTGGCCGACCGGTATTTCGAGCTCCCGCCGGGCGGCGCGCGGTTGGGTCGCTTCATGTCGGGGGTCTTCCCCGTACGGCCGGAATGGCGTGCCAGGCTCGCCGCAATTACGCACGTGGACGGTTCAGCGCGGCTCCAGACGCTCGAGCGCGGTATGGCGCCGCGGCTGCATGCGCTGCTCGAGGCGTATGGGCGTCGCAGTGGCATTCCGGTGCTGCTCAACACCTCGCTCAATGTCGCTGGAGAGCCGATCGTCAATCGCGCGCTCGAGGGGTACTCGACCTTCCGGCGCTCCGGGATCGACGCGCTCGTCGCTGGCCAGACTCTCGTCACGAAGCGGGCGTCGTCATCGGCAGCCCACTGAAGGAGGACGTTCACGTGATCAAGAAACGCGGCGGGATGCGGCGCCGGCTGATCATGCTCGGCAGCACCGGCGGGTCGATCGCCGATCTCGTTCGGGGGATGTGGCGAAGCGACTCCGGCAAGCGTTGGCTCGTGCCGCTGGCCGTCTTTCTTTGTTTGTTTGGTTTAGTGCTGATCCTGGCAACCACCGTCGAGGCGCTGGCTCCCTTTATTTACGCGATCTTCTGACGGATGGACGAGTTCCGGGAGCTGCTTGCCTGTCCGGCCTGTAGGGGGTCCCTCACGGCGGATTGGCGGTGTCGCGGCTGCGGTGCTTGCTTCGAAGCGCCGGACGGGATTCCCAGCCTTCGCCTGGCCGGCGACACACGCACCGACGCCGTGCGCCGCTTTTACGAGCACGCGCCGTTCCCCGGCTATCCGCCGCGCGATACCCTGCAGGCGCTTCACGCGCGAGCCGAGCGAAGCGTGTTCGCGCGCCTCGTGCATCAGGCGATCCCAGGAGATGCGCGGATCGTCGACATCGGATGCGGCACCGGGCAGATGTGCCTGTATCTCGCCCGCGCGGACCGCGTCGTCATCGGCGCCGACTTGACACGCGCTGCGCTGGTGCTCGGCGCTGCGGCGGCGCAACGCTTCAGACTCGCCCGGGTGCAATTCGTGGAGACCGATCTGCGGCAGCCTGGCTTGAAAACGGGCTCGTTCGACGTGGTCTACTCGTCGGGCGTCCTGCATCACACGTCGAACCCGCGCACGTCGTTCGCCCGTCTGGCGCAACTTGCGCGGCCGGGCGGGACGATCGTGGTCGGAGTCTACAACGCGTTCGCGCGCGTCCCGCTGCGGCTACGGCGTGTCGTTGCGCGATTGTCGGGTTTCCGCTTCATCCCGTTCGATCCAGTGCTGCGAGATCGAAGCCACGAGCCGGCGCGGCAACAGGCATGGCTCCGCGATCAGTATCAGCATCCCGAAGAGCACTGGCACACGCTCGCCGAGGTACAAGGCTGGTTTGCTGAGAATCGGGTCGAGTACCTGCGGGCATACCCGAGCGCAGTCCTGGGCGATGAACCGGGGGAACTGTTCGCACGCGCAGCGGACAACTGGCGCCCGGAGGGCTGGCTGGCGCAACTGGGCTGGATTCGCACGCTTGGGCACGAGGGCGGACTCTTCTTCACCGTCGGCCGACGTATGTAGGGGGATTCTGCCTGTGGGACTATTTCGGATTGTCGAGGAAGCCGCTCTTGTCCAATTCCGCCACGAGGCTGGAGTCGTAGAACTCTTCCGGCGTGTGACTCCTCATCTTCGGTGAATCGTAGAGCGCGAGCACCTGCTTGATGCCGTCAACGGACGGATATGGCTTCTTCTCGAACTTGTTCACGAAGGCAAACATGCCGTCCTGGGTCTTGGCGTCGTTGATGTTGAACCATTTGGCCAGTGCCGCGTTGAACACCTGCCTGTCCCTTTGCATCAGCGCCGTCGCTTCGATGTCGGCCTTCAGAAAGCGCAGCACCGTGTCCCGATGGGCGGCCAGATACGCCTTGTCCACCATGATGCCCGAGCCCGCCATCGGCATCTTGTAGGCTGTCAGATCGCCGACATCCTTGAAACCCGCCTGCGGAGCCAGAGCGATGACCATGGCGCTCCCCAGAATCGCATCGACCTTGTCCTGCTTGAGCGCATCGAGCGTCGCGGAACCGGCAACCAGCGTGATGTCCCGGTCGGGCCGCCAGCCGAACTGTCTGGCGAGGCTGAGGGCGCTGAAGTGCGTGACCGAGCCGAATCCGGAGAAGCCGAGTCGCTTCCCCTTCAAGTCCCGAATGCCGGCGATCCCGGACTTGGCGATGACGTGATCCATGGCCATCGCTTCCTGGGTCAGGACGATGACCCGCGCCGCGCCCCGGCCATTGACGACGAACCCGTAGATCATCGGCGAGCCGCCGCCGACTTCGATTGGCGCGGCCACACCCGTGTCCCGGTTCACATAGGCATCGGGCACGACCACTCCTGACGCGGCGGCCGCGCGTGCGGCGCCGGCCGAGATCGTCTGATGCACGTCGAGCCCGTATTTCGCGTAGAGGCCCTGGTCCGCTGCGACCAACTGCGGCACTTTGTTGATCGACACATCGCCCAGCGAGACGTCGACCCTGGTCAACTGATTGGTACCAGACAAGGGCACCACGGCTGCAGACGTCAGCGCCGCCAGCACGAACGCACGCATCGATGCCTCCTCTTCGCTCCTGCCCCTGGCGCGACACTCCGTCGGTCGAACCAGAACCCACGTCGGCCGGTCCGATTCTAACTGTTGAACCGGATCACAAGGATCTTCGTAACTCCTTGACGAACGCGCTAGGCATAGACAGACTATACATATGTCAACTGAGCCTATGCTCAGGATTGGGTTCGTTCCCCGTGCCACCCAGGCGGCCTTGAAGCTCGCCTGAGGGGTCGCTCGAGAATTTCAATGCTGATGGAACTGCTGCGACGTATTTGGTACCTGTGGAACCGCCGCCGTCTGGAACGGGAGATGGCCGAGGAGATGGCCTACCATCGCGAGTTGATGTCGCCGGACCGCCGGACGAAGTTCGGCGACGACCTGCGCCTGCGCGAAGACGCGCGCGAGATCTGGGGCTGGACCTGGCTCGATCGCCTGCATCAGGATCTGACATACGGCGCCCGCGTGCTTCGCAATGCTCCCGGCTTCACCCTCACGGCGATGCTGGTTCTGGTTCTGGGCATCGGCGTCCCGTTGAGCGCATTGCGTGTGGTGCTGACCGACTTGCGAGGAGGGTCGGCACCAGACCCGGATTCGCTCGTGCGTCTGACGCGCCGCGCGCCGGGCGCACATATGACGAGCCTGACGTATCCCGAGCTGGCCTTCTATGCCGCAAACGCGACGTCATTCCGAAACGTCATCGGCGTATCCCGGGGCAACCAGGCAGTGTTCAGCGACGCCGCAGCCGGCAGCACGCGCGAATCAACCCCCGAGTCAATTAGCGTAGCGTTCGCCACCTCCAACTACTTCCCCGAATTCGGCATCGCTCCCGCACTCGGGCGCGTGCTGACTCCGGACGATGAGCGCCCCGATGCCGAGCCGGCGGCGGTCATCGGCGAGTTGTTCTGGCAGCGGCGGCTCGGAGGGGATCCCGCAGTCATCGGTCGAAGCATCCGTGTAAACGGCAAGTTGCTTCGGGTTGTTGGCGTACTTCCGCGCTCGGCCATGACCAGCGACAACGTCTGGATGCCGCTGGTCCGGCAGCCGTACGTGGTCGAAGGCAGCACGCTGCTCACCGACTGGAACTCGGCCCTCGACCTCTATGGACGTCTCCGCCCCGGGGTGTCCCCGCAGGCGTCGCAACAGGAGACGCTCGCGCTCGCCGCCAGCCTGCGCGAGCGTTGGCCCGACCACGTCTGGAAGGACGAGTACCTCGAGGCGCGGCCGATTCTCGCGTTCGACAGCAACAGCGAGGAGTTCAAGATTGTGCTGACCGCCGCGGCTCTGGTGCTGCTGCTGCTCGTCGCGGCCTGCGCCAATCTCGGGACGCTCGTCCTCGCCCGCGGCGTGACGCGCGAACGCGAGATTCGCGTTCGCATGGCGCTGGGAGCCGGTCGCCTGCGTGTCGTGCGCCAGCTGTTCACTGAATCGCTCCTGCTGGCGGTACTCAGCGGCGTGTGTGCGCTGCTCCTCAGCACCGTCGT
This sequence comes from Vicinamibacterales bacterium, assembly GCA_036258055.1. GTDB lineage: Bacteria > Acidobacteriota > Vicinamibacteria > Vicinamibacterales > 2-12-FULL-66-21 > DATAEK01. Next base: position 7,775 of record DATAEK010000339.1, read on the forward strand.
CCTGAAGGTGATCCAGTTGCAGCAGAATTCAACCGCAAGCCTGGTTCCGGACTGGCGCGCGCTCGCCACCACCTTCGGCGCCGCGATGTTGGCGGCGCTGGTCTTCGGGCTGCCGCCGGCGTTTCGGCTCGCCAGCCTGGTGCCGCGTGCGGGACGCTCCAGGACGATATTCCTGGGGACACAGGTGGCCGTTAGCTGTCTGCTGCTGGTCGTGTCCAGTCTTCTGGTCAACAGCCGGCACCGCCTTGGCGCCACGGACCCCGGCTTCGACTACCGCCATCTCGTCTGGATTTCGCCGGGCCTGAAGGCCCATGGCTATGCCGGACCAGCCGCGCAGGCCTATCTCGATCTGCTTCGTGAGCGGGCTGCCGTATGGCCAGACGTGAAAGCCACATCCCAGGTCTGGCTCGCGCCGTGGGGCGAGCTCCACATGGGAGCGAACTGGATGGGGCGCCAGTACGCGGGCAATCGCGTGGATCCGCAATTTCTGGACACGATGGGAATGCGGCTCCTGCGCGGGCGCAACTTCCGGCCGGGCGAAGAGGGGGTGGCGATAATCAGCGAAGCGACGGCGCGCGGGCTGTGGCCTGACCAGGATGCGCTCGGCAAATCGCTCCCGTGGGGTACTGACGGCCAGACGGTGATCGGCGTGGTGCGAAACGCCTCAACCGGTTACGTGGGCAATCCCGAACCCCTGGAATTCTACGTCCCCCCATCGCGAAGCGACGCCCCGGACGCCGGCCTGCTGCTTCGTGTCTCAGGCTCGCCGCGCGATGTCGTCCGACGTCTCCAGGAGACGGCCCGCGGGCTCGACGAGCGGCTGCAACCAACGGTGCAGGTGGTCACGGATGCGTACGACCGGGAAATGCGGAGAGCGTCCGCCGCAGTCGGGGTGATCGCGATCCTGGGTACCGTGGCCATCCTGCTCTCGGTCATCGGGCTGGCTGGCCTCGCTGGTTACACCGTGGCGCAGCGCACTAAGGAGATCGGACTGCGCATCGCGCTCGGAGCCCGCGCGAGCCACGTGGTCCGCGCCATTCTGGCCCCGATGAGCCGTCCGATCGTCATTGGTTTCGTCTGCGGCGCTCTTGGCGGGTCGGCTGTGGCCAGCGTCCTGCGGAGCGGAATCCCAACGATGTCCGGGATCAATGTGTTCGACCCGCTTCCGTACGTGATGGCCATGGCGTCTTTCGCGGCAGTGGTCGCACTCTCCATCCTGGCACCCGGACGGCGCGCCACCCGGATCAACCCTATTCAAGCGCTACAGCACGAGTAGCAGTTACGACCGACGCAGGTCCCACACAGGCGTTTGGTTCGTTGATCACCCGCAGGAAGGCGCCGGGTCGCATGACACAAAAATTTCTTGCGTATATCCGTAGCGGTAATAGGATCGAGCCGTGTCGAAGCCGGTTCCGTCCCTGGGCCAGCCGCCGCTGACCGCCGCCGTATTCCACATCCTCCTTGCGCTTGTCGACGGTCCGCTGCACGGCTACGCGATCATGCAGGCGGTGGAAGCGTCGGCCGGCGCGGACATGCGCATGGGGCCGGGCACGATCTACGGTTCGCTCCAGCGCATGGAAGACGCGGGGCTCGTTCGTGAGCTCACCACGCTCGGCGACGACCGCCGTCGCGTGTTCGGACTTCAGCCTGCCGGCCGTCGCGCACTCGAAGCCGAGGCGCAGCGATTGACGAGGCTCGCGGCGTTGGTTCGCGCCAAGCGCCTGATTACCGGCGAGCGGTGATGCATCGCCAGTCCCCCTCGCAGGCGATATACCGCATCCTGCTTCGTGTGTATCCCCACGAATTCCGCGCGCGCTTCGCATCTGATCTCGAGGCCGATTTTGCCGACCTGTTGAACGCCCGGGGGACGAAGGCGACCTGGTTGCGCGTGGTGCCCGATCTCTGTCGATCGGTCCCGGTCACTCACGCACGTGCGCGCGCGGCCAGAAAGCGGGCGCGCGCGACCGCTTACCACGGAGAGACAGCCATGGGTTCATTGAAGGCCGACGTGCGGCACGCCGTCCGTGCGCTGGTGAAAGCGCCGGTATTCACCGCCGTTACCGTCATCACGCTGGCGCTGGGCATCGGCGCGAACAGCGCGATGTTCAGTCTCGTCAATGCCGTTCTGCTGCGTCCGCTCGGATACGTCGAACCCGAACGGCTGATGCTGATCTACGAAGGGTTTCGCGGGTCGGCCTTTTCCAAGGTCGGGGTGTCGCCGCCGGATTTCATCGACCTCACGACGGTGCAACGGTCGTTTTCGAGCATCGGCGCCTATCGCACGCAGCAGTACGAACTGTCGGGCGCGGGCGAGCCGGAACAGATCACCGGCGTTCGCGTGTCGGCCTCCGTATTTCCGATTCTGGGGGTGTCCGCCGCACATGGGCGCACGTTTCTCGAATCGGAGGATCAGCCGGGGCAGGACGTGGCGGTGCTCAGTTACGGACTGTGGCAGCGACGATACCGCGGCGACCCGAACGCCGTCGGTCACACGATGACCCTCGACCGCCGCCCCTACACGATCGTCGGCATCATGCCGGCATCGTTCCAGTTTCCGAAGCGTGGACCGCAAATCAATGCCGAGCCGGCTCAGGTCTGGACCCCACTCGCCCTCAGCCCGTTCGAGAGGAGCCAGCAGGCGCGAGGGATGATGTACAACCACACCGTCATTGGACGGTTGCGCGCCGGCGTTGCCATCGAGCACGCGATGCGGGAAGCCGGTGCGCTGGGGCCGAGCCTGGTCCGGAACTACCCGCCCATCCTCAAGGGGCCGATCAACTCGCTCATGGTCACCGCCGTGCCGCTCATCAGCGACATTGCCGGGCAGGTCCAGAGACCATTGCTGATTTTGCTCGGTGCGGTCGGACTGGTGCTGCTGGTCGCTTGCGCGAACGTCGCGAACCTCGTGCTCAGTCGTGCGGTCACGCGCCAGCGTGAGATCAGCGTACGCGCCGCGCTCGGCGCTGGCCGTCGTCGCTTACTACAGATGCTGCTCGTGGAGGGCCTGCTGCTGACGGCCGCGGGAGGCGCACTCGGCTTGTTCATCGGCAACGCCGTCGTGCGCGCGATGCCCGACGTCATCACGCTCAGTCTTCCCGGCGTGCAGGACGTGCGGCTCGACGGGCGCGTCGTGCTCTTCACGTTCGCGCTGTCGGCGCTCACCGCCATCGTCTTCGGATTGCTGCCGCTGGTCGTCAGCGAACGGCGCGAGCTCACGGATCTGCTCCGGGAAGGCGGGGCGCGCAGCATGGGCGGCGCACGCCAACATCGCCTGCAGGCCATGCTCGTCGTGTCGAGCGTGGCGCTGGCGGTCGTGCTGCTTGCCAGCGCGGGTCTGCTGATGCGGAGCTTCACGAAGCTGATGGCCGTCGACACGGGCATCCGTGCGCCCCGGGTGTTGACGATGGAGGTGAGGTTGCCGCAGGCGGGGTACGATAGCGCTCCTGCCGTCCGATCGTTCTACCAGGATTTGCACGACCGTGTACGTGCGATCCCGTCGGTCCGTGCGGCCTCCATCCAGACTGATCTCCCGCTGAAGGGCGACGGTGAGCGTCGGGCCTTCACGGCCGATCAGGCCATCGACGCCAGCGACGCAACCGGCAGCGTGGCGGTCACCTGGACTTTCGGCGACTACTTTCGAACGTTCGGCGTGCCCATCGTGAGGGGACGCGGGTTCCTGCCCGAGGAAGACCTCGAGAACCGCGGCACGGCCATCGTGAGCCGTGCGCTTGCGGAACGCTACTGGCCGGGGCAGGACCCAATCGGCAAGCGAGTGAAGTGGGGTATTGCGGCGTCGCGAGCGCCGTGGCAGACGGTTGTCGGTGTTGCCGGCGACGTCGTCGACGGCAAGCTGGGCGAGCCGCCAATCATGCACATCTACGTGCCGTTCGCCGAAGCGGTCAATCCGCCGGGCGGTTTGCCCATCGCCGGACTCGTGCGGCGGATGACGGTGGCGGCAGTGACCGATCAGGACGCCGCGACACTCATCGCTCCAATGCGGGCTGCGATCGCTGCGCTCGATCCAGCGCTCGCGGTGGCCGAGATTACGACGATGGCGCAGGTGATGGCGGATGCGTCGGCGCCGCAGCGATTCAGCACGGTCCTGCTCGGTGCATTCGCGTCAGGCGCGCTGCTGCTTGCAGCCATCGGCCTCTACGGGATGCTCGCGTTCGGCGTCGCCCGGCGGACGCGTGAGATCGGCGTGCGACTGGCCCTCGGAGCGACGCGTCGCGAAGTACTCGGACTGGTAGTGCGTCAGGGCATGACCTTGACGCTGGCTGGCCTCGGACTCGGGATTGTCGGTGCCCTCGGCGCTACGCGTCTGATGCGCGGGCTGTTGTATCAGACCGAGCCGCTGGATCCCGTGACGTTCGCGTCAGTACCTGGCATCCTCGCAGTCGTCGCACTGCTTGCGTGCTATCTGCCGGCGCGCCGGGCGGCCAGCGTGGAGCCGATGGCGGCGCTCCGCGCCGAGTGAGGCCTAAGGTCCCATCATCCGTATGGTTGCGTAGGATTGAGTCCTTCCTCACTCATCACGCAATGCAGCGGCTTCAACATCAGCGAATAGACCGATGAGAAGATCGCCGTCGTCGCGCCGATGCACAGCGCCAGAGTGACAAGAGTGGTTGCAGTGATCCGCTTGGACTTCCACAGGAGACGGAAGGCATGGCGAAAGTCCGTCAGGGAGCCGGTCAATAGGCCTGCGGACGGCGAAGCTGAGACGTGGTGCGATGACGTCATCGTAGAAGACTCGGATTCGATTGCAGAACTAACGATGGGATGGTAGCTGTTGCCGGGCTTTCCGGTCCAGAGTCGCATGCGACCCTGAGCGCTCGCAGCCGCCGCTCTCAGGGCAACGTAGCAGCTTCCCCCACGACAATCCGATCGCTCGCGTGCGATCAGCGCGCGCGATCACCGCGTCTGACCTCATGTCACGCCACACACTCGATGTCGCCCCGGCCGTCGCCCGTGTCGAGGAGCCGTGTAACAGATCGCTGGATTGCTGCGTACATCCTTCAGAACGCGCGGAGTGCCTGGCTACGGAGTGGGACTTGATCGATTTCTCGGAACTGTACCGGACGCACGCGGGCGACGTGCACCGGTTCGTATTGTTCCTCTCAGGCGATCCGGCCCTGGCGGACGACATCCTCTCGGAGACGTTCATCCGCCTGTGGCACGCGCGCGATCGCGTGGATCTGACAACGGTCAAGGGCTATCTGCTGGCGATCGCCCGAAACCTCTTCCTGGCAGATCGGCGCCACGCCCGCCGGATGACCACGCTCGACGAGCGGGCACACGACACCCGTCCGGGTCCCGAACGCCGCGCGCAGGCGCACCTCGAGCTGGCGGCGGTGCTGGCGGCACTTCAGACGCTGCCGGAGATCGACCGGGCGGCCGTCCTCCTCCGGGCGGAGGAGGGGATGTCGTACGACGAGGTGGCTGCGGCGCTGGGGATCTCCCCCGTCGCGGCGCGGGTCAAGGTGCATCGGGCGCGGCTGAAGCTGGCCGAGGCCCTGAGGACCGGCGGCCCTGGCATCGCTGAACCGGAGGTGAAGTCATGAACATCTCACGAGACGTCGTCAAGGACCTGATCCCCGTTTACCTGGCGGGAGACGCAAGCGCCGACACTCAGGCGCTGGTGGAGTCCTATCTGAAGACCGATCCCGAGCTTGCACGCGACGTCACGGCGGCACGCGGCACGAGCCTGGGACTACCTGCGACACGCCCACCGACTGCGGAGAAGCAGACGCTCGACGCAACCCGGCAACTGATCAAGAGCCGAACGTCCACGCTGGTGGTCGCGACGATCTTCACCGTGCTGCCGCTCACGTTTGCCTTCCACGGGACGACGATCACGTTCCTCTTGATCCGGGACGCGCCAATCATCGGAATCGCGTGGTGGGTGACGGCGGCGATCATGTGGATCTGGCACGCGAGGATCCGGCGCCGGTTACGAGTCTCGGGACTGTGAAGGCGCGATTGGGCGCGCGGCGAGAACCTGCCGCCAGCCTCGGCAATCGTTCCTTCGATTCGGGCTTCACCGCCTGCCGGTCAGCCGATCGAACGCGCCGGCATGCTCGAGCGTGTACTCGGCGATCGTCCGTTCGCCACTTCCGATCGGCGCCGTAACCGTCACCTGGACGCGCGTCGACGGAAGCTTTCGCAGATGAGCCGCGGAGAACGCGTTCAGGATCTCCCGTTGGCCCGGTCGCACAGCAATGTCGGAGACGCGGCTGATCTCCTCGCCGGATGCCTGACGCGTCACGATAGTGACCGAATCGACTTCCGCGAAATCTGCGCGAATCCGCGACACCACAAGATCGTCGTCAGCCCACACGGCGCACGGAATGATCCCTGCCCCTTCGAGCGTGAACATGCGGATGCGCACGCCATCAGCGGCAAGACGATTGAGAATCGCGTCGCTGACCACGGAATGAAGCCCGCCCTCGCGCGCCACTGCAGTGATACCGTGAGCGAGCGCTTCAGCCGCGGCGAGATCCCGCGCGCAATCGGCGCAGCTGAACACGTGCTCTTCGATCCGGTCCTCCTCGGCCCGGGTCAGCTCGCCCGCCCAGTAGTCGACGACGTCGGCGAATGCAATCGGCGCCGGGCAATGCGTGTCAGTCATTGCGTCCTCGCCCCTGTCGGGCGGGGCCCCCAGCGCGCGGATTTTGCCCGCTGGGGTGGAGGCCAACGCATTCGCGCAGGCGCTCGAGCGCGCGGTGTCGTGCAACACGAACGACCGTGCCAGTCACCCCGAGTTCCTCGGCAATCTCTGGTGAAGTCTTCTCGGCATAAAACGTCAAAACGAGCACTCTCCGGTCACGCTCGGCGAGCGCGTGCAGGCAGCGCTCCACAACCGCGATATCGTCTGACGCGACCATTGGCGCGGCGTACAGGTCCGGCACGTGGAACTGCTCCGTCAGGCGCTCGCGGCGTCGCGTCTTCCGCGTCGTCGAGTCCGCCAACAGCCGGCTCGTTCCGAGGATGAACGAGCCGACCTCGTCCGGATTCCGAACCTCGCCGGCCCGCAGTCGCTCGATCGTCACGAGAAGTACCTGCTGCACGAGATCGTCCGCAGCCGCCGCGTCGCGCAGGTGCTTCAGGCCGTACAGGTGTACCCGGCGTGCGAATCGGCGGTACAACTCCGACTCTTCGGCGTCCGCCGCGCCGGGCGGCGCCGAGGCTATAGCTCTGGCGAGCTCACCATCGCTCGCCGTCGAGAGACGAATATCCGCACTACCATGCACGAGTGCGACGCTAACAGCCATCCCGCGTGCGGTCAAGTCGCGGTCGTGTGCGTGTCGAAGCGAAATAGAAATGTCCCCGGTCGTGCGGGGTCGTGTGCGGAGCGATGCCGGACTCACCGACCGGGCGGCCGTTGGCCGAGATCGCTCTTAGTAGGAGGGCCGTTCACCCAGTTGACGTCCCACCCTGAATCCACCGTGATGAACACCAGCGCATCGTCGGAGGACCATGCCTGATGGTGCATGCGAGCGGGAAGGTAATTGAAGCCGCCGGGTCCGAGCTCGTGTCGCTGGCCCTCGTGCTCGAACACCATCGTGCCCTTTATCACGGTATGGGTCTCGTTAGCGCTGTGCCAGTGCATCGGGACGTGCATCTGCTTCGGCATTCGAATCAGCAGCTGTGTGGCGTGGGTCTTGGGGTCGACCCGCAGGATCGATACCTGTGGTGAGTCGGCGCCCAACTCCGGGACCATCACCTGCCACTGCAGATCTCCGTATCCCGCGTGCAGTGCGCCCGCGCCTGCCTGGCTTGCGGCCGCCGGATTGTGATGCGTCGATGACTGCCCGGGAAGGGCAAGGGCTACGAGAAGGCTGACGGTCCAGATCTTTGGCATGTTGTGCGCCGCTCCTGTTGGACGCCACTGTGCGTCTGACAGGAAGTGCCACGACGGGCGCACGCGTTACACGTCCGAATTCGCTTTTGTAAATGCAGCCGTGATGAGGCGGGCCGGCGGCGCCGTTGAAGCATTCGCGAGCGTCACGGAACCAAGTAAACCCTGTCTCGTCTACGTCCCAGATGGAAACGCTCCTCGCCGATCTGCGCTACGCCCTGCGCACGATGCGCCGGAACCTCGGCTTCACCGCCATTGCTCTGGCGGCGCTGGCCCTCGGCATCGGCGCCAACACAGCGATCTTCACGGTCGTGGATGCTGTCCTCCTCCAGCCGCTGCCGTACCCGCAACCCGACCGAATCATGAAGCTCGGCCGCCAGTTTCGCACCGGCGTCGGCTATTCGAATTCCATCCCCAAATACATGGCGTGGCGGCAGAACGATGTCTTCGACGCCATGGCGCTGTACGATTTCGGGGCTCTTGCGATGAACATGGGCTCGGGCAATCCGCCCCA
>DATAEK010000346.1:0-18429 GCA_036258055.1 Vicinamibacterales bacterium
TCGGTGCCAAGGTGCCAAGGTGCCAAGGTGCCAAGGTGCCAAGGTGCCAAGGTGCCAAGGTGCCAAGGTGCCAAGGTGCCAAGGTGCCAAGGTGCCAAGGTGCCAACGGGCTGGCGTACAAACCCGAAAAAAGGCGCGAACGGGTCTCAGGGCTACGCGAGCGGAGGCGCTGGAGACCGATCGTAGCGATCGAGGACCGGTGATGCTGATGAATTCTTTCGATTGAGGAGGAACGCCCGGGAGCGCCCAGGCACCTTAGTACTACCGCAACGTCCCCTCCACCCACCCCCGGCTCAGGTAGTCGCTCATCGTGATGCTGAACATGATCAGCAGCCAGAAGAAGCCGGAGATCGCGACGAGCATGGTGAGGCGCGTGCCCCAACGGAGGTGCATGAAGAACAGCACGACGAGCGTGGCTTTCATGCAGGCGATGGTCAGCATCACGATGTTGTTGAGCGGACCCATGTCGAACAGGGCGGCGAAGTAGGTCAGGATGGTGCCGGCGACGAGCGCCAGGAACACCATGTAGTACATCGACTTCGGAGCGATGTGCGGGTGAACGGACATCTAGATGCGCCTCATGCGGCGTGTGCGCCGATCAGATAGAGCAGGGGGAACAGGAAAATCCAGACGATGTCGACGAAGTGCCAGTAGAGACCGGCGACCTCGACCGGCGTGTAGTAGTCGGCGTCGAACGTATTGCGCCACGCCATGATCGCGATCACGGTCATGATTCCCAGCCCGACCACCATGTGCAGCGCGTGCAGACCGGTCATGCAGAAATAGAGCGAATAGAACATCTGCGCCGTGGCCGGATGTTTCCCTTCCCACACGAAGTTGGGGCCCGGAACGAGGTGATGCGTGAACTTGTCCGTGTACTCGATCGCCTTGACGCCCAGGAACGCCGCGCCGAAGAGCATCGTGAGGAGTATCCACATGACCTGCGTCTTCGGCGGCGCGCTCGTCTGTGCTGCACGCACGCCCAGCGCCATCGTCAGCGAACTGACGATCAGGACGATCGTGTTGACGGCGCCCCACGTCACGTTCAGATGATGGCTGGCCTCCGCGAAGCCCTCCGGTGACGACGACCGGTAGAGCAGATACGCCATGAAGAGCCCGCCGAAGAACATGATCTCGGTGACCAGGAACACCCACATCCCGAGCGTCGACGCCTCGGCCTGCTGCGCCATATCGTCGAAGTGGTGCTGCAGTCTGGGGTGGTGCGCGTGGAGGGCGTCCACGGCCTCACCATCGTGCACGCTCCCCGATATCACCGGCGGCTGGTGAATCGGCCCCGGGTAGTGCTCGGTGCGTCCCTCAAACAACGCCGACCTCCTTGTTGGGCTCGTAGTGATGCGTGCCGTGCGTGATGATCGGCGTGATCTCGAAGTTCTCGGTGGGCGGCGGCGAAGGCACCTCCCACTCGAGACCCTTCGAGCCCCACGGGTCGGCCGCGGCGCGGGTGCCGTAAAAGAGTGAATACGTCAAATAAATGAGCGGCACGATGTAGCCGACCGCCAGGATCGAGGCGCCCGCGGTCGAGAGGACGTTGTACACCTGGAACTCGGGCGGATAGGCGTGGTACCGCCGGGGCATCCCGAGATAGCCGGCAAGGAACTGCGGGAAGAACGTCAAGTTGAAGCCGAGGAAGACGATGACGGCTGCGACCCTGGCCCACGGCTCGTTGTAGAGACGTCCCGTGATCTTCGGCCACCAGTAGTGCAGCCCGCCGAGATAGCCCATGATCGCACCGCCCACCATGATGTAGTGGAAGTGCGCGATGACGAAGTAGGTGTCGTGCACGTGAATGTCGAGACCCATCGAGGCGAGGAACAGTCCGGTCAGCCCACCGATCGTGAACAGCCCGATGAAGCCAATCGCGTAGAGCATCGGCGAGTCGAGCGAGACCGCTCCCTTGTAGATGGTGGCCGTCCAATTGAACACCTTGATCGCGGACGGTATGGCGACGAGGAAGCTCAGGATCGAGAAGAGCAGCCCAGCGTACACCGACTGGCCGGCGACGAAGAGGTGATGGCCCCACACGAAGAAGCCGATGACCGCGATGGCGAGCGACGAGTACGCGATGAACGAGTAGCCGAAGATGTTCTTTCGCGAGAAGGCCTGCACAATCTCGCTGACGACGCCCATCGCCGGCAGGATCATGATGTAGACCGCCGGGTGCGAGTAGAACCAGAAGAGGTGCTGGAAGAGCACCGGGTCGCCGCCGAGCGCGGGATCGAAGATGCCGAAGTGCAGCGCCCGCTCCGCCGCGACCATCAGAACCGTGATCGCAATCACCGGCGTGCCGAGGATCATGATCAGGCTGGTCGCGTAGTGGGCCCAGACGAAGAGCGGCAGCTGAAACCACGTGAGACCGGGCGCGCGCATGCGGTGGATCGTGACGATGAAGTTGAGCCCGGTCAGGATCGACGAGAAGCCCGTGATGAAGATGCCCACCGCCGCCGTCATCACGTGCGAGTTCGCAGCCGCCGTGCTGTACGGCGTGTAGAAGGTCCAGCCGGTATCGACGCCGCCGCTGAGCGCCGCGTAAAGCGTGAAGATGCCGCCGAGGATGTAGATGTACCAACTGAGCAGGTTGATGCGCGGGAACGCGAGATCCTTCGCCCCGATCATGATCGGGATCAGGAAGTTGCCGAGCACCGCCGGGATCGACGGGATCAGGAAGAAGAAGACCATCACCACGCCGTGCATGGTGAACATCTTGTTGTAGTTATCCGACGTCAGCAGATCGCCGGCCGGCGTGAGGAGCTCGAGGCGGATCAGCATCGCAAAGAAGCCGCCGAGCGCGAAGAACGCCGTGATCGAGATGAGATACAGCAGCGCGATCCGCTTGTGATCCCGGGTCAACAGCCACGACTTCAGCCCGTGCCCATTGTTGAGATAATTCAAGGTTTCCATAAAGACCTGACGCTCGAATGAATCGGGCTCTTCTACTTCTGCGGCGACGGCGCCGGAGCTTCCGAGCCCGGCGGGCCCGGCTGGTTCAGCGAATGCAGGTATGCCACGAGCTGCAGCAGCTGCTCTTCGGTGACGAGGCCCTGAAACGTCGGCATGGTCGGCTGGTAGCCGGCCACGACTCTGGCCTGCGGGTTCACGATCGACTCGCGGATGTACGCGTCGTCGGCGACGGCCGATCCGCCCCCCTGCAGGGCGACTGTCCGGCCGAACAGGTTCGTCAGCACGGGCCCGCGCACCTGCGAGCCCGCGCGGTGGCAGGTGCTGCACGCGAGATCCTGAAACAGCTTCTGGCCGGCGGCGACCGGCGAGTCCTCGGGACGGCCGGCGCTCAGCCACGCCTGAAAATCCGCAGGCTCCATGGCGGTGACGGATCCGATCATGCCTGAGTGTTTCGTGCCGCAGTATTCCGCGCAGAACAGGTGATACGTGCCCGGCTTGGTCGCCTCGAACCACAGCGCGTTGGAGCGACCCGGAATCACGTCCGCTTTGACGCGAAACGCCGGAATGTAAAAGCTGTGGATGACGTCTTCGGAGCCCATGATCAGCTTGACCGTACGGCCGACCGGGACGTGCAGCTCGTTGATCTCCCGCTGACCGTCCATGTGCTGGACCTTCCACATCCACTGCTTGCCGACGACGAAGATTTCCATCGCGCCGACGGGCGGGCGGTACAGATTGAAGAACACCTTCGCGCCCCACGAGAACATCACCATGGTGATGCCGAACGGGATGATCATCCACAGCAGCTCGAGCGCGAGCGCTCCGTGGATCTGCTTCCCGATTTCGTTGTCGTGCCGCCGGCGATACTTGACCGCGAAGATGACGACGAGCGCCGCGATGAGCACCGAAAAGAAGCCGGTGACGGCGACCATGAAAAAGAAGACGGCGTCCACCTGGCCCGCCTGCACGGACGCCTGCTGCGGAAAGAACGGAAAGTTCGTGAACATCGTTAGGATCGATGACCCTGTGCGCTCGGCCGGGCCGACGCGCGCTCGTGTCGCAGGCTGACGAACAGGAATCCCGCAATCGCCAGCATCGTTGCGATACCTCCCAGGCGCACCAGTCGGAGGACGGCCGCGCCATATGTTCCCGTTGCCGGGTCGTAGTGATAACAGAGCAGCAGCACGTCATCGATGGGCGTGCCAATCCGCTCTTCCGACGCCTCGATCACCCCGAACCGGATGTCACGTGCTGAGAACTCGATTCCGTAGAAGTACTTCGAGATCGTGCCGCGGGGCGTGACCAGTTCGACGCCCGCGCCGTGCGCGTACTGCTCGATCTTCGCGTCGTACTCGTACCGGAACCCGACCGCTTTCGCCAGCCGGTCGATCGAGTCCTGCGTGCCCGTCAGAAAGTGCCAGCCGGGCGCCGTATGCGGCCGCGCGTAGCGCTCCACGTAGGCCGCCTTTTTCTGCGCAGCCAGCCCGGGGCCCTCCTTCGGGTTGAAGCTGACCGCCACGACGTCGAATTCCCGGCCGACATCGAAATTGATCACCCCGAGCGCACTCACCAGCCCGTTGAGGACCTGTGTGCACAACATCGGGCACTCGTAGTACACGAGCGCCAGCATCACTGGCCGCTTGCCGAAGTAATCGCCAAGCTTGACCTGCCGTCCCGTGTCGTCGGTGAACACCAGATCGAGCGGAAGCTGCTCGCCGATCCGCTGATCGATGCCGATCCGACCCAGGATCCCCGGCTTCGCGCCCGCCGCGGGAGCGCTCGACGGCGCGAGTCCCTGCGCGGATGCGGCCGCACTGCCCAACACGGCGGCGATGAGACCAGCCGCCATGGTCTTGCTGAAACTCACCTTGTGGTCCTTCTTTTCTCAAGGCTCGCGGGGCCCCACCCCCGCTCGCTTTCACGCGCTTCGCGCGACGGCCTTTGGCCTTGCCGCCCGCCGCTGAATGTTGCCCGGCGGGCAGCCTTTGGCGTGCTCGCGGGGCCCCACCCGCACGGCCTGCCAGCGCTTCGCTTGGCGCGCGCCGCTGGCTACTCGCGACTATCCACTCTCAGAGCATCAGATGGCCTTGCCATTGCCCATTTGCCATCTTCCATTTGCCATCCGCCGGCGAAGCCGGCGGGCCCCACCCCCGCTCGCTACAGCCTCGCGCTGCGCGCTCGGCTGTGGCCGCAGGCGCTGCTGATTCAGCAACGCGCCTCATTCCGCAGCGTCTCAGCACGGCCGGCTCTGTTGCCCCGTCAAACCAGCAACGTTCTCCCGAGCGCCGAACGCCGAACGCCGAACGCCGAGCGCGGCGGCGCAGCCTACTTGACCGGAATCCTCCGCCCGCTCGATGACTCGCCGTATGCCGGCGCATGCGTGCCCAGCCATGGGGCGACGGCTGTGCCTGTCCGCGCGGGCAGGCCATGCTCGAGGAGCCGCTTCTTGGCCTCCTCGATCGGGATGTGCGCGACCTTGGCCTTCTCGTCGACCCAGCCGTATCCGTGCAACACCTGATCTTCGTCGTGGCGGAACTCCCGCAATGCCGCGGGCTCGTTGGTGATGAGCTGCGGTTGCGGCGCACCGCCGAAAAATGGCGAATCGCTATGGCGTGGCATCTCCGTCTCCGGAATCGCGAGCGGGGAGACCTGCGGATCGCGCGCGGCGGCCTGATATTCGAAGACCCTGAAGAGCCCCCACACGACAACCGCGGAGACGACCGTCACGACGCTCAAGGTGACCGCGAACAGCAGAATCGCGCGCACGTCGACGTCGCTCGGGTCGTGCCCAACGTCGAGGTTGTGCAGCTCCTCCTCCGTGTAGTGATGCACCACGGCATCCTTTTCGTCGTGGCGACCTTTGCCGGCGTTACGCGGATCAGTGCCCGTCATGCGCGAACGCCTCCTTGAAGTAGGGGTCCGTCAGCGGCAGGAGCGTCCGGCTCCGAAGTTGCCGCGCGAACAGGAACAGCCAGACACCCACGAGTCCCGCCGGGATCGCCAGGTCCATCCAGTGAATCGGGAAACCCGAGTGGGTGTAGTTCGGCTCGACGAGCCACAAGAGATCCACGTACCGCATGACGAGGATGAGGACGGCGATCACCGCCAGTCTGGTCCGATTGCGCTTGAGGTTCTGCGAGAGCAGCAGCATGAACGGCAGCGCGAAATGGCCGATGACGATGAGCAAAGCAATGGAGCCCCAGCCGCCCGTCGTCCGCCTGAGATACCAGGGTGCCTCCTCTGGAAGATTGCCGCCCCAGATGATCAGGAACTGCGAGAAGGCCAGGTACGCCCACAGCATGACGAACGCAAACATCAACTTGCCGAGGTCGTGGAAATGCCGCGAGTTGAGGTACGACGCCACGGGCTCGGTCTCGGACAGCAGCGCGAGGATGGCGATGACGAGTGCAAACGCCGCCAGCCCCTGCCCGACGACGAGGATCAGCCCGAAAATCGTCGAGTACCAATGCGCGTCGAGGGACATCACCCAGTCCACACCAGCGAAGGTCATGGTCAGGCAGTAGGCAAGCAGTCCCGGGCCGCTGACGACGCGGAAACGTCGCGTGTCCTCGGGCTCGACGGCAATCTCGCGGCGGTCCTGTCCCGCTGACCATTTGTTCAGGAGCCACACGCAGAGCAGCCAAACGCCGAAGTACAGGACCGCGCGCCCGATGAAGAAGGGCACATTCAGGTACGGCGCCTTCTTCTGCAGGATCGGATCATGGCTCACCGCCTCCGGATGGGCCCACTCGAAGACGCGGGGAAGGCCAAAGAGGATCGGCAGGAACAGCAGCACAACGATCGGAAGCGTGCGGCTGGCCGCCTCGAATATGCGCCGTCCCATCAGGCCCCACTGGCCGCCCGAGAGGTGCTGCAGCATCAGCAGCGCGAGCGACCCGGTCGTGAGGCCGAGGCAAAACAGGAAGCCGACGAGCCACGAACGAAAGAACTGGTCAGGGTTCGCGAAGGCGCCGATCCCGCCCGCGAGCAGGCCGATCACGCCCACGATGAGCGCACGCTGCTGCAGCCGCGCAAGAACGGGGACGTCGGTGTTCACAGCTGGTGTCTGCATGTCCTAGTGCTTTTCCCCGCCCGGCGCCGGCGCGGCCGGCTTCGCGAGCTTCGTCGGATCGCCGCCGGGCACGTCGCCGGCCGCTGCGTGCTGACTGAGCTGCAGCGCGCGGATGTAGGCGACGATGTTCCAGCGATCCCGCGGCGAGATCTGGACCTTGTAGTCCGGCATTGCGCCGAAGCCGTTCGTCATCACGTCGAAGTAGTGCCCGTCCTCGACCTGGCGCAGCCGATCGATATGGAACGACGGGGGCTGCTTGTAGCCGCGCTGTACGACCACTCCGCGCCCGCTGCCCGTGCGATCGTGGCAGGGGGTGCAGAAGATGTTGTAGCGCTCCTCGCCGCGGTCCAGCGCCTGCTGATCAACAGGAAACGGCAGCTCCTTCACGTCCGCGTTGCCGACCTTGCCGGTAAAGAAGGCGGTGTCCTCCGCCAGCGCGCCTCGCGCGATCGTCCCCTCGACGATCGGACGGGCGCTCGAGCCGTCCGCGAAGAACGCACTTGCGCGCAGTGCGCGGTACTTCGGCTGGTTGTGCATGTCCTGCCGGCATCCGGAGACGGCCAGGGCGAGCAGAGCGATGGCGACAAAACGCCAGCGGCTCTGACAGCATTTCTTAATGCGCGTGGGGCCCCACCCCCACGCGCTTTTACGCGCTTCGCGCGACGGCCTTCGGCCTTGCCGCCCGCCGCCGAACGGCGCCGGCGGGCAGCCTGGCGATGCAGCGAGCCCCGAGCGCCGAGCGCCGAGCCCCGGCTCGGTGTCATTCCTCGACTTCATTGACCTCTCTTGCTCCCAAGCCCTTCAGGAAGTCGAATGTCCTGGCGCGATCGAACTTCGGGTCTTTCGACTCGATCGCCAGGAAGAACCCGTCCTGACTGCCCTTGGATCGGAACCGCTCCACGTTGAACACCGGGTGATAGGGCCGGGGAAGACCGTTCAACATGACCCATGCCGCCATCGCCGAGAGTGCGGCGAACAGGATCGTGAGCTCGAACGTCACCGGAATGAACATCGGCCAGCTGATGAACGGCCGGCCGCCGACGTTGATCGGATAGTCCACGGCGGAGACCCACGATTCGAATCCAAACCCCGTCAAGCCTCCCACGATCCCGCCGCAGAGCACCATGAACGCCACGCGGCGGTCCTTGCACTCCATGGCGTCGAAGAGCTCGTGAATCGGGTAAGGCGAGTAGGAGTCGTACCGGCGATAGCCCTCGGCTTGCGTCCGCCGCGCCGCCGCGATGAGCGCCGTGGGATTCTCGAATTCCGCCATCAATCCGTATAGCGTAGCCTTCTGTTCCATGGCTCAGTGCGCCTCGCCGTCTTTCACCTTCGCTTCCGGCACGAGCGCGCGCATCTCGAAGATCGAGATCATCGGGAGCAGCCGGATGAAGATGAAGAACAGCATCGTGAACAGTCCGATGGTGCCAAAGAACGTCATCCAGTCCCATCGCGTCGGCCAGTACATCCCCCATGACGAGGGGAGGAAGTCGCGGTGCAGGCTGGTGACGACGATGACGAAGCGTTCCAGCCACATCCCTACGTTGACAACCATGGCGACCATGAACAGCCGCATCGGCGTGGTCCGCACTTTCCGGATCCAGAGCGACTGCGGCGTAACGATGTTGCAGAGCACCAGCGTCCAGTAGAACGGCCAGTACGGGCCGGTCATGCGGTTGACGATCATGAACCGCTCGTACTCGTTCGCGCTGTAGAAGCCGAAGAACGCTTCCATGATGTAGCCGTACGCCACGATCAGTCCGGTCGCCAGCATGACCTTGGCCATGTTGTCGAGGTGACGCAGGGTGATGAAATCCTCCAGGCCGTACCACACGCGAATCGGAATCGCCAGCGTCAGCACCATGGCGAACCCGGCATAGATGGCGCCCGCCACGAAGTAGGGCGGAAAGATCGTGGCGTGCCATCCGGGAATGATGCCGATGGCGAAGTCGAAGCTGACCACCGTATGCACCGAGAGCACCAACGGCGTCGAGAGGCCGGCCAGGAGCAGGTACGCCATCTCGTAGCGCGCCCAATGGCGCGCAGATCCGCGCCATCCGAGCGCGAGCACGCCGAAGAGGCGCGCGACCCACTTGTTCTTCGCGCGGTCGCGCAGCGTGGCCAGGTCGGGCACGAGGCCCGTGTACCAGAAGAGCAGCGACACCGTGAAGTACGTGCTCACCGCGAACACGTCCCAGATGAGCGGACTGCGGAACTGGGGCCAGAGCCGCATGCTGTTGGGATAAGGAAACAGCCAGTACGCGGCGAGCCACGGACGACCGGTGTGGACCAGGGGGAAGAGCGCGGCGCACATGACCGCGAAGATCGTCATGGCCTCGGCGAACCGGTTGATCGACGTGCGCCAGTCCTGTTTGAAGAGAAGCAGGATGGCGGAAATCAACGTTCCAGCGTGACCGATGCCGATCCACCAGACGAAGTTGATGATCGCAAAGGCCCAGCCGACCGGGATGTTGATGCCCCAGATCCCGGTCCCTTTGATCAGGAGATACGTGAGCGCCATCATCAGCATCATCGTCGCCATGAAGCCGAGGCCCGCGGCGATGAACCAGCTGTAGGGGTGGCGGCGAGTGAGGACGATCGCGGAGATTTTTTCTGTGACCGAGGCAAACGTATGTCCCGGCGCGACGACCGGGGGAGGCGAATAGGTAGCGGGTTCAAAAGGCATCAGCGTTCAGCCGCGTTAGGCGGATTCCAGTTCGGGATTCGGGTTCCGCAGCGCGGCGAGATACGACGTCCGCGGCCTCGTGTTGAGCTCCTCGAGCAGGCCGTAGTTCCGCTCCTGCGCTTTCACTTTGGCGACGCGGCTGTTCGGATCGTTCAGATTGCCGAACACGATCGCGTCCGCGGGGCAGACGGCCTCGCAGGCCGTGACAATCTCCCCGTCACGGATGTCACGTTCGTCGCGCTTCGCGTCGATCCGCGCCTGGTTGATGCGCTGCACGCAGTAGGTGCACTTCTCCATGACGCCGCGGCTCCTGACCGTGACGTCGGGGTTGCGCAGCGGCTCGAGGCTCTGCGTCGTCCAGTCCGAGTAAAGCAGGAAGTTGAAGCGCCGGACCTTGTACGGGCAGTTGTTCGAGCAGTACCGCGTCCCCACGCAGCGGTTGTAGACCATGTCGTTCAGGCCTTCCGAGCTGTGCGCGGTCGCCGCGACCGGACACACCAACTCGCACGGCGCGTTCTCGCACTGCATGCAGGGGACCGGCTGGTGCACGCTCTTCGGGTTGTCGAAGGATCTCGGATCGTCGAGCGTGCCTTCGAAGTAGTGATCGACGCGGATCCAGTGCATCTCGCGGCCCCGCGAGACCTGATCCTTGCCGACGACCGGGATGTTGTTCTCGGCGACGCACGCGATCGTGCAGGCGCCACACCCGGTGCAGGACGTCAGGTCGATCGCCATCCCCCACTTGTTCCCGGTGTATTCATGGTCCGGGAACAGCGTGATCGTGCGGGCCGGCTTCTCCCCCATTTCCTCGATGATCTTCGGCTCCTTGAGGTAGTGCTCGAGCGTCGCGACGCGGACCGGGTGGCGGCCCTCCATCAAGTGGTGCTCCTGCGTCGCCGCAATCAGATGACGCGGGCCCGTCTTCGCGATCTCGAGTCCGGTACCGAACCACGGTGCGTCGGAGGTTCGAAGCAGGAAGGGGTTGAAATACCGCGCGCCATCCGGCGCATTCCCGACGCGTCCGGCGCGGTCGCGTCCGCCGCCGAAGAACACGGTGATCGACTGACGCGGTTGACCGGGCATCAGCCAGACTGGCATCTGCGCCACGGTTCCGCGGTAGCGCAGCTCGATGACGTCACCGTTCCTGAGCCCGTGTTCCTCAGCGAATCGCGGATGGACCCACGCGGTCGTGTCCCAGGTGACCTTCGTCAGCGGCTTCGGCAGCTCCTGGAGCCAGCCGATGTTCGCGAAGCGGCCGTCCCAGATCGTCGGGTCGGGCCGGAAGATGATTTCGAGATCGCTGGCGATTGCCTGCGCGCTACTTCGCGGGACCGACGGCACCGGCGCCAAAGCCGTCGGTGAGGCTGGCGCAGTTGCAGGAGGTTGCGCCGGCGGCGCTGCCGCCGGTGCGCCTGCATCAGCAGGTGCGCTGGCTCCAGCCGCTGCGGCGGGGGCGGTTGAGAGCGCCGCCGCGACTTGCGCCGGCGCTGTGGGTCCTGGCTTGAACGGTGTGGCCTGTCCGCCGTCGGCAAGCGACGTACCGCGCACGAACCCGTCGTGCACCGAGTGCTTCCAGAACGCGTCAGCGGTCGCGTACGGTTGACCGGAGGCGTCACGGATCGTCCAGCCGCTGCCACCACCGAAGCTGCGCGTCCAGTAGTCCTTGACGATCTCGAGCGTGCGCCGGCCCGATTGCGACGTGAAGGTGCCGAGGAGCTCGTGCGCCGAGCGTCCTTCGTAGAGCGGCGCGATGAGCGGCTGCATCAGCGTGACGGTGCCGTCGTAGGCGCGAGCGTCCCCCCACGATTCGAGCGGATGCGTCTCCGGAACGTTCCAGTGACACAGATACGCGGTCTCATCGACGTAGAGACCGTGGTACACAGCGAGCGGGACCTTCGACAGCTTCTCGGCGAAACGGAAATCGACCGGCGCCGTGAAGACCGGATTTCCACCGAGAATCACGAGGAGCTGCACGGAGCCCGCGTCGATCGCGGTGATGAGATCAGCGAGGGACGAGGCCTCTGGCGGCGTGGCCTCGAGCGCTGCGCCGTAGGTCACGGTCGTGCCCACGTTGCCGAGCGCTTGGTTCATCGTCTGCGCGATGGCGTGGACGGCGGCGGGCTGATATTCACCGGCCACCACGACGGAGCGGCCGCGGCTGGCCTGGAGATCTTTCACGACAGCTGCAATCCACCGATCCGATCCGGCGGGTGCCGATCCACCCTGGGCAGCGTTTCCGGCACCGACCGCGGCCGCGAGCTGACCGGCGACAGCCGCGACTTCCGAGGCCCGCACGGGCAGTCGATGATCCGCTTTCGTGCCGGTCAACGTCGGCGCGCTCTCGACGACGTAGAGCCGGTTCATCGACTTCTGTTCGTCGGTGACACGGCGCCGGTCCGCGAAGTCGCGCGCGTAGCGGACGCTGGCCGGCCCGCACGCGAGGAAGTCACTTTCGAGCGACAGGATGACGTCGGCCTTGTCGAAGTGATAGACCGTCGATCCCGGGGCCGCCGCTGACTGACGCGAGCCGTCACGGGCGATCGGGTCGAACTGGTGCCAGCGCGCCTGGGGGAAGTCCTGGAGGATCGTCGCCATCTGCTCGGCAAGCGATGGAGAGGTAATCGGTCCGGACAGGAACCGCAGGCCCGCCCCCTGACTCGCTTTCTGAGCCGTAAGCGCCGACTGCACCGCGCTCTGAAACGCACCCCACGTGCGAGCATCACCACGATACGTGACGGTCTGCGCACGATCGGGGTCGTAGAGGCCGAGCACCGCGGCCTGCGTCATCGCATCCGTGGCACCAAGACTGGCGGGATGATCCGGATTGCCTTCGATCTTGGTTGGACGCCCCATGTGGCTCTCGACCAGAACGGGCTGCGCTACGCCGGACATGGGAATGGCGCTCGCGAAGAACAAGGGACGGCCGGGTACGAGGTCCTCAGGCTGCTTGACGTACGGAACGATGGCTTCCGGCGGCTGCTTTGTGCACGCCCCTACTCCCGCGAGGGCGAGCGAGGCGCTCATCAGCTTGAGGAACTCGCGGCGGCCTTTCGGGTCGTTCCATTCCGACGCCTGCTCGGGGAACTCCCGACGCATGTACTCGTGAAACTCCGGCGTGTCGGCCAGTTCGCCGAGGCTGCGCCAGTAGAGACGGCCGCCGGCGCCGGCAAGACGGGATCGGATTGCGGAAGAGTCCATATTCACGTCAGAGTCGGCCGTCAGCACCGCGTTGCCGAGCCCGCCGCCGTCGATGGCGGCCGGCTCGCGACACTTACCGATGGCACGTCGAACAACTCGTCAATTGCTGCACGCTTGCGATCTTGTATTCCTTCACCAGACGCTCACCGAGGTCCGGGTCATCGGCTGGGGGCTGCCACGCCATGTTGAACACCTGTTCGCGCGGCCGGATGTACTTCGCCGGATTACGGTGGCAGTCGAGGCACCAGGACATCATCAAGGTCGCTTCCTGGTACATGAGCGGCATGCGGTCGACGGGCCCGTGGCAGGTCGCGCAGCCGACGCCTTTTTTCACGTGGATGCTGTGATTGAAGTACACGAAGTCGGGCAGGTCGTTGACCCGAGTCCACTGGAGCGGCCGGTTTTCGCGGAAGCTGGCCCGTACGGGTTCGAGGATGGGGGCGTTGCTCCAGATCTGCGAGTGGCAGTTCATGCACGTCTTGGTCGGCGGAATGTTGGCGAACGATGATTCCTCGACGCTGGTGTGACAGTACCGGCAATCGAGGCCGACACCGCCGACGTGGTGCGCGTGGCTGAACTGAATCGGTTGCTCGACGAAGGCGCGCTGGTTGGTGTTGTACCCGGACCAATTGAGCACGGCCCAGACGGTGCCCAGGAATCCAACAAACGCCAGAAGTGCCAGAATGCTGAGCCGGGAATAGATATTCGCGTAGCGATGGAAAAGCTGGCTCATCGTCTCGACGTCCGCGCCGGCGTTTTTGCTCCCAAGAGCCTACTCGATACCGGTCCTTTTCAGAAGGACCGCAGGCCCTCGACGAGGCTCCCGATCGCAAACGTGTACGGAGGTGCGGCGCGCGTGCGTCGACCGGTCGGCCAGGGAGGGCGCGTTTATGATGTGAAACTTTTCACAAAGTGTCAAATGGAGGAAACGGGTGAGTCTTGTCGCGGTCCGCGGTCCGCGGTCCGCGGTCCGGCCTGTCCGCTGTCCGTCAATCCTCAATCAACAATTCAGCGATCGACAATCCTCAATCCCCCAATCCACAATCAGCGATCAGCAATCATCAATCCTCAATCCTCAATCATCAATCGACATGAGCTCCTCCCAACGCGATTCGTCGAAAAGTCCGCGGTTCGCGCAGCCAGCGACGTTCATGCGCCTGCCGCACCAGACCGAGTTGACCGGCGTCGACGCCGCCATCCTCGGGGTGCCGTTCGACGGCGGCACGTCCTATCGCACGGGCGCGCGAATGGGTCCACGCGAGATCCGCTCGCAGTCGTCGCTCATCCGCCCGTACTCGTACTTCCAGAAGGTGTCGCCGCTCGAGCGGTTGACGGTCGTGGACGCCGGAGACGTGGACGCGCCACCGGTCAACATCGAGAAGGCGTATGCCGCGATCGAAGCCGCGGTCCGCGGCGTCCTGGCCGCTCGCGCCGTTCCGTTCGTCGTCGGCGGCGATCACTCGATTTCGCTGCCCGTGATCCGCGCGGTGGCGGCCACGCACGGGCCGCTCAACCTGGTCCAGTTCGATGCCCACCTCGACACCTGGGGCGACTATTTTGGCGGGAAGTACTGGCACGGGTCGCCGTTCCGGAGAGCGATTGAAGAAGGACTCATCCGAGAGGGCGGTTACGTGCAGGTCGGCATCCGCGGTCCGATGTACCGCGAGGAAGACGACTTCGGGTTTCAGATTGCCCACCGCGTGACGACCATCGACATCGGCGAAGTGAAGAGCGCTGGCGTCGCCGCGACGATCGAGCGCATGCGGAGCCTCGTCACTGGTCCGCTCTACGTCACGTTCGACATCGACGCCGTCGATCCCGCCTTCGCACCCGGAACCGGCACACCGGAAGTGGGCGGCCTCACGAGCTACGAGGCGCAGACGCTCGTCAGAGGTCTCGCGGGCCTCGACCTCGTCGGCTGTGACATCGTCGAGGTCGCGCCGCAATTCGACGGACCGGGTCAGATC
The DNA here is from genome assembly GCA_036258055.1 of Vicinamibacterales bacterium. Taxonomy (GTDB): domain Bacteria; phylum Acidobacteriota; class Vicinamibacteria; order Vicinamibacterales; family 2-12-FULL-66-21; genus DATAEK01. The sequence goes on from DATAEK010000346.1 coordinate 14,843, forward strand.
ACGGCTCTGCTTGCGGCGAATCTGCTCTTCGAGCTGCTGTGCGTGATGGCGCTGAAAAAGTAATCTTTGTCGCTGTCCGCTGTCCGCTGTCGGGCGCAAATCGCCAATCTCTAAACCTCAAACCAATCCCCAATCCTCAATCAATCGGCAACCTCAAATCTCCAATCCAGCGATCGACAATCCGCAATCCCTCAATCCACAATCAGCGATCAGCAATCATCAATCCCCAATCTTCAATAGACGCCGCGCATTTGCGCCTAGGATCCTGTCCTTGGTCAGCAGCGGCAGATCCATATCGCGAATCGTTTGGAGCATCAGCGGAATGCTGCCGATCTGATGCGGGTAGTCGCTGCCAGCGAGGATCCGATCCTCTCCGGCGAAATCCAGCGCGAGCCGCACCGCTGACGGATTGAAGTTGACGGTGTCGTAATAGAACTCGCGCAAGTACTCGGATGGCGGACGGCTGATGTTGCGGCGGCACTCTTCGAACGCGCGATAGCCGCGGTCGAAGCGCTCGGCGAGGTACGGCACGGCGCCGCCCATGTGAGTCAGCACCCAGCGGATCCGCGGATGCCGATCGACGACCCCGCTGAAGACCAGCCTGGCGGCCGCGAGCGTCGTGTCCATCAGGAAGCCGACGAGCGGCATGAGCCAGAAATCCAGCATCGCCTCCACGCCGGCGGGATCGGTCGGATGGATGTAGATGACGGCGTTGAGGTCATCGGCCTTCTTCCAGAGCGGAGCGAAGCGTTCGTCCGCGAGCGCGACGTGGTTCACGTTGCTGAAGACCATCGCACCGGGCAGCCCCAGATCGTTCATCGCGCGCTCGAGTTCGACGACCGACGCCGCCGGATCGTTCAGCGGCAGCGTCGCGAGCGCGGTGAACCGGCCCCTTCGCTCGCCCACGACCCGCGCGAACGCGTCGTTCACCATGCGCGCCCATTCCACGGCGAGCGCGGGCGTCTCCACATGGACGCCGGGTGTCGTGAATGAGAGAACCTGGGTGTCGACGCCATGCTCGTCGAGCACACGCTGGCGGTAATCGATGTCGCGATGCCCGGGGACGAGGATGTTGTAGTCGCCGGGATAGTGCACACAGGGATTCCCGTCTGCGTCGTAAGTCACGCGGACGCTGGACCGAGACGAGGGACGCTTCAACGCCTCGACGTACTCAGGCGGATAGTAGTGATTGTGAAAGTCGACGGTGCGCATGGGGCAGATAGTAGATCGAGCTGCAGCGTGACGACACGAGCGGTGTCGGTTTGAGAGCGTATGTTAGCCTTTTGATTTCGGAGGTTCATTTGATGGGTCTCAGCCTTGCTGTCCGACCGGTGTCGCAGCGAGTGCCGCGCGGTCTGCCGGGGTTTCTCCTCGTGGTGATGTTGTCGGTCACGAGCGCTGCGGCGGAGCAGCCGGTGCAGTACCGTCTGTCGTTTCCGGCTCCCGAACATCACTACGCGCAGGTCGAGGTCACGTTCACCGGCGCGCCGACGATGCTCGAGGCGCGCATGAGCCGCTCCTCGCCGGGCCGCTACGCCATCCATGAGTTCTCCAAGAACGTGTTCGACCTCCATGCCTTCGACGGCAAGGGCAAGGAACTCACGCCGGTTCGACCGAACCCGTATCAGTGGAACGTCTCCGGTCACGACGGCACCGTCCGGATCGTCTACAAAGTCTTCGGCGACCGCGTGGACGGGACCTACCTGGGGATCGACACCTCGCATGCGCACATGAACATGCCGGCGACGCTGATGTGGGCGCGCGGGTTCGACATGCGACCGGTCACGATCACGTTTCAACCACCCGCGGGCTACTCGTGGAAGGCCGCGACGCAGCTTTACCCGACGAACGATCCCTGGACGTTCACGGCGCCGAACCTCCAGTACTTGATGGATAGTCCCACCGAGCTGAGCGACTACTCGCTGCGATCCTTCAAGGTGCACAACCCCGACGGCAAGGAGTACACGATGCGCGCGACGGTGCATCATGACGGCACCGACGCCGACGTCAACGAGTACGCGGCGGGCGCCGAGAAGATCGTCAACGAAGCGATGGCGATCTTCGGCGAATTTCCCGACTACGAAACCGGCACCTATACGTTCCTCGGCGACTACGTGCCGTGGGGCGGCGGCGACGGCATGGAGCATCGAAACAGCACGGTCGTCGCCGCGCCGGTGTCGATCCGCGGGAACGCACGCCGCATGCTCGGCACGGTGTCCCACGAGTTCTTCCACTGCTGGAACGTCGAACGGATCCGGCCGAAATCGCTCGAACCGTTCAACTTCGAAGAAGCGAACATGTCAGGGGAGCTGTGGCTGGCCGAAGGCTTCACGCAGTACTACGGTCCGCTGATCATCGCGCGCGCCGGTCTTTCCTCGCCGGATCAGACACTGAAGAGCATGGCGAGCTCGGCGCTCAGCGTGGCGAGCAGTCCGGCCCACCGCTTCGGGTCCGTGGTGGACATGAGCGGCATGGCGCCGTTCAGCGATGCCGCGGTCTTCAACGATCCGACGAACTTCTCGTACACGTTCATCAACTACTACCCCTACGGCGCCGCCATCGCGCTCGCCCTGGATCTGAATCTCCGCGAGCGATCCGGTGGCAGGATCTCGCTCGACGACTTCATGCGCGCGATGTGGAAAGCCTACGGCAAACCCGGCGGTCCGCAACCCGGGCTGGTGGGCAACCCGTACACGGTGAAGGATCTTCGCGATCGATTGGCCGAGGTGTCCGGCGATCGCGCGTTCGCCGACGAGTTCTTCGACAAGTACGTCGAAGGCCGTGAGGTGCCGGACTACGCGAGGCTGCTCGCGCCCGCGGGATTGACGGTGCGCCGGCGCGGCGCGGGGGTTGGCTGGCTCGGCGCGGCTATCGATGCGTCGGGCAAGGTCACGGCACTCGTGCCATGGGGATCGCCCGCGTTTACCGCCGGGCTCGAGAAAGACGACGTGATCACGTCGGTGGATGGCGCGCCCTTTTCAGGTGACGTGCTGAAAACGCGAAAGCCCGGCGATCGCGTGACCCTCGAGATCAAGCGCAAGTCCGGTCGGCCCGCCACGCTGACCGCGACATTCGGCGAGGATCCGTCGTTCGAAGCTGTACTCGTCGAAGCCGAAGGCGGCACGCTGACGCCCGAGCAGAGAGCGTTCCGACAGGCGTGGCTGGGGAGCAAGAAACGCGAATAGTTCAAGGTGCATGGTGCAGCGTTCAACGTGCCGGCGCAACGTGCGAGGTGCAGGGTGCAGGGTGCAGGTGCAAGGTGCGGCTGAGAGCTGAGAGCGCCAGTCCGTAACCTAAAAGCTGTCTCATAAATCTGACGCTCGTACCAAGGTGCGAGCGAGCATGGCGAGCGAGCCACGCGAACGGCCCGCCTTCGCGCCGAAGGCGCTACGGCGGGTCCGCCGGAGCTTTAGCGAAGGCGGAAGCGTGTGGGGGAGTCCGAGGGGAAAAGCCCCTCGATGAGACTAGTGCATCTGCTTCGTCATGAACATGTCCGTCATGCGACCCATCGGCGCCGGCGGGCGCAGGCGGAGGAAGACGTGGAACGAGACGGGGTTGGTGCCGTAGATCGGATCGAGGACGTCGGG
>DATAEK010000369.1:0-4807 GCA_036258055.1 Vicinamibacterales bacterium
CGCGGCGCTTGGCGGTTCTTCGACGAGGCACATGATTTCGCTGTTCACGCCACCGTTCTCGACCAGGCTTCCGGCCCCGTGACTCATGCGCCCGGTGTTGGCCCAGCACGCTCTGAACACGCCCTCCTCCGCCGCAATCGGGTCGATGTCCATGTCCTCGGGTCGGTAGTACCCGGTGAATCGCTGAAGCGATTGCGCCGTCCGCAGGATCACGTTCCCGTTCGCGTCGACGACGCCGGCTCCGCCCAGGTTCACCTGCACCCAGGCTCCCTTGCCAGTCTCGGCGCCCTGTCCCCAATTGCTGGATCCGGAGGCGGCCACGCGCAACCCGTAGATCGTGCCGGACACGAACGGCGATGCCGCGGCCTCGGCGATGGAGCCGCCGCCCTGATACGGAACGGCGGGCACAAACTTATAGATGCCTCCCCCAGCCGCGCCGCCGCTTGGCGCCAGTTCGTCGCCGAAGATCATCGATCCATCAGCCTTGATGGCAAAGCTCTCGAACGACAGGCTGCCCACCGCCTTGCGCTTCACGAGGTGCAAGGGATCGCTCGTCGTTCCGGCGTCGCGATTGCTGACATTGATCGCGCTATTGATATGGACGGGATCGATCAGCTCGTAGAAGCCACCGGTGGCTCCCGCCTCTTCCGCCACGATGATCGTGCCCCAGGGCGTGCGGCGTACGGGATCGCAGGCGCTCAATCCGGTCACGATGGTCGTGGCGTTCTTGCCCGCGGGTGCAGACAGATCGACTCGCTGCACGGCTGGGTTCGAGGACTCCTCATCGCAGACGAACAGATGCGTCGGATGGTCGTCGTCGGGCCAGAGCGCGATCTGGTCGGCAGAATCGTGGACGGCGCTCGAGACGAGCGTCACCTTCAGGCCGTCGGCCACCTGAAGCGCTTGAGTACTGTCGCCGTCGAAGGGGCCGAGCGCGCTTTCCTCGAGCGGATGGCGGAACCCGAAGAGCTGCTCCGAATGTGCGCGCAGTTGGTCGGCGATGAAAGCGCCGAAGTCCTGGTTCGGACCAGTGGCGGCGGCCCGGGCCGTCAGGGCAGCTGTTGCGAGACAGGCCGCGAGAGCGGACCACCGAATTGACGATTTGAGCATGAATAATCTCCTGAAGAGAGCGCCGCGGTAAGGGCGGCGAGGGCGCAATACTCTCCGTCGGATTTGTCGCTGATGCGACGCTCACATCAAATCGGCGATCGGTTGTGCGACTGGGTATGCGGCTGGGGCGATCGACCAGATTGTCGGCCACACGCGCGGCCCATCGCCTGGCGACCGGACTTGTCGCACGAGGATGATAGGATGGTCGGTCTCTATGACAGATTCAGATCAGCGAGACGACCTCGTCAGTCCTCAGCTCGACATCGTCCGACTGCTGGACGATCGCTATCGCCTTCGGGAGGATCCCGATCGACGCGTGGATCTGGAAGTCACCCATGAACGCCTTCGCGAACGGCTGCGGCGCCTTCGCGAAGACGACGAAGAACCACCGCCCGCGTGAAACGGACGTTCGGCAGCGCACGGGCCACGAGTGCAATCGCCCCTGAGGTCGGGAGGCTCTGGTCGTCTCGACGCTGACCCGGGCTGGCGGCCAGAAAACAAGCGGGCCCGGTTGTTTTCCGGGCCCGCTCTGCAACGGCATTCGAGCCGAGCCTCCAGGGCCTGTTACTGCGGCCCGCAGGCGTCGAGTGGCGGCGTCACGTTCAGGATTGGCGGAGTATCCCGATCGATCGACGAGAGGAACTGCACCAGCAGCCGCCGGAACAGCGGCACCCCGAGAAAGTCCAGGTGATCGGCGCGTCCGGCTGTACGATGCGTGACGTTCCCGAGCACATCATCGAGCGACGCGGCTGCCCCGCTGTGCAAGTAGGGCGCGCTGGCGAACACCGAGATCAGTGACGGCACGTTGATCCCGAGCGCACCACGCGCCTGGATATTAGCCGCCGCGTTCGCGCGTATTTCGTTGCTCACCCCGTCGATGAACAACGACGCGTCGAACGTGCCGACCCGGCAGAGGAACCGGACCAGCTGCACGTCGACGACCTCGTTGGCCGCGGGCGGCGGCGTGTAGTCGAGCGCACTGATCGTCCAGTTCTTGCCGCCGTGGCAATTCTGGCAGCCCTGAACCTCGAAGATTACCCGACCGAGCTCCGCCCGGACGTTGTGACTGGGAATCGGCGAGATCGGCGCGCGCACGCCGATGGCCAGATACGTGGCAATGGCATCGAGATCGGCATTCAGGCCGCTGTTCGCGGTCGGTCGCAGATCCGGCAGCTGCGCCAGGCCAGCCGTTCCTTCGGGCACCGGATTGCCATTGGCGTCTATCCGGATGAGGCCGCCCCCTCCAGAGACGGCGCGGACGTTTCGGGTGAAGTCCTGGACCTCATCCCGGACGGCCGACCAGTTCAACGCGCGCTGATGTGAGTCCGGCAGCGCCGGCACCCCATTCACGATGTGCGCCGCGCCGAACTCGAACGTGCTTTCCATCGAGATGGCCTGCCGCGGACCGTCGGCGAACATCCACGTGACGGTGTCGGTCAGCGCGTTCGGGTGGCAGCTGTAGCAGGTGCCCCACCCGGTGTCGGACATCCGACCCGAGGGACGCACCGAGTTCGGCTGACTCCCTTCGGGACCGATTGCTGTGTTGAAGAGGTACTTGCCCCGGTGCGAAATCGCCGCGTCCGAGCCGGCTGCCGGCAGATCGGCCGACTGAATCCTCGCGAGCGTCTTGTAGAGCGTCGGATCGTCTCCCGACACGTCGACGATGGCGATGTCCCGGGAGAGGAAGTCCATGACGTAGGCGCGCGTGTCGCTCGAGTTCAGCACCAGGCCCCGCGGGTTGTGGCCGCCGATCGTGTCGTCGGGATCGTTCTGACCGATCTCGGTTGGATCCTTGAGCTCGATGCGGATGATGTTGCCGGGATCGTTGGCGTTGAGTGGCGGATTGATCGTCGCTGATCCATCGTCGTTCAGTGTCACCCGCAGCAGCCGGTTCGTGGCACCGAGCGCGATGAAGCCCTCGTCGGCCGACTGCTTGAAGGCGACCGCGAACGGGTTGGTGTTGAACAGCTTCTTTCCCACCGGCTCGAAGTTGACGCCGACGTTCATGTTGAGTGTCTTGAAGGCTTCGGTGTTCTCATCGATGTCGATGGTGGAGAGGCAACTCTGGACGTTGACGTTGAACCGGAACGGCCCGTTCGGCGAGGAGCAGGTGCCCGGAACATACGCCAGGTCGTCCTTGATCGTGATGGACTCGAGCAGGTTCGGGAACGCCCCCGAGACATTGTCGAACACGCCGGTCAGCGGCTCACGGGCGAGGGTATTGCCATCGGATCTGAACGCCGCGCCAACGTCCGCGAGCGGCGTCAGGCGAATCGTCCCGATCACGTGGTTGTTGTTGGCATTGATGACCGTGACGCGTCCTTCACGGCCATCGTCGGCCCCTTCGCTCTGCGTCAAGGGCCGTGGATCGTCCTCGGGCTGCAACGCCAGGAACTGGGTGACGAACACGCGCTTCCCGTTGGCGCTGATCGCGATCCCATGGGGCTTGACGCCGACGTCCTCGATCGTTTCGGTCACCTTGTCACGCCGTGTGTTGATCACGGAGATCGTGGCCGACGATTGATTCGCCACGTATAAGTCCTTGCCGTCCGGTGTGATGGCACATCCGAAGGGTTCGGTCCCTACCCTGATGGTGTCGACGACCTGTCTGCTCACCGTGCTGATGACCGACACCGTGCCGCTGGCCATGTTCGTCACGTAGGCCTTCTCGTCGTCCGGAGTAATGGCGACGCACCAGGGCTCCCTCCCCACGGGGATCTCCGCGACCTTGATGTTCTCGTCGTTCAACACTCTGAACACGGAGACCGAGTCGTTGTCCGGGTTGACGCTCCAGACGAAGTCGTCGTCGTGGGTAATGGCGATCGGACTCGATCGCGTCGCCTGGGCCTTCTGCTTCTTCGCCGCGGCGGATGCCGATCCGCCGGCCCATTCGGCTGCGCTCAGCAGAAATGGGCAGGCGAGCATCGCCGCAGCCAGAACTCGTACGAGTAGCCGTCGCTTGTTCATGGATCCTCCTTGCCCGTCCTCGGCTCTTGCTCGCCTGGCGAGAGTGAATGATGTCGGCGCGCGAACCGAGGCCTTACAACGCTTGCGTGGCGGGAAGGATTCTACGCACCTGACGTCAACGGCGTGTGAGCGATGGGTAAGCGAACAGTACGTTCGTGGTTAGGATGTGCTGAGACACTGCCAGGTCAGCTGTTGCACCGCCGGATATAATCCGCTCCTTCCATGGCGCTGGCTCCGGGCACACGCATCGGCGCGTTCACGATCGAGGCGCCCCTCGGCGCGGGAGGCATGGGAGAGGTCTACCGCGCGCGCGATCTCAGACTCGATCGAAGCGTCGCGCTGAAGGTTCTACCTGAGCTGTTCACACTCGACTACGAGCGTCTGGCTCGCTTCACACGCGAAGCCCACCTCCTCGCGTCGCTGAATCACCCGAACATCGCCGCGATCTATGGGGTCGAGGAATCGGGACACGCCCGGGCGCTGATCCTGGAGCTCGTGGACGGTCCGACGCTCGCCGAGCGGATCGCGCTTGGCGCGATCCGGTGGCATGAAGCAGTTCCCATTGCCAGGCAGATTGCATTGGCGCTCGACGCCGCCCACGATCGCGGCATCGTTCATCGCGACCTGAAGCCGGCGAACGTCAAGCTGACGCCGGATGGTACGATCGGTGGAGTCGACCGTGGCGGCGATCGCGCCGCGGCCACCGTTCCACCGCCATCGCGTAATATCG
>DATAEK010000373.1:0-28367 GCA_036258055.1 Vicinamibacterales bacterium
ACGCATGCCCGGGTGGTCGGCGCCGACGAAGGGCGTGACACGCGTCGACATGCTGCCCGCGGAAGCGACGCGCTACGTGCGCCGGCTCGAGGAGGTGACCGGCGTCGCCTGCGCGATCATCTCCACGGGCTCGGATCGCAGCGAAACGATTGTGCAGCCGGGCTCGGTCGTCGAGAACTGGTTGGCGAACTAGCTAGAAGCTGTCTCATAAATACGGAAGCCGCCTGAACATCGAAGGAGACCTTCCTTGGATTTGCATATCAAGAAGGTGTGGTTGCCTGGAGCAGCATCCTGTCTGTTGTTTTTCGGATTCTATTACGTGCTCATCTGGTTGCCTTTTGACAAGACCAGATTCCAGTTCATGGCCATCCCCTATCTGGTGCTGCCATTCGTCGGCGCCCTCGCCGCATATTTGTCCCGCCGAATGAAGGGTTCAGTCCTCGAGCGCATCTTGTCCGCACTGTTCCCAGTATTTGCTTTTGTCGCGCTATTTGCGGTGAGAATTGTGTATGGATTGTTCTTCGAGGGCAAACCTTATACTCTGCCGCATTTCCTGGCCGGCCTTTCCGTGACCCTCGTATTCATTGTTGTAGGTGGCCTATTGCTGGTACTTGGCGCATGGCCGTTCTGCCGCCCGCACCTCAGAGAACAGTTGCCCTGACAACCGTGCTGCATCAACGGGAAACATCGGTAGGATCGCCGTCGTACTCGACGGCATGGACCTCACCGACGTCCAGAGATAGCTTTTAGACCGACCCATCACCGCGCTGGGCATCCGTGGAGACTATGAATCGCACGACAACTGGTCCGACCTGTCGTGTGCGAGATTGTGCGAGAGAGGCCGTACGAAGGCGGCGAAAGAGTTCGGGTGAGTGCATTGCGTGTTCGCAAAAGTTTCAGCAAATCCGCAAGCGCTCACCCGATGCCCAAGGTTCGTAATCAGCAGGTCGTCGGTTCAAGTCCGACCGCCGGCTCCAAAGAAAAGATCGACATCGCGAAGTCGCTCGCCGTCTCGTCGGTCCTGTGGTGGACGAATGGTGGGCGGACGGAGACCGCAGCGAGCTGAGATTACCGTCTCTCACACTCACATTGGGCACTTACGTCGCTCATTGGTTTCGCGCGCTCCTGGACGAGTCCACGCGCCGGACGCCTTCGACATTCGACAGAAGAACGAGCCTTTCAAGAATATCGAGGATTTGCGCGTCTTGCGTCAGTGGTCATCGTCCCTGTTCCCGCTGCCGTTCCGCCTCCTCCAGCCACTGCGCCATCTTCTCGTCATTCGCGGCGTGGCGCGCCCAGCCCTGCGCAGTAGCGTTCCAACGGTAGTCTTTGATCGTCATGTCAATGCCGCGGTCGATGAGGAATCGCATGGCTTCGTAGTTCCCATGAAAGACGAGCTCGTGCAGGATGCTCGCCGGCTCATGGGAGCTCCACGTGGTGTTGATATCGGCGCCGTGGTCGAGCAGGAAGTCCGCCACGTCGAAGTGGCTGTTCATGACGGACCAGGCGAACGCCACGTCGAGGACACGCTGATCGCGTTGCGCGCCCCACTGGTGCGCATATTCGTCGACTCGGCCCTTCGGCATGTATGGACTGCAGGGGTAGTGATTCTCGACATCGCCCAGCGCCGGCGCGCCGGACTCGTCGAACCACTGCTTCACACGTGGGAGGTTGCCCATGCCTGCCGCGTGCGGCAGATCGTCGGGCAGCGGCCAGATGCGGGTGAGCAATGGAATGAGGTGTGTCCTCACGTAGGTGAACGCGAACTCGATGGCCTGCGACGGGGGAGGCGGCTGGCGGCGCAGGAGCGCGGGATCGAGGTCGAGAAGGACGGTGATGAATTCCCGGCGGTCTTTCAGCGTGGCCGCCGCGATGATGTCCGCCTGAAACTCCACGAAGGCTTCACCGAGCAGCCACGGCTCACGCTGGAAAAGGCGAACGAACGCCGTCAGGTCGCTATCCCCGATTGGTGGCGTCACCGAGGTCGAGTGACCACTCCAGGAAGAGACTGCCCGGCTGACCTGCTCCATGACGAAACCCTTCCAGAGCCCGACCGCCGTCGCGTGCCCGGGTCGGCTTTCGATGAAGTAGCTGACGAAGGCGTGGCGCCCGACACTTCCATCGATGTGTGCGCCGAGCTCGGGATCGAGCGCGATGCACCGTTCCAGCAGGAGCGACGCTACGGCCTCGTGCTCGAAGCCGCACGCGATCGTGAACGCTTCAGTGACGGCGGCGAGATTGTTCCCGTTCTCATCGAGCGCGGTGCGAACGGCGTCGATGTCGCCAAGCGCCGCATGGAATTTGAGCGTGCCGGGAAGCAGCCCTTTCCGTCGAAACAGCTCCAGCAGCCCCCTCGCGCGCGATCTGAGGAGGCCGTCGCACACCGATGGTTGCACGACCGCACCGGCGTCGATCAGCAGCCCTGCGCACGCCGCCCGGGTGAAGTGCTCTTCGCTGATCGGATCAAAGCTGTCGCCATAGGAACCCGTGGCGAATTCCAGCAGGCCGCCGGTGCTGCCCCAGTCGTTGCTTTGCCAGGAAAGTAACGCCGGGAATTCATCCAACAGTTGCTTCAGGCGTTCGAGGTCGTTGTCGTGAATGACGCGTCGAGCCTGTGTTGCCGCCCACTCGAGTCCTTTGCCGAGGCGTTTGCTGACTTCAGCGGTGAGGTCTTGCCAGCCGGCGTAGCCGTACTCACGGGCGATCACGAGTTGCGCGTTTCGCTGCGTCAGCGGCACGTCGACATTCGGCAGATGCGCGCGCGCACGCGCGATGGCCGCGGCGTCACCGGCGGCGATGTCGCGCGCGACCTTCTTGGCCTGTTTACGGAGGGAGTCGAGAGACGGACGGGCCGGGAGAGACTTCGAAGCGGTCACTGCGCCCCTCTTTCATGAACCGCCTGTACCCCGCTGAAACCAGGCTGAAAGAAGGTGCACACACGCACACGACTCAGACCAAAACAGGTGGGAGTGTTCCCTTGCCGCGGGTTGGTGGCGCCCTGTCAGCGCGCTCATGGGAGTATCAAGGGACTGCCGCTTCGATGTCAAACGCGGCGAAGCTGAGAAGCGTGGCTCGAGGCGAGGCAACCTTCTGCGCTTGCCTCGGCCCCTGGATGGCGGGGGGCTGGTTGACAGCGTGACGGGCATTGGCGACACTGCTGACAGCCCGCACTGGGGCGCCTCCCGCGCGATCCGCTGAGCTGTATCCGGCCGAGTGGTGGGCGGGTGTCGTGGTTCGTGCGCGGTTTGCGATCTTTTCTACAGCGCGCACCAGTAGCGGCGAATCTGGTGCCCCTTCGAGGCCCCGAGGTGCATCTCGTTCGAAGAGGTGTTCCTGCCGACAATCGGGTTCGAACGAACCTGGCGCACGGTGGCTCCGGAAAGAGTTCAGCACATGCTCCGAAAGTCATGCGATCAGGGGCCTTCGATTGATTTGGTCGACGAAGCCGCTTACGCCGACGCTTTTTACCGACGCAACCAGGCCGACCTCGCCCTGAACCCCACATTCTTTCGCAAGTACTCCGCGCCTACGCGGGAATGGGACTGGCGCCAATGGGGTATGAAGCGACTCGGGGCCGTCACCGGCTGCAAGGTGCTCGATTTCGGGTGCGGTGCCGGCGAGGAGGCCGTCTACCTGGCGAAAATGGGGGCACGTGTGACGGCGATCGACATCTCGCCGAAGGGCATCGAATTGACGCGCGCACGTGCCGAAGCCAATGGCGTTGCGGAGGCTGTGGATGCGCGCCTCATGCGCTGCGATCCAACCGAGTTTTCTGACGCTTCATTCGACCTCGTGCACGGATTTGGCATCTTGCATCACGTCGGACTCCACGCCGGCCTTACAGAGGTGCATCGCGTCCTGAAGCGCGGTGGCCATGGCGTGTTCTGGGAGCATATGGGCAACTGCGCGCTCATTGAACGCCTCCGGCCGAAAGCAGGGCGCGCCACCCTGGGCGAGCGTCCCATCCAGTGGTCGGAAATTGCCACCGTCGCGCCGCTGTTTCAATCAGTCGAGGCTCGAGCGTTCCATCTGATGTCCCGGCTGCGCTTGCATCTCACCTGGACCGGCCATTCGTTCGTCAAGCGTTTTGACCATGCCCTGCTTTCGATCCTGCCCCGCCTCCGCTTCTTCGCGAGCGGCGTCGTGATCGTGGTTCGCAAGTAGGCGCGCTTTTGGACGATATTCTCAAAAAAAGAACTGCGCCGTTGAGAGTCTTTGCCTCTGTTGAGGGCCATGTGTCACAATGTGCACATGAAGACGATCTCCATCCGAGAACTGCACCTGAAGACCGGCCGGTGGGTTCGCCATGCTGCCAGTCGGGGGCCGATTGTGGTCACCGATCGCGGTCGACGCGTCGCGGCGCTTCAGCCGTTTGACGCCTCCATGACCGGTCGGCCGCTGCCCAACCGAGAGGCAGCGATACGCAAACGGTCGAAGGTCCCGGTCGATTCCGCCGTGTACGTGTCCGAGCTGCGCGAGGATCGGTGATCTACTTCGACGCCGCGTACATCGCGAAGTGCTACCTCAATGAGCCCGGCGCGGATCGAGTCCGCGAGGTAGCGTATGGCGCCGACGGCCTCGCTTCGTGTGAATTGGCGCGGCTGGAGTTGGCCTCGATCCTCAAGCGACACGTCCGAGAGCGCCACGTGACTCGACGAGAGCTGACGGCGATCTTGAAAGACTTCGAAGAAGATGAGCAGAACGGTGTGTGGCAGTGGTTTCGTGTGACCTCTGAATTGCTGGAAAAGGCCCGCAAAGCCGTCCTCGATCTTCCGAGCACCGTGTTCGTTCGGTCCGGCGACGCGCTCCACCTGGCGTGCGCCGAGGAGCATGGCTTCCAGGACGTCTATACGAACGACCGCCACATGCTACAGGCCGCGAAGCACTTCCATTTGACAGGGGTGAACATCCTCAGTGAGAGCAGTTGAGGCGATGGACGCAGCCGCTACCTACTTCTTCGCGGGGCCTTTCCCGCCTCCACCGGCTTGAGATCGAACTTTCCGTTGCTTTCGACGAAGAACACGCATTCCGAGGCCTTGTCGCAGGAGGTCGTGTGCCGGTAGTTCCCGCCGGGCTGCATCATGTAAGAGCCCGGACCGAGCCGCACTTCCGGCTTTCCTTCCGGCGCCTGGATGTACGTGCCCGACACGAACACAACCTTCATGGCGTAGGTGTGCGTGTGAAGTGGAGTGACGAATCCCGCTGGAAGCTTCAGGAACGCGCCGAACGCCCCCTTGGCATGGTCGCCCCACAGATCCGCGACCTTGACTCCGGGAGCGCCGTTGGGATCGAGGTCGGTCCATTTGAGGTCGCCGGGCGGCATGAAGACGGGTTGGCTTGGCACTGCTTTCGGAGCTTTGTTGGCGTTCGCCTGTCCGCCTGGCTGCGCCAGCACCGGCGCCGCCAGGATGAGCGAGATCGAAAACGCCAAGACGCTTCTTGACCTCATCGAATTCCTCCTGTGTTGTGATTGTCAGAATCCGGTCGACCGAACAGCCCAACCACCAGACACATGTCAGCGCCGCTTTCCTCGTAAACCTGTTCGCGAACCGGACCCGTAGAATCGGGATATCTCCGAACGTCGCCTCGACATAGTAAGCCTTCTTGACGAAGTCGAGAACAGCTACAAAATGTGCGGCGAAAGCCGTTTGGACCTGGAACTGCGGACTCGCCGGGAAGTTGGCGCTGTCGAAATGGACCAGCTCGATCTCGGAGCCGGTCGCAAGATCGACTTCCATCAACTTGGCAGTCACCTGGCCCAGGTAGCGGAGTCGAAGACCGTAATGGAACGGAAGGCTGGGCACCTGCTGGAAGAAAAGACCGTCCAGCGGAGGAAGGATGTCGTCACATTCGGCCCACCACGCGTTATGTGGTACAAACGCCCGTCTTCCTGAATGTGGAGGCCAGATGCCCACCATTCCGATCTTCGATCCCCCGGCGGGCCTCACGGACTTCGACGGCATCACCGACCAGCGCGCCGCCTGGGATGAGTTCATGGCGCTGTCGTTCCAGCGAAACATCGAGGACGTCGAGGCCGAAGTCGGCGCGGGCAAGTGTCAGTACTACAATGCCAAAACGACATCGACCGATCCGCCGGTGGCCACTGACGTCATCCGGTGGAAAGGCTTTCCGCTCGTCATCGCGGCGAAGCATCCCGGCAACAAGAAGGCCGCCTGGACGGAGGCCGACAAGCTGGTGACGAGCGGGGGCAGCCGGTTTCGACCTCAGGACGAGTACCTCGAGTGGTTCGTCACGCGCAATGCGCAAAACAAGATCACGCGCGTGGTCTTCGCCTGCGAGGCGCCGGAGTACTGGGAGGCGCTTGCGGAGGGGTATCCGCGAGAGTTCGCGATGCCGCGGCCGCAGGGCGGGCTGGGCGGCACGAAGCACACGCAGGCACAGGGCGACAAGAACACGCTGCTGGCGCTGTACCGTCAGCTTGTCAGCCCCAGCGTGCAGCTATCCGACCTGCTCGACGGCAACGGTCGCTACAACCGCCAGAACAAATGGAACACGACCGACGGGATCGTCCACCTGTCGCACCCGGCGAACACTCTCGGCGCCGAGATCAATATCGGAGCGCAGGCCACGATTCTGCGGAAGAAGAACGGCCAGGTGCTGACGGGCGCCGACGACTTGATCCGATGTTCGGGCTACGGCGTAGCGGAGCGGGCCAGCGACCCGCATATCGGCGCCGAAGTCAACGCGTTGGCCCGGGCGGGCCATGCGATCACGATCCTGAATCCCGTTGGCCTCTACATCGATGGCCCACCGTCGACCGCGGGATGGGTGACGCCCGACGGCACGCCGGCCGTGCAGTTCTGGACGCCGGTTCGCGGCGCAGTGGGAATGACGGTGCGGGCCGTGTTCGAAGTGCCGAGCGCCAAAGGCTACACGGTCGGTGACATCAAGATCGGCGGTCAGGCGATCGAGTTCGGCGGACAGATCGCCGAGCACATCGATGTGAAGCTGACCGGGATCGCGTGCCGTCCGGGTTCATTTCAGAACGCGGCCCTGGCCTGTCCGGGCGATGCGCCCCCGGTAGCGGCTCCCGGAGTGCAGATCGCGCGGCTGCCGTCGCGGCGCTGATACGGACGTGGCCACAGACAGGACCAGACGCGCGCGCAGGATTGCTCCATCGTCCCTGCCGGCGCGCCGGGTGGCATCGCCCCGCACGCTGGCGGTGTCGTCCGAGCAAGGGCCGTCGGTCGGCGGCGTCCAGGAAGAACCTCTGCTCGAGATCCAGGACATTCAAGGGAACGTCCTCGTCGGGTTCAACAAGGATCATCAGACACTCCTCTTTTTCGAAATCACGGAAGCACTGGCCGTCAAGCGGTGGCTGCGCGTGATCGCCCCGCACATCACAACCTCCGACGAAGCGCTCGCGTTCGCGCGGCTCTTTCGAGCGATGCGCTCGCGCCGCGGCATCGAGTCCGGCGGCCTGATCGCCACGTGGGTCAACATCGCGTTCACGCGAACCGGCATTGAGAAACTGACGTCGAGCGACGAGGTCGAACGGTTCCAAAGCGACGCGTTCAAGATCGGCATGGCCCCGCGAGCGGGCCTGCTCGGCGATCCGACCGATGCCGGGGGGCAGCCGCTCGGCTGGGTCGTCGGCGCGGACGGACGCTGTGACGTGTTGCTGATTGTCGCCAGCGACAGCGCGTCCGAGTTGAGTGCCGAAGTGAGCCGAATCAAGGACGAGATCGAAGCGCTTCAGGAAACGGTCGTCGAGGGTGCGGCCGCGCGAGGACTGCGATTGATCTTCGAGCAGCAGGGGGACGATCTGGAGGGCGATCTCGCCGGCCACGAGCATTTCGGCTTCAAGGACGGGATCTCGCAGCCCGGCGTTCGTGGACGGGTATCGGCTGGGCCGCACGATTTCCTGACGCCGCGGCTCATCGATCCGCAGGATCCGCTCGCCCCGCTCTTTGCGCGTCCCGGCCAACCGCTCATCTGGCCCGGGCAGTTCCTGCTCGGGGAGCAATATCCGGTTCAGAACACGTTCGATCCGATTCGGCCGCAGGCCAACCGCGCGCCCGAACCGCCATGGGCCGCCAACGGCTCATTCCTCGTCTTCCGACGGTTGCGACAAGACGTGCCGGCGTTCTGGCGATTCATGCACGACGAAGTCGCCCGGCTCGTGGCGAAACATCCGTCGCTGGCCGATCTGACGCCGGAGCGCCTCGCCTCGCTTTTCGTCGGACGCTGGCCGAGCGGTGCGCCAATCATGCGCGAGCCGCTCCACGACAATCCCGACCTCGGGGATCAGAAGCTGGCCGCCAACAACTTCCAATTCACCAATGCCACGAACGCTGTCGCGTTGATCCCGAGCGCAGCGGATCCGGCGGACACCTTTCCGATGGCGCCCGCCGACGCAGACGGATCGCGTTGCCCGTTCGCCTCACACATCCGCAAGGTCAATACGCGGGACGATACGACCGATCAGGGCGGACCCGAGCGCAGCCTGCCCAAACGCGTCCTGCGGAGAGGCATCCCATACGGGACACAGCTCGAAACCCCGCTGAACCCGGGCAACGACCGGAGCGATCGCGGTCTGCTCTTCCTCTCCTACCAGGCGTCGATCGAAAGCCAGTTCGAATTCCTCACGACCGACTGGATCAATTCGACGATCAATCCTCGCGGCTACCCAGGGGACGTCGCGGCAGGACACGACCCCCTCATCGGCCAGCAGGCCGACGACGGACGCCGGCGGACCTTTACGCTGCGCCTGGACCACGCCACGTTCGAAGAAATCGCGCTGCCGACTGAATGGGTGATCACGACCGGCGGCGGGTACTTCTTCGCGCCGTCAATCACGGCGCTCAAAACGGTCCTTGCGAGTTGACGTGTGGCTCGAGCCGACAGACTCAACTTCGTGTGCCGCTAAGCGCCGCGAGTCAGCCACGAAGAAAGCGCGGTCCCTCACCGCCTCAACGCCCACCGAATCGCTTCGAACAGGTGCTGCTGGAATCGCGGGTCCTGCCACACTTCGTCCCGATGCCCGAGCGCCGTGTAGAACACACGGCCACCGCCAGCCGACTTGATCCACGCGAGCGGCAGATCGGCTGGATCGCCGGCGGGTCCGAGCCCGTCGTCCGGGTTCCTGTCCATCGTGAGCAGAACCGTCACGTCGGCGCGGTTGAAGCGCGTAAAGCGATAGAGCTCGTCGGTGATCCGGAATCGCGGCGCCAGGTGGGCGACAGACGGGTGCGACGGTGCGTCGACTCTGACATCGGCCTCGGCAATGTTCCCGTGCGTCAGGAACTCTCCGCCGAGCATCGCCAGATACTCGGGCGCGTTGTGGTAGGTGTCCGACGCGCTGTGTGCGCCGAGAAACGCATGGCCCGCCGCGACCCAGTCGATGAACGCGCGCAGATCGGGGATGCCGAGGTTGCCGGTCGTGTTCGCGAAGAACACCGCGTCCACACCCGCGAGGTGCGACGACGTCATCATCGTCTGAACGTCGGCCGCCGTCCGGCAGAACTCCGTCTGATACAGACCGCTCGACAACCCGAGGTTCCGGAGCGTCGTTTCCGCAACCGGGATCGAACCGTGCCGAAACCCTTCGGTGTAGGTCACGACAAGAAGCCTCGCGGTGGTCGTCGAGGGTGTGGGCGTGGGCGATGGGCCGCCGGACATCACGGCATCTGAACCACCACAGGCAAACGCCAGGAGGCTCGCAGCGAAGGCGAGCGCCCGTAGCAAGCGGCGGCCAAAGGCACTGAACATGGACAATCGTCCTATCAGGAGGTCTGCAGACTGGCGCTCGGGACGACTCGGCCCGGCTGAAGCCGGACACGGCGACGGGTTCCTGTGGCGTCCGGCTTCAGCCGGACCGCGGTTCGATCGGCGCCTTCGTGTTCCGGCCGGACGCGACGAATGCCGCGATGCCGCCGAGCATCATGTTCATCGGGATCATCTGCGGCTCTCCGCGGCTGATGTGGAAGGCCATCGCCAACACCATGATCGTGAGCAGACCGAGCGCAGCCAGTGGCGTCAGATCGGGCCGGATCCCGGTGAGTGACGGCAGGATCAGACCGATTGCCGCCGCGAGCTCACACGCACCGATGGCTCGCACGAGCCACGCCGGGACGTCGCCGGTCCACACCATGCCGTTCTGGACCAGTGTGGCAACCGGCATCGTCGTCTTCATGACCCCGGCTGATCCGAAGGCGAGTGCGAGCAGCACCTGCGCCGTCCAGAGCGCGATGTGATGACCGCGATGGCTGAGGCCAGGGGATGCAGAGGTAGGACTGTGGGCCATCGCGCGTGCCTCCTCGACGGGCCGTGCGCCCATTGTGATCGGCTGTGCCGTCGAATGCAACGCAGGGTGACATGCTGGCCCAGGCATCCGGGCAAAAGGACTATTTGCCTGAACTCGGGGCGCATCACTGACGTATCCTGACTCAGCCGGAGCGCTCATATGTTCGAGACGATCGCGCAGGACGTTCGTTACGCGGGTCGATGGCTGGTACGCAGTCCGGGATTCGCCCTGGTGGCGATCCTGTCCCTGGGTTTGGGGATCGGGTTCAACACGGCGATCTTCGCCGTTGCGGACGCGTTGCTCCTGCGTCCGCTGCCTGTCTCCGAGCCGTCACGCCTCGTCGATCTCTACACGAGCGGTGCCGACGGCGACACGTTCTCGACGAACTCGCTTCCCGATCTGCTCGATTACCGCGAACAGGCCACGGTGTTCGAAGATGTCGCCGGCTATTCACCGATGTTCGCCGCGGTCAGCCGCGACGAGCGCGCACGGCTCGTGCTCGGAGAGGTGGTCACGGGAAATTATTTCCGGCTGCTCGGCGTCGCCGCGAGGCTCGGACGTACGCTCGTGCCCGACGACGACGCACCCTCGGCCGTGCCCGTCGTCGTGCTCTCGGATCGCTACTGGCGCAGGGAATTCGGCGGTGATGCAGCGGCGCTCGGCCGGTCGATTCGTATTCGCGGACAAGCCTATGCGATCGTCGGGGTACTCGATCGCCAGTTCAACGGCATGGTCCCCATGCTCGCACCCGATCTCTGGGTATCGGTCCGGCATGTCGAGGACGTCGAGCCGGCGGGAATCAACGAGAGCGTGCCATCGCCGACCGGCACCTCACGTCTCGATCGCCGCGGATCGCGATGGTTGTTCGCCAAGGCCAGACTGAAGCGGGATGCCTCCCTCGAGCAGGCTCGCGCGAGCATGGCCGTCGTCTCCGAGCGCTTGCGCGCAGCGAATCCGCAGACGAACAAGGACCGTCGCGTCACCGTCCGCGCGACGAGCGATACACGTTTGCATCCCGAGGCGGACGGCTTCGTCTCATGGATCGTCACCGGAACGCTCGCGGCGGTCGGACTCGTGCTCGCGATCGCCTGCGCGAATGTCGCCGGGATGCTGCTCGCGCGCGCCTCCGCGCGTCAGCGCGAGATCAGCATCAGGCTCGCGGTGGGCGCCGGGCGCGGACGTCTGATCCGGCAGCTGCTCACCGAGAGCCTCGTCCTCGGAACGCTCGGCGCTCTCGTCGGCGTCACGGTGGCGTCGTGGTTGATCCGCGTGCTCGCGACGTTCCACTTGCCCATCCCCGTTCCGCTCTCGCTCGATCTCCGGCTCGACGCACGAGTGCTGGCCTTCACGACGGTCGTCGCGATTCTGACCGGCATCGTCGCCGGCCTGGCGCCCGCGCTTCGGGCGACGCGGCGAGATCTCGTCAACGATCTCAAAGGCGAAGGCGTGGCCGCCCACGTCGGCGGACGGCGATGGTCACTTCGTGATGCGCTCGTGATCGGCCAGGTCGCCGTCACGTCGGTGCTCCTCGTCATCGCGGGGCTGCTCGTGCGGAGCCTTCTGGCGTCGCAAGCTGCGGACGTCGGGTTCCGCACGAGCGGCCTCGCTGTGGTCGCGGCTGACACCGACATGGTTCGGTACACACCCGAGCGCAGCCTGCAGTTCTGGACCGAAGCGACGCGGCGGGTGCAGTCGCTCTCAGGCGTCGACCACGTGGCGCTGGCATCGCGGCTGCCCTTCTCGCTGAACTTCAACAACACCAACATCGCGGTGCCCGGCCGTCAGCGCGCCGCCGACGAGATGGGCACCTCGATCAGCAGTGCGATCGTCTCGCCCAACTACTTCGCCACGCTTGGCGTCGCGCGCATCGAGGGACGCGATTTCGCGGCGACCGATACGCCGGACAAGCCGCGGCTCGCGATCATCAACGAAACGATGGCCCGACGCTACTGGCCGAACGAGAGCGCAGTGGGACGCGTCGTCTACGAGCGGACGCTCGACAGCGGCCGGTCGTTCGAGATCATCGGCGTCATTCGCGATCACAAGCTGCAGACCGTCGGCGAGACCTCGCAGCCCGCGATCTATTTCTCGACGACGCAGCGGCCCGGCGGGTATCAGGTGATGGTGGCGCGTACCAGAGGCAACGAGGGTGCGCTGGTCACGAGCATGCGCGATACGCTGACGGCGCTCGACCCCAAAACCGTCATCATCGAGACCGACACGATGGGGAGCCTCATCGACGGCACGTTGTTCCCGGTACGGGTGGCGGCGGTCCTCGTCTCGATCTTCGGCAGCCTCGCGTTGTTACTCGCGGCGATCGGTCTCTACGGCGTGATCGCGTTCGCCGTCGCAAGGCGGACGCGTGAGATCGGGATTCGCATGGCCATCGGCGCGCGACCCGGGTCGGTGCTCGCGCTGGTGATGCGGCAGGGACTCGGGCTCGTGCTCGCCGGCGTCGCCGTCGGACTGATCCTCGGTGCGGCCGCCACACGCGTCGTCGCTGGCGCGCTCTACGGCATCAGCGCCGCGGATCCCATCGCCTGGGGCGCCGCCACCGCGGTCCTCGCGGGCATTGCCTGCCTCGCCAACCTGATTCCCGCGCGCCGCGCGATGCGCATCGATCCGGTCAAAGCGTTGCGCGCGGAGTGACAAAGCCCGCGGTCCGCTGGCCGCTGCGTGCTGGCCCGGTCAAGCTACTTCTTGACGAAGCGCGCGACAACTGCGCCAGCCTTGTCCGAGAGTGCGAGCTCCGACCCCGTGATCTTTCCGCTGGTCGTCGCCTGCAGCGCGGCGAGCATCTTCGTTTCGGTCTCCTGCGCGGCTCCGATGCACGCCATTTTCGTCGTCGCTGCGGGTCCGAACGTCAGCGCGTCGCCTTTCCGCGTGTAGGTACCCGTCAACCGGTTGCACCCGGTGGAACCGGTCACCCTCGATCCTTCGCTGGCAAAGACGAGGTGGGCGTCGCGTTCGCTGCCAGTCGCCGCGACGGGCGCTTCACCAAGTTGCGTCAGTGTCCAATGCGTGCCGACCAACGGCGGCGGCTTCGGAGCGCCCTGCGGCGGAGGAGGTTTGGCAGCGCCTTGCGCGGGAGGCTTCGCCGCGGTCTGCGCCGGCGGCTTCCCGGCACCGTCCGGATTGGACAACGGCTTCGACGCTCCGTGCGCGACGACCATTTTCATCACGATCGATACGTGATTGGGATGTCCGCCAGTGATCACCGGGTACGCCTGATCGCTCGTGAAGAGCACCTCATCTTTGAACGTGATGCGCGCCCTGACGTTGTAGCGATGCGTCTGGTCGATCTTCGACGGATCGTAGGTGATGCTGAACTTGTACGGCGGGTTGGATGCCGACTCGATTCGCGCCTTGCCGATCACGTCGGCCGGGGCATCGGCACGGGACACGTCCTCGAGCGTGGCTTCGAACGTGGCGCCAACCGGCAGCGCCATCCGCTCGCGATACAACGCGGTGCCGGTCACTGTTTGCGCGCCGACGCCGTCCGCCAATCCAGTCAACAGCACGCCGCCAATGACGGTCACGAGTATTCGCGGCATGAGCACGGTCCTCGACGGATGATGGCACACGTGTTTGGATCGTTCAACGCACCCAAAAAAAACAACGGGCCTGGCCGCAGCACGCTGCAACCAGGCCCGCAAGGGCACGCCGAAGAGCGATTACTCTTCCGCCATGAACGGGTACTTGTAGTCACGCGGCGGCGCGAATGTCTCCTTCACCGTGCGCGCGCTGGCCCAGCGGACGAGGTTGAGCTTGGAGCCCGCTTTGTCGTTCGTGCCGGATCCCCGCGCCCCGCCGAAGGGCTGCTGGCCGACGACCGCGCCGGTCGGCTTGTCGTTGATGTAGAAGTTGCCGGCGGCGAAGCGCAGCGCGCTCAGCGCCTGGCGGACGGCGACGCGATCGCGGGCGAAGACCGAGCCGGTCAGCGCGTACGGTGACGTGCGATCGACCACCGCGAGGGTGTCTTCCCACTTCGCATCCTGGTAGACGTGCGCGGTCACGACCGGGCCGAAGATCTCCTCGCAGAGGAGACGGTAGCCCGGATCCGACGTCTCGATCAGCGTCGGCTCGATGAAGTAGCCGCGATCGCCCTTCGTCGTCCCGCCCTGCAGCACCTTCGCATTCTTCTTTGCATCGTCGAGGTACTCGCCGATCTTCGTGAACGCCTTCTTGTCGATGACCGCTCCCATGAAGTTGCGGAAGTCGGTCACGTCGCCCATCTTGATGTCCTTCATCAACGCGACGGTGCGATCGCGAACCTCGTTCCAGATCGACTGCGGCACGTACACCCGGCTCGCGGCCGAGCACTTCTGCCCCTGATATTCGAACCCGCCACGGGCGATCGCAACCGCCACTTCCTGCGGATCGGCGGACGGGTGGACGACGATGAAGTCCTTGCCTCCGGTTTCACCCACGAGCCGTGGGTACGAGCGGTAGCGGTCGATGTTCTCGCCGACCTTCTTCCACATGCTGTTGAACACGCTCGTGCTGCCGGTGAAGTGCACGCCGGCGAGCTCGGGCGAGTCGAGCAGCTGCGTGGTGATCTGAACGGCGTCGCCCGGCACGAAGTTGATGACCCCGGGTGGAAGGCCCGCGGCTTCGAGCAGTTTGAGCGTGAAGTAGCCGCTCAACATCGCGCTCGAGGCCGGCTTCCAGATCACCGTATTGCCAAGGAGCGCGGGCGCCGTCGTGAGGTTGCCGCCAATCGCGGTGAAGTTGAAGGGAGAAATCGCGTAGACGAAGCCCTCGAGCGGCCGGTACTCCATCTGATTCCAGACACCGGGGCTGCTGAGCGGCTGCTCGCTGTACAGCTCCTGCGCGAAGTAAGCGTTGAAGCGCCAGAAATCCGTCATCTCGGACGCGGCGTCGATCTCGGCCTGATACGCGGTCTTCGATTGCCCCAGCATTGTCGCGGCGTTCAAGGTCGAGCGCCACGTGGACGACAACAGCTCGGCGGCGCGCAGCAGAACGGCGGCGCGATCTTCCCACGGCCAGCTGCCCCATTCGCGGCGCGCTTCAGTGGCGGCGGCGATCGCCTGCTGCACGTGCTCCGGACCCGCGAGATGGTACTCGGCCAGGACGTGCTGGTGATCGTGCGGCATCACCGACTGCGCGGTCCGACCGGTACGGATCTCGCGACCGCCGATCACGAGCGGGATCTCGATTTTCTCGGCTGCCATCGCCTTGAGCCGGCTCTTGAGCTCGGCGCGCTCGGGCGAACCGGGCGCATAGGAACGATTCGGATCGTTCATCGGTTCGGGAATACGGCGGACGCCGGCAAATGCGGCGTTCAACGTCACGCGCGTGCCGGCGGACGCGTCCGGCGCCGCAGCCGGGCTTGGGGTCGGGACAGTCGGAGCAGTGGTGGACATCGTCAGCCTCGAAATGGAGCGGTGTAAAGTGTCTATTGTAGTAGGGAGTGGGCACGCACGTGTATCAATGATGCTTATGGACCGATCGGAGACCGGATTTCCGGCGCTTGCCGTGCCTCAGCCAGCGGTGTCCGAGATCGCGGAACAGTCCTGGGACGTCGTGGTCGTCGGCGGCGGCCCGGCCGGAGCGACCGCCGCTGCCTACCTGGCGCGAGCCGGGTACGCGGTGCTGGTCCTGGATCGACAGGCGTTCCCGCGCGAGAAGGTCTGCGGTGATGGCCTCATCGCCGACACGATCGCCGCTCTGGATCGCCTGGGCGCACTCGACGCGGTGCGACAGCGCGCGTATCGTGCGACGGTGACCTCGATCTACAGCCCGTCACGGATCCGGGTGGATCTGCCCGGGGAGTTCCTGACCATCAAGCGCCTCGAGCTGGACGCGCTGCTCGCCTTGCACGCGCTCGAGAATGGCGCCGCGCTGGCCCGCGGTCGCGTGGCGAGCATCCACCCGTCAGAGGACTCCGTCCGAGTGATCGTTGACGACGGTGCTCGTGCCATTCAGTCGCACTTCGTGGTGTTGGCGACCGGAGCCGACCTGACGCTTTCGAGCCGTCTTCGGTCCGTACCGGAGAACGCACCCAGCGCGATTGCTCTGCGCTGCTACGTGCGGTCACCGGAGCGGATCGATCGGCTCCTGATTTCCTACGATCGATCAATCCTGCCGGGGTACGCCTGGATCTTCCCGCTTCGAGACGGTGAGTACAACATCGGTTGCGGTGTCTTCCTCGACCGGCGCGATCGGGGTACGCACAACCTCCGTACGATCTTCGACCGGTTCGTTGACACGTTTCCCGAAGCACGCGCGATCCTCGGGCGCGCCTCGGCACGCACCGCGCCCAGAGGCGCACGGCTGCGGTGCGGGTTGACGTACGCGGCGGGCGTTGCACATCCGCGCGTCCTCGCCATCGGCGAGAGCCTCAGCGCGACGTTTCCGTTCACCGGCGAAGGCATCGGCAAAGCGATGGCAACCGGCGAGATGGCGGCCGAGGCAATCGATCACGCACTGCGACGACAGGACGCTCACGCGATCGCATCGTTTGGAGACAGGGTGAGACGGACGCTCGGCCCGCGTTACATCGGCTACCGCGTGGCCGAGCGCTGGCTGTCGCGGCCCTGGCTGAACGATCTGGTCGCGCGGCGCACCCAGCGCAGCCGCTTCCTCCAGGAAGCCGCCGCGGGCATCCTGAACGAAACCATCGATCCGCGGGTCCTCTTCTCCTTGAAAGGGTTGGCGCGCTCATTTCTGTGGTAGCGACGGGCGCAGGAACAGGCCACGTGCAGCATGGCGCGGCCTCAATCGGGCCATGCGGTCACGCCGCGGCCCGCAGCGCTGACCCATACGTCCGGGTGGAGACCGGTCTCGGCAAGATAGCCGTCGCGGATTCGCGTGGAAACTCCTGCGGCGACAGTGCTGTCCACGAGCGCGACCACGCACCCGCCAAAGCCGCCACCCGTCATCCGCGCACCGTAGACACCAGGAATCGACGCCGCGACTCGAACCATCACGTCCAGCTCATCGCAACTCACTTCGTAGTCGGTGCGAAGGCTCTCGTGCGACGCCTGCATCAACCGACCGAACCGCCGAAGATCGCCGGCATGGAGTGACTCCCCGGCCTCGAGCACGCGCGCATTCTCGAGCACGACGTGCCGGCATCGCCGGAAGACGCGTTCGGGCAGAAGGTCCGCCGCCGACTCGAGATCGGCGGCCGTCACATCGCGCAACGCGACCACGTGCGGGAAGCGCTGCGCAAGCAGTCGAACGCCGGCCTCGCAGTCCTCGCGGCGAGTGTTGTATTCCGCCGCCGCGAGCCGATGGGTCACCATCGTGTTGCACGCGAGCACGCTCACGTCTGCCGGAAGCGGGCGCCATTCTGCCGCCAGGCTGCGGGTGTCGAGGAGGAGCGCCGAACCTTCGTGAGCGTGGCACGCGATGAACTGATCCATCATCCCGCATCGCGTCCCGACGAACTCGTGCTCGGCCTGCTGGCACGCACGCGCGAGCGAGGTCAGATCGACCGCTTCGTCCGAGATCGTGAGGAGCGCGTACCCCACCGCCACTTCGAGTGCGGCCGACGAGCTCAGCCCGGCGCCAACCGGGACGTCGCTCCGAATCAGCAGGTCCGCTCCGGTCAGGCGTGCGCTTCGGCTGAGAACCGCGGCGACCCCCGCGACGTAGTCGCTCCACTGACCGGTGCGGCCATCGTGTGGTTCGTCGAGGTCGACGATCGCGTCGCCTGATGCCTGACTGGATCGCGCCAGGACGAGCCGGTCCGAGCGCGGAGCCGCTGCGACCCATGTCGCCCGTTCGAGTGCGACCGGCATCACGAACCCGTCGTTGTAGTCGGTGTGCTCGCCGATCAGGTTGATTCGTCCCGGCGCGCGAAAAATCCGGGCCGCTCGGCCGAACGTCCGCTGAAATTCTGCTGAAAGGAGGGCTGGGTCGGTCACTCGTCGTCTCGAGCGATATCCACCCGCTGGTCACAATAGGCTAATCGGTGAGGCACAAACGCCATTCTGTCAGACCGTGGTCTCGCGAAGCCTGCTGTCCCAAGATCAGCGATCTGACGTCGCAGGGAGTGCGACACCAGTAACCGGCCGCCGTGCGCTCCTCAGAATATCGAGCCCGGCGATCTGCCCGGTTCGGAAGGACGCAATGACGAGGACGGCCGCAAGCTCGATCAGGTTCTTGTTGACCAGCAGATACGCCCCTTCAGTGTTCGGCTGGGGCAGACCGGTGGTCGGAATCGCCGAGAGATAGAAGATCAGCAGAAGCAGAGCGGCGCCGGTGCATCCGGCCTGGGTGAAGAGCCCGGCGATGAGCGACAGCCCCACGAGCAGCAGCCCGAGCGGCACGATGACATCGACGGCGCTCATCATCCGCGTCGACTGCGCCATCGCGTGGAGCACCGGCGCCAGCGGTCCGGACGCCGCCTTGAGATACCCCGCCGCGCTCCACGCGGCCAGCGGCTGCCCGGCGCGGCTCCACCCGGGGAGCATCAGCTTGTAGAACCCCTCGTACAGAAAGTGCCAACCGATCAGCATCCGCAGGGCCACGAGCGTAAACCGTTGAAAAGAGCTCAGCGTCGGCATTCGAGGTTCTCCGGGAACGTCACCATGAGTGAAGCGTGCCGTCGGTTTTCCGGCTGACGGGAAGGTAGGCCGGATCGTAGGGAAACTGCGCCGCCAGGGGCTCGTCGAGGTCCACGCCCAGACCAGGCAGGTCCCCGGGATGCATCGTCCCCTTGTGATAGCGGTAGGCGTGCGGAAACACCCGGTCGGTGTCGGACGTGTGCGGCATGTGCTCTTGAATCCCGAAATTGTGAACGCTCAGATCGAAATGGAGCGCCGCAGCCATGGCCACCGGGCTCAGATCGGTCGCACCATGCGAACCGGTGCGCACGTGATGAAGCTCCGCGAGCGCCGCGATCTTGCGCAGATGCGAGATGCCGCCGGCGTGCACGACGGTCGTCCGGATGTAGTCGATGAGCTCTTCCTGAATGAGCTGCTGGCAGTCGTAGATCGAATTGAAGACTTCGCCGACCGCAATCGGCGTGGTCGTGTGCTGCCGGATCAGACGAAATGATTCCTGCGACTCCGCCGGAACGGGATCCTCCATCCAGAACAACCGGTAGGGTTCCAGGCTCTTACCCAGACGCGCGGCTTCGATTGGCGTCAGTCGGTGATGCACGTCGTGCAGCAGGTGCACGTCGTATCCGAACTCGCGTCGCAGCCGCTCGAAGAGCGGCGGCACGAAGTCGAGATATCGCTCGGTGTCCCACACCGTTTCGAGCGGCCGCCCCTTCTCCGCCGGCTCGTACGGGGCACCGCCGCGGCTGACCCCATACGCGTGAAGCACACCCGGCACGCCGCACTGCGCCCGCACCGCGCGATACCCCTCTTTGATGTGATCGGCGACCGATGCCACCATCTGATCGGGGCTCTCCCCGTTGGCATGGCCGTACACGAGGACCGAGTCGCGCGACGCGCCGCCGAGCAACTGATAGACGGGAACCTCGAGCGTCTTGCCGCGAATGTCCCAGAGAGCCGTATCGACCGCGGCAATCGCGGTCATCGTCACGGGACCACGACGCCAGTAAGCCCCCTTGTACAGGTACTGCCACGTGTCCTCGATGCGGCGCGCGTCGCGGCCGATGAGGAGCGGCACGACGTGATCGCGCAGGTAACTGGCCACGGCGAGCTCCCTGCCGTTCAACGTGGCATCGCCGAGACCGTAGACGCCGTCTTCGGTGACGATCTTGAGCGTCACGAAATTCCGGCCGGGACAGCACACGTTGACCGCAGCTTCGACAATCCGCATCGGCAATTCAGCTTGTGGAACGCCCGTTGGGATGCGGCAACGCGTCCCGCACGGCCGGCATGTTCAGGAGCCTGCTAATCATGTCCGAGACGGCGCTCGTGGACAACTGGTGTCCAGGCCGCGTCATCGGCATTCGAGAAGACGCGCGCCGTGCGCCGCCAGTTCGAGGGAAACGAGTCCCTCACGCCGTCCGAGGGCGGCGCCGCTCCAGACATCGGTCACGTGCGATGCGGTTGTCAACCTGAAGCCGGCTTGCGAGGGACGATCGGTCCAATTGAACAGACACACCATCCGGCGATCGGCCAGACTCACGGATCCGACGATGAGGCGCTCGTCTTCGAAGACCGCTGCAACGCCAGTCGGGGGCAGGAGTGCCCGGAGCATCGCCATCCGCGCCGGCGGCAGCGTGGTCAGGTCGTCGCCCGACAGGACCATGCCTCCACTCGCGTAGATGGCTGTGGCGTGAAACTGGAATTCATCGTCGGTCAGATCGCCGCTCAAGACGACGGCATCCGGATCGTTCCACCAGAGCCGCCCGTTCTGCCAGTTCCGGCTCAGGTTCTGCCGCGCCGTCGTGGCTACGCGATCCCACGTGCGCTTGATGTCGTTGGAGCTTCGCGATCCGTGGATGACGCCGATCGAGGGCCACAGCGGGTGGTTGCAGCCGAGAACGAACGCATCGCGCGTTCCCCGCAGGATGGCCGCCATCCCACGCCGATACGCTTCGATCCGCGTCGCCCGCGGATCGGCGAATCTCCCACCGTGCATCGCGCCCCAGAAGTTGGCGTCGAGCTTGAAGTAGGTGCATCCCCAGTCGTCGCGCATCGTGCGGAACAGGCGCTCGAAATGATCCTGGACTTCGGGATGGGTTCCATCGAGCGCATACCACGGGCCGCGGCGCCAGCCGCCGAACGTGACGCGATCGGATCGCAGCGGCGCGCCGGCATCGTCCTTGATGAACCACGCCGGATGCTGCTGAAACACGTTCGATCCGACTTCGGCGACGAAGGGAGCTACCCAGATCGCCGGCTCGAAGCCTCGACGGCGGATCTCATCGAGGACCTGGCGCACGCTACCGCCGAACGCGCTTCCGGTTTCGAGCCAGTCGCCCATCGCGCGCTGGTACCCGTCATCGATCTGGACGTATTTCAGCTGCGGCATGCGCGCCGCGATCACATCGAGGTTGTCGAGCACCTGGCGCGCCGTCACGGAGGGCCCGAAGCAATACCAGGAGCACCAGCCCGCCGGCGGGGCGGCGGTTTTGAGCGGTGGATGATTTCGTGCAAGCCGATTCCCGACGTCATCGAGCAGCCGTGAACTAAACCCTTCCGCAACGAAGAGCTCCTCGAGCGGCCAGCTCTCGCCGGCGGCGAGTTCGAGACCCTCGGTGTCGACAACCGCGCGGACGTGGCCACCGCGAAGCTCGAACCGCCCGCTGAACCGCGCGCACGACGTGAACGCGAACACTGTGGCGTCACCGGCCGGCGGGATCAGCGTCAGCAGGCCGTAGAACGCTCGCGCACCTTCCAGAATTGGCAGGCGATAGTGTTTGGCGTCGGTGTAGTTCCCAAGATCCGCAGGTGACGCGATTGTGCCGCCCGTCTGCGACAGCATCTGAAAGCCTTCACCGTACAACGCGCTCTGCGCGGGCAGCGCCAGTTCGACGTCAAACAGCGTCACGTCTCTGACCCGTACCGCCGTCGCGCCCCGGTTCGTCACGCGGGCCCGGCATATGGGACCCTGCCACTCACACTCGACCTCGAGTCCGCTGACAGCGGTGCCGTCTGGACCCGTTGCCATTGAGCGGGCCTTGCGCACTGATTGGACGGGGCTCTGACCGGTCGTCGCACTCGCGACTGCCGCCCAGAGCGGACTCACGAGCGTTGCCGCCAGAAGATCGCGCCGGGAGAGGCCTCCCGTCGCACGTTCCGAGCTCATGATCGCGCGGTAGAACGGTGGCGCTTCGCGCTGGATGTCTGGTGGCCGCACGATGCGCGGACGACGAGGCGTGGCGGGATGATGACGCGGCGCGGCGGATCGTCGCGGTCCTCTTCGAGCCGATCCAGCAGCAGCTGCGCGGCGTGGCGGCCTTGATCCGCCCGCGACCAGCTCACCGTCGTCAACGGCACGCGCAGGAGATCGCCGAGCGCGATGTCGCCGGCGCCGACGACGGCGATGTCTTCCGGCACTCGCAGGCCGGCCTCGAAGATGGCCTTCATCGCGCCGATGGCGGCAGGGTCGTTGGCCGCGAACACCGCGTCGATGCGCGGGCGGACCGTTAGGAGCCGTTTCATCGCTTGATAGCCATCAGTGTCCATGAACCCCGCGCGTACAACCCAGATCGGATCGACGCGGATGCCCGCGGCGCGCAGCGCGTCGCGCCACCCCTTCTCGCGCCGACGGGCATGCACGATCGGCGGCCCGCCGATATGCGCGATGGCGCGCCGTCCTTCACTCAAGAGGTGCGACGTCGCCAGCTCCCCGACGCGTTCATCGTCGGTGAGCACGCGGTGGCATGGCACCGCGGGGTAATCGTCGCGGTCGATCATCACGAGCCCGTACCGCGTCAGCTGGAGCAGCAATTCAGCGTTGCTCGCTCCGTGGGTCGAGGCGAGGACGATGCCGTCGACCTGACGGCCGCGCAGCATCTGGAGCTCGGCGCGTTCCTTGGCCGGGTCCTCGCTCGAACTGCACAACAACAGGCCGTAGCCCCGCGAGCTGGCGACCGGTTCGATGCCCGCGATGATCTCGACGAAGAACGAGTGCATCAGATCGGGAATGACGATCCCGAGCGTGTGCGTGCGCCGGAGCGTGAGGCTGCGGGCGACGGCGTTGGGGCGATAGCCGAGCTCTTCGACCTTGGCGAGCACGCGGGCGCGGGTCGCCGGGCTGATGTCGTCGTGGTGGTTGAGGACCTTGGAGACGGTGGTGATCGACACCCCGAGCTCGCCCGCGATGCGCTTCATGGTGGTCTGGCTCATTGGCCACCTTTATCGCTAAAGTAACTTGACTTTACCGCTAAAGCATAGTATCACAGCGTCCGCCGCACCGGTCCCGGTCCACTGACCGGGTCGTCGCCGGCGCCCCCGCTCCGGCAACTCGCGCATCAGGAGTCGTCCATGCAAACGCTTCGACTTCCCCTGGTCCTGCTGACGTGTTTCGTGCTGCTCTCTCCTGCCCACGTGCTGGCACAGGATACCGGCGCCGTCACCGGCACCGTGCTCGACAACTCTGGTCAGGTCGTGCCCGGCGCAACCGTCAGCCTGACCGACGAACGGACCGGCGCCGCCCGCACGACGTCGAGCGGGCCGCGCGGCGAGTTCGCATTCAGGGCCGTCCCACCGGGATCCTACACCGTACGTGTGGAATTGACCGGCTTTCGGACGCTCGAGCGTCGCAGCAATGTCCTCAATGCGAACGGTCGGCTGGATTTCGGCGAGCTGAGGCTCGAGGTCGGCACGCTCAGCGAGGTCGTCTCCGTCGTCGCCGAAGGCACGGTCGTCGAGACCAAGAACAGCGACTACTCGGGGCTGCTGACGTCGACGCAGATCGCGCAGATCCAGACGAAGGGCCGCGACGTCGTGTCGCTGCTCCGGCTGCTTCCCGGTGTCCACTACGAGAACGACATCGAGGCGATGGGCGACAGCTTCGGATCGCAGATCCCCAACATTGGCGGACAGCGCCGGCACTGGAACCAGGTGACCGTCGATGGTCTCAACGGGAACGAGCTGTCGGGCACCAGTCGCATGAACTCGTCGATCAACCTTGACGCCATCTCCGAGGTCAAGGTGCTGCTGAACACGTACAAGGCCGAATTCGGCCACAGCGGCGGGGCAAACATCCAGATCGTGAGCAAGAGTGGCAGCACCGACTATCGCGGCAGCGGCTACTGGTACGGACGGCGCGACGGCTGGAATGCCACGCCGTGGGAAAACAACCGCGCCGGCGTTGCGAAGCCGAAGTACCACATCGACACGCCGGGCTTCAACGTCGGTGGACCGGTGCAGGTGCCGGGCCTCTACAAGCAGCCGGCAGAGAAGAAACTGTTCTTCTTCTACTCGTTCGAAGGACCGCAGGTGGAGCGGCCCGGTCAGCTGCGTCTGTATCGGATGCCGACGGCGGCGGAGCGTGCTGGAGACTTCTCCCAGACGTACGACGCGAACGGCCGTCTGGTCTCCATCAAGGATCCGACGTCGACCGGCGCGTGCTCGGTGACGGCCGGCGGACCAGGGTGCTTCCAGGGGAACATCATCCCGTCAGGCAGGCTCGATCAGAACGCGCTGGCGCTGCTCAAGCTGCTGCCGCTGCCGAATGCCCTCGGGGTCAGCCCGAACTACAACTTCACCCGTCAGGAGACGTCGACCAACCCCCGCTTCAACCATTTCGTGCGGATCGATGCGCGGCCGTCCTCGAGCAACGCCTTCTGGGGCACGTTGCGAACCTTCAAGTCGAGCCAGTACGGCTCGGAGATCACGGCGGGTCCCGCGAAGTGGGGCTTCTTCAACGGTTCGTACGAGTCCGGCGACAACTCGATTAACGGGGGCTGGAACCGGATCTTCTCGTCCTCAGGGGTCAACGAGTTCCAGGCTGGCGTGCGACGCGCGACGGAGGGGTTCGGGACCAAGAACGACTCGGACTGGGAGCGCATTCGCAAGAGCGACGTCGGATACACGCTGAGTCAGTTCAACCCGGACTTGAATACTCTGGGTGTCATCCCGACCCTGACCTTCGGCCTCGCCACCACCGGCATCGACAGCCCGGACTTCACGTTCGACAACCGGATTGGATCGACAGCCTTCGACTGGCTCGCGAGTGTACGCGACAACGTAACGTGGACGCGCGGCCGGCACACGGTCAAGGTTGGCGGGCACTTCGAGTACATGCAGAACAACGAGGCGCGCGGCGGCACCTGGATGGGCCAGTTCCAGTTCAACAACAACACGAGCAACCCGCTCAACACCAACTTCGCGTTCTCGAACGCCGTGCTCGGCATCTACTCGCAGTACACCGAGACCGATCGCTACGGCGATACGCACAACCGCCAGTGGTGGTCGGAGTGGTACGGACAGGACACGTGGCAGGCGACATCCAGGCTGACGGTTGACTACGGCGTGCGCTTCCTCCTCTACTCGCCGTACTATCGCGCCGACGATCTAATCTCCAACTTCGAGCCGTCGACCTACGATCCGAGCAAAGCGCCGCGTCTGTATGTGCCGGCGACCGTCAACGGCACGCGTGTGGCGCTCGATCCGGTCACGGGCCAGACGCTCAACCAGATTTACATCGGCGCCTACGTGCCCAACACCGGCGATGAGCGCAACGGGCTGGTGCTGCAGACCGATTCCGGCGTGCCCACAGGTTTCCGCAAGGTGCTCGCGCCGCAACCGGAGCCGCGCGTCGGACTGACATGGGACCTCACCGGTCAGGGAACGACCATCCTCCACTCGAGCGCTGGCCTGTTCCACAACGCGCGTTTGGGCGGCGGCTCGCTGGGCAACCTGCGCAATCCGCCGTACATCCACAACCCGATCCTCTTCTACAACACGATGCGCTCGACGTTCGTGCCGGGCGTGACGCTGGCCAATCGTCCGGCCACGATCGAAGCGCTCGAGACGGATTACACGACGCCGAGCTCCTACAACTGGTCGATTGGTATCAGGCGTGACATCGGCTGGGGCACCGTGGTCGACGCGACCTATGCCGGCTATCTCGGTCGCAACATGGAGATGTACTACGACCTGAACGGCGTTCCCGACTCCGCCCGATTCCTCGATCAACATCCGGAGAACCGCGACCCGACGAATCCGACGTCGGCACTGCCGGCGGAATTTCTGAGGCCCTATCGCGGCTATCAGAACATCCGCGTTCGCGGCAACTCCGCCAACGCCGACTACCACTCGCTCCAGGTGCAAGTGAACCGGCGCTACATCCACGGCCTGCAGTTCGGCGGCGCCTACACGCTGCAGCGCGCGCGCGGCTATTCCGACGAGGATCCCGGCAACCTGTCGATTGCGATCAACCGTCCTGCGAGCTACTACTTCTCGGAGCTGGCGCAGAGCAATCGCCACAGCGCGGTGATCAACTACTCGTGGGACATCTCACAGGAAAAGTTCACCAATCCGGTCCTGCACCTCGCGCTCGACGGCTGGCAACTCTCCGGAGAGAACGCCTTCGTCAGCGGGGACTGGGCCGCGGTCATTCTCACGACGTCGGACAACTTCGATTTCACCGGCGGCGAGGCGGGCAATGGCGCCTGTGCCGCGGGGAACGACCCGTGTCTGCGGCTCGTGCGTCCCGTGCTCATCGGCGATCCGCTGTCCGGCAAACGCGATCCGCTCACGGGCTTCTTCAACACGGCAGCGTTCGCCCGTCCCTCGGGACGCGGCGACATCGGCAACACGCCGCGGAACGTCGTGCGCAAGCCCGGCGTCAACAACTGGAATCTCGCGCTCTTCAAGAACGTCGCATTCGGCGGTCACCGCACCTTCCAGTATCGGCTCGAGGCCTACAACGTGCTCAATCACACACAGTTCCAGGACATCGATCGCACCGCACGGTTCGATCCGGCCGGCAATCAGATCAACCCGACGTTCGGTACGGCAATTGGGATTTCCAGTCCAACTCGCCCACCGCGCGTGCTGCAGATGTCGGTCCGCTTCAACTTCTGATGATCGCCTTGCGCGGGCGCCGGTCCTCCTCCCGGCGTCCCGCTTCTTTTTATCTATGACCTCACTCGCCCAACGTGTGTTCCTCGCGGTCGCCGCGTGCACCGCGCTTGCCTCCAACCCGATCGCCGACATCGCCGCGCAGGCACCCCGCCCACCCGATCCTGCGAGGGAGCAGCGCCTCGCGTGGTTTCGCGAGGCGAAATACGGCATGTTCATCCATTGGGGGCTGTACGCAATACCCGCCGGCGAGTGGAAGGGCAAGCGGTCGCTGGGGCTTGGCGAGTGGGTCATGTACCGATCGCAGGTCCCGGTCCGCGAGTACGAGAAGCTCGCCGCGCAGTTCAACCCCGTCAAGTTCAACGCCGACGCGTGGGTGCAGCTGGCGCAGGACGCCGGGATGAAGTACATGGTCATCACGTCGAAGCACCACGACGGGTTCGCACTGTTCAAATCGAAGGTCAGCCGCTACAACGTCGTGGACGCGACGCCCTTCAAGCGGGACATCCTCAAAGAGCTGTCAGACGCGTGCATCAAACGTGGTATGCGTCTCGGGTTCTATTACTCGCAGGCGCAGGACTGGCACGAGCCAAACGGTGCGGGCAACACGTGGGACTTCGGCCCGGACGAGAAAAAGAACTTCGACGAGTACCTGCAAGGCAAAGCGGAGCCGCAGATCAAGGAGCTCCTGACCGACTACGGACCGGTCGCGCTCATCTGGTTCGACACTCCGCGCATGATGACGCCGGAGCGCGCCAAACGCTTCACCGACATCGTCCGATCCATGCAGCCCAAGACGCTCATCGACGGACGGCTCGGCACCGAAGGCGATTACGTTTCAACGGGAGACAACGTCATCCCGTCAACGACACAGACCGAGGCCTGGGAAGTGCCCGCGACGGTAAATCACACCTGGGGCTACCGCACGGACGACACCGACTGGAAATCGCCAGGCGACATCACGTTCAAGCTCGTGGACATCGTGAGCAAAGGCGGCAACTACCTGCTCAACGTCGGACCGATGGCCGATGGGATCATTCCGCTTCCAAGCCAGGACAATCTGCGCACCGTGGGACGATGGCTGAAGGTGAACGGCGAAGCCGTGTACGGAGCGGGGCCGTCGCCATTCGGCGACGAGTTCGGCGAGCCGAGCGCGCGAGGCTCGAAGGACGTTCGGGGCAATCCGCTGGTGCTCACGCAGACCGAATGGCGCGTGACGACGAAGCCGGGAAAGCTCTACATCACCTTCTTCAACGAGCCGCGCGCGCCGTTTCCGATTCCGATGAAGAACACGGTCACGCGCGCCTACCGCCTCGCCGACAACGTCCCGGTCGAGATCACGCACGAGAATGGCCGGACGCTCCTCAACATCGAGCGCCCGATCCTCGATCCGATGGCCACCGTGATCGTCATCGAGTTCAGCGGGACGAAAATAGAGAAGCTCTAGTCTCATCCGAGGGGCGTCGCCCCCCGGACTCCCCCACACGCTCTCTCACTCGCCGCTTCGCCGGCTCGCTCCGTTCGCGTGGCTCGCTCACGGTGTTCGCTCGCGTCTGGCACGAGCAGCGCCGGTTTATGAGATAGCTTCTAATGTCATCGCTCCATATGCGGCCGCCCGCTGCATGCCGATCCACTATGCTTCATTGAACATGCACCTGGCGCGAACATTC
>DATAEK010000377.1:0-3719 GCA_036258055.1 Vicinamibacterales bacterium
CATGACGACTAGAACGGAGGCGGGTTCCCCGCTGGTCGCGGTCCAGTGAGCCCGGCAGACGACGAACGCACCATCCTGGCCAATGGGTTCGAGCACACACTGGGATAGATCGACGCTCAGAAGCGGATGGTTCGTAGTCACGGCGTTTCCATTGCGGCCCGAACATGAGTATGCACCCAGTCCGTCGAGAGGGTCCGGCGGACGCGAGCCGCTTGGGCCGTCATCCTCAACGATCGCCAGCCATCGGCCGGAGGCTGGCCAGCCTCGGACGCGGAAGTATCGTCCGCGACCGTGGCCCGGAGCCAATCATCCCTTGGTGTGACGTGGCAGGTTTCGTGCTGCCCTTGATGAATAGGGTGACGCCACCGAATGCCACCGTATTTTATGAAAGGCAGCACTTGCGCTGAGGTTCACGCGCGCGTCACTCGGCCATCGAAGCCGCCCCTCGTGGCGAAGGGCCTCGCCGACCGCCTGCTCCGGCGAAAGCTGCGACTCGGGTGGCTTCTCGAGCTCGTACTTCTGGAGCCGGCATAGAGCCGAGTGCACGGTAGCCCCGCCGCTTAGCAGTCTGAGTCAGCCGACAGGGGCAACGTCCGCGCTCCGGGGCCGATACGGCGGCAGGGTGAGCATCAGCCCCGCCACCGCGATCACGCCGACACCCAACGCGGACAGAACGCTCGCATAGGAGCCGGTGGCGTCGAAGGCGCGCGCCATCAGGATCGGCCCCGCTGTACTCGCAAGTCCAACCGCCGTCCAGATGACGCCGAAAAGCGTCGCCAACGATTGAATCCCGAAATATCGCGACAGCAGGTACGGGATGACGTCCACCTCGCCGCCAGTTCCGAACCCTATGCACACCGCGGCGACTGCGCCCATCGAAAACGAGCTCGCGTCGGCAAGGAGGTAAGCACCGACCGCCGCTATCGCGAGCAGCACGAACGACACGTGTTTCGCATCGAACCTGTCGATCAGCCAGCCCGTGAGCAGCCGACCCGCCACGCTCGCGCCACCCATGGCGGACATTACGGCAACCGCCTGGCTCCCAGGCAGTCCACGATCGACCAGGAGCGCCGGAAGATGAACGACCACGCCGTTGAGAGCGAGCGTCATCCCGAATACGACGACGAGCAGGGTCCAGAAGATGCGTGAGCGAAGCGCGGACGAGACCATCCCTGGATGGCCGCTGTGGGTGCGCAGGAAATGGCCGTGGGGTTCGCGCACGAATCGAGCGACTACCGGTACTCCGACGGCGACTATCACGAGGCCGTGGACGAGACAGGCGCCGCGCCAGCCCGCCGCCCGAATCAACGCCTGGATCACCAGCGGGTGGACGATGGCTCCCGCACCGGCACTCGCGATGACCGCGCCGAGCGCCATGCCGCGGCGTCTGTCGAACCAACCCGAGACGACCCGCGAGTACACTACCGGCGAGGTCCCCGCGAACCCGAGACCAATGACGACGTAGACCGCGTACAAGTGCCACAGGTTCGCGGTAAGCACGGAGAGCGACGCGTATGCGGCGGCGGCAAGCATCAACGACGGACCCGTGATCCACATCGGTCCCCGCCGATCCACCAGATGGCCCATCAGCGGAGTCGACAGAGCGACCGACAGGGTCATCGCGCCGAACGCGTACGAGATGGACTCGCGGGACCACGAGAACTCGTCGGAGAGCGGTCTCAGTAACAGCGCAAACGTCATGAAGAACGACGATGCGAAGAAGAGCCCGACGCTCGAAGCGACGACCACGCACCAACCCTGATATCGCAGGCTTTCGTCGTTCACGTCTTGCGCACCACCCATTTCCTCCCCGCGCGCGCGATACGGGCCTAAGCATCGAAGATCAGAAGAGCGCTTGGCAAGGAGAATTCCGTACGATCTGTTGTACCTGCGGGGTCGCTGTTTGAACACGATCGGTGCAGGAAGCTCCCACCAGACGTTCTACGCCGACCTGGCTTCGTGCTCCTGACGATATCCACAAGATTGCTGCGGAAGCGCTACCGGAATGTCTGCGGCACGCCCACTCTCGGCAGGTCGAGGTCGAGGTCCGCGACGCCGACGAGCAATTCCGATTGCGGATGCGCGACGATGGCAGGGGATCGATCCGGAAGTGCTCGCATCATCAGTCGACCTGCCGTGTCGAACCTTCAGTTCGTGATGGTGAACTGAAGTCCGAAGCGGCGACGCTCGCCTGGTCGACCAGCAATCGCGGGCGGGGGCACGCTGCTCGTTCCGGTGAGGTAGTCGGTGTCGGTCAGGTTACGGGCGAAAACGCCGATAGACCAGTGCCGACGGGGTCGAAACGTGATATTCGCGTTGAGGAGACCGTACGGGCCTTGCCGTTCGATTGGGTCGTTGAGAGCTGTGAAATAGACCGTGCTCTGCATGAGGGCCTCGAGCCACAGTGACAATGCGCCGTCGGCTCCGAGTGGGCTCTGATACTCCAGGAACGTTCGGCCCGAGTATTCCGGAGCATTGAACAGCCGGCGTCCGGCGGCGTCTACCGGAGTGTTACCCGGACCGACAGCCACATACCGGTCGTACCTGGCGTCGATCCAGGCCGCATGACCTCCCAACCTCCACCGGGGCGCGGCCTGAACCTCAGCTTCGAGCTCGAGGCCGCGAATCGTGGCGGTCGCCGCGTTCGCGATGTCGAACACCCCTGGACGAACAGGCGTCTGCACCTGGAGGTCGGTGTAATCCGTGAAATACACGACTCCGTTCAGACGAGCCCGCTCGTTCAGCGATGCCCATTTGATCCCCGCCTCGTAGGTCCACGCCCACTCCGGCGCGAACCCGCCTCGCGCTTCGGCCGCACTGACATTGAAGCCGCCGCTCTTGTATCCGCGAGTCGCCGATAAGTAGGCGAATGTGCGCTCGTTGACCTGGTAGTCGAGCCCAAACTTCGGTGTCCACGCGGCGGCCGAGGTCCAATCTCGATATTGGAACGAGGAGAGGACACGCTCTCCAGCCATCGTCCTGCCCGCGTTGTCCATCGTCTTCCTGTCGCGAGAGTAGCGGAGCCCGACGACCGCGCCCAATCGTGGACTCATGCGGACATTCGCCTGGGTGAAGGCGGCGATGTTGCGGCCCTCGACCCTGGGGTTGAGCGTATTGTTCAATCCTGCGTAAAGGAGTTCGGACAGTGTCGGTTGCCGATCGACGTCCTTGAACGCGAACACGCCGCCCGTCCATCTGATCCGGCGTCGTTCGCCCGTCAGCGTGAATTCCTGAGAAAGCTGATCGTGAATCTCGTGGGTGTTCGAAATCGATAGATCCAGCTCGGTGCTGTCGGTGTCGATGCGAATGTCGTAGTCGAAGTGCCGAACGGCGGAGAGGCTAGTCAGGACGGTAGCCGGCGTCGGCCGCCAGATGAATTGGGCCGAAGCGCCCTTATGGACGTAGTCGCCTCGTGCAGGCTCGGATGCACGCACCTGGTGCAGATCGGAGGGACTGTCAGCGGCGAACCCGGGCTTGAAGGCCAGCACCTTCGCGTAGAAAAGGGGCGTCGGATCACCTGCGGCGTAGTCGCCCCTGACGCGAAGCTCGGCGGCGTCGCTGAAGAGCACGCGCACTACCGCTCGAGCGGCCCCGACCTCGGTTCCGCCAAGCGGATTGTTCGGATGATCGAGATCCTGAACATAGCCCTCGCTCGACGCTCGAACCACCGAGGCGCCCGCCTGGATCCGGCTTCGGATGAGGGGCCCGCTCACTCTGAC
>DATAEK010000384.1:0-18500 GCA_036258055.1 Vicinamibacterales bacterium
CGCGGCGCCGCGTTAGCGGTAATCCTTGAACGGCACCTGACAATCGTGCTTGCGCAGGAAATTCAGGAACCGTTTGTAGTCGGTCGGTTCCATGTTGAAGATCCGCGCGACGATCTTGTAGTTGCCGCGCGCTTCCTCGAGCCCCTTGCGCACCACGTCGCGCACGTTGCCGCGGGTAATCTCACGCTGCATGTAGAGGGGGTAGACGACGTTCCAGAACGATTCTCGGTCTTCGACGATCCGGCGGAACAGATCGTCGGCCACCGTCCGGCGACGCTCGCGTTTCGGCCTCAGACCGACGGCGTGCTGCATCCTGACGTCCATCGGCAGGTCGTCGATGCTCACCACCTCCGATCGCCCGGTGACCACGCAGCGTTCGATCACGTTCTCGAGCTCGCGGACGTTGCCCGGCCACGCGTAGTCCGTCAACATCTTCAGCGCTTCCGGTGACATCGACTTCACGATGTAGCCGTTGCTGCGGGTGAAGCGCGTGAGGAAAAACAGCACCAGCTCGGGGATGTCCTCACGGCGCTCGCGCAGCGGCGGAACCGTGAGGTGGATGACGTTGAGGCGATAGAACAGGTCCTCCCGGAACGAGCCCTGTCCGACCATGTCGCGGAGGTTCCGGTTCGTCGCGGCGATGACGCGCACGTCGACCCGCCCGCCGGTGTGGTCGGATCCGACCTTCTGCAGTTCGCCCGTTTCCATGAACCGCAGGAGCAGCCCCTGCATGCGCATGGTCATTTCGCCGATCTCGTCAAGGAAGATCGTCCCCTCGTCGGCGAGCTCGAGCTTGCCAGGCTTGTCGCGATAGGCCCCGGTGAAGCTGCCCTTCACATGCCCGAACAGCTCCGATTCGAGGAGTGTTTCAGGGAGACCGGCGCAGTTCACGGCGACGAACGGTCGTGGACCGCGCGGACTCTGCGTGTGCACCGCGGTGGCGACCAGCTCCTTGCCGAC
The DNA here is from genome assembly GCA_036258055.1 of Vicinamibacterales bacterium. Lineage (GTDB taxonomy): Bacteria > Acidobacteriota > Vicinamibacteria > Vicinamibacterales > 2-12-FULL-66-21 > DATAEK01. The sequence continues at coordinate 961 of DATAEK010000384.1, forward strand.
ACCGCTCTCGCCGGTGATGAGCACCTTGGCGTCGGACCGCGCGATGCGCTCGATCTCCTGCCTGAGCTCGATCATCACGCTGCTGGTACCGGTCAATTGGACGTAGCCGTTATTCCTCATCACATCAACCTCGTGCCCGCGTTCACCTGAGTCTTGCCTACCGTCTTGACGCGGCCGTTACGCGCCCGCCCGTCGAAGGAACTCATCCAGCGTCTCCTGCTGCGCCGGCGGGACCGACGCCATCGTCACGCCCGCCAGGCGTGACCGGCCGTCTTCCGCAGGCTCTTCCCGCCGCACTTCGACCGAAGCCTCGAAGGGATTGCCCGCCAGCAGCAACTGGAGGCGGGCCTTGGACCCGATTGCCAGGCGCTCGTCGATCGACAGCAGCGCGCCGTTCGCGCTGATGTCGAGCAGCCTCACACGCAGCCGCCGGCCGATCCGAAACTCCGGCCGGCCATCCATCGGCACCCTCGGCGATCGCCGCCTTTCCTGAAAGTCCTCGCTCACCGGTTCACGCCTCCACCGAAACATTGCCGTTGTCGACCACGACCTGCCGCACGATGAACTCTTCCAACCCCGGCGACAGCTTCAGGAACTCCACGCCGATCAGGTACCGCGCCGATCCGCCGTTACCGTTCGTCGTCGTGCTGTGTCGAACACGCATCTGGACGGCATGCGACTCGCCATCGGCGAGCGCCGTCACCCAGTGCACGGAATCGGGCGCCAACGGAAGCGGTGAATCGAGCAGGGCGCCACCGCGCCCAAGATTCTTCAGCGTCAACGACGTGCTGGTGTCGATGCTGCCCCAGAGGTCACCGACGATCTCGAATCGGGGCTTGCCCCGGCGGTCGCCAATCCTCCGCTTCATCGTGCCGTCCACCTTTTCTTCCCTCACGCCGCCATCGACGACGAGTGCCGGCTGCTGAAACCACGCGCCCACGACAACCGTCTGGTATGCCAGCCGGAATGGCCGGCGGGGTCGAGGAGCCGCAGGCTGATTCAGAACCCCGAGAAACTGAGGACCAAGCCACGCCCCCGTGGCCAGGTTGCTGGGCCGTCGGAGGGATAGCAAAGAAGTCGCCAAGAAACAGGAGAGTTTTGTCATTCCAGACAAAGCCTTTTATCCGCGTCGCTTGCGCCTTGAAGTCGCCGTTTCGAGATCCGAATCGGACCGGCCGACGAGAGCTCCTAGGGCTGCGACTAGCCCTAGTGAGAAGACAAAAGTCTACTCCAAAGCTGATATTCTTCTGCGGTATCAGTGTGAAAACGCGCAATTTTGGACGGGCATGAGGATGATCAGCAGGTGTGCCGCCCGCACACGTACGCTCAAGGAGCTTCGGTCAACGGTGTGGACTAGTTCCGAAGGGACCACTCCTGCGCGTGTCGAAGCGCCTGGCTGATGAGCGCATCGGCCGACGCGCACTCGGCCGAGAAGACGGCATTCCCCATCTGCACGGTCGTGAGCGCGACGTGCTCGGACAGAGCGGTCAACCGTTCACGCAGTCGCAGCGCCACGGATTCGGCTCCTTCTGCCGCGGCGTGCACCAGGACCACCGCCATGCGATCGCCGCGCACACGACCGAGAAGGTCCGATGCCCGCAGCTCGGGACGAATCACGTCGACGAGCGCGTGGAGCCTCTCCCGCTCTTCCTCGTCACGAGGCGACGCTCCGATCAGCACAAGTCCGAGCCCGAGATGGAACCGCTTCGCGCGTTCGACTTCCTCCTGGATTCGGCGCTCGAACGCCGAGACGTCCACGATCGGTTCCGTGCGTCCCGATGCGTCGGCCACCCCCGCGACTGTCTCCGCCAGCCAGGGACGCACGGCTCGTCCCCACGCCTGGGCGGCCATCGTCGCGGATCGCCCAAGCACGTTGCTGCTCCACAGCTCCATCCGAACTTCGGTGAGCCGAGACAGTGGAAACGTATTCGCGAGGACCCCGGTGTTCTGGTCGCCGGACCTCGCGGCGCTGCCGTTGGTGGGGGCGGAACCGATCGCCGCAAGAGCGCGCTCTGCGCCGCTCTTCCTCAGGGTGACTCGTCCGCCGTCTGCACCGACTTCCGCCACGAGGGCTTCGAACAGGCCCTGCACGACCGGTTCGGGTGCACGTTGCGCATCGTGCGCGGTCGCGTCCAGCCGTTCCTGCCATCGTTCGATTCGCGCACGGTCGCGAGCTTGAAGCTCACCACCGAGCACCCGGGCGATGGCGGAGAACGTCAATTCCGCGTTTTGATCGAGCGCGCCCGCGAGCAGGATGATCCACTCCGGCCGCCGGATGCCCACCGGCAGCAGCAGCACCTCGTCGCGACGTCCGGTCAGACCGAGATCGTCGAGGTCGCCCGCAGAGGGATAGCGTCGCGCAGCGAGCAGCTGTTCTGCGCGCTCCGCATCGATACGCGCCCCCGTCGCTGGTTGCTCAGCACCAGGCAGTGTGCCTGTGAGCAGAAAGCTCCCATCCACCTGACGCTCGTAAATGCGGCAGTCGAGATCGAACCACACGGTCGCGGCCTGCAGCACGGCATGCATGACGTCGCGGTCCGAGTCGTACGACCCGAGCTGCCCCAGGAACCTGAGGATTCCGTGCAACCGCCGCGTCAAGGCCTGCGACTCGTTCACGCGCGCGTTCAGCACGAGGTCCGATTCGAGCGCCGTCCGTGCGAGGGCTCCGGTGCGTTCCACGATCGTGACGTCGCTGGTGCGGTCGTCCGGCCGGTTCTCGCCCGGCGTCCGCCGCGCCACGATCAAACACCCCACCACCTCGCGGGCTCGGCGCAGCGGAAAGACACCGAACGTCATCGCGTGGGCGGTTTCGACACGGACTTCGCCGGTGCGGATCGCCTTCAGCACTTCTTCGGCCACGCCGGGTTCGTCGATCGCGCCGGCAAACTCGCCGGACGAAATCTGACGGACCGGGTGGAGCCACACGTGGACGACCTCCACGGTAACGCCCGCCTGCTGCTGCAGTATTTCGAGCAGCGCCCAGGCCGCAGGTGAGAATTGGAGCTGGTCGGACATGAAGAGAACGGTGGGGCGAGCCCCCATGTCGAGGTTGTGCAAATCGTCAGCCATACACCTCAGCCGCGATCAGCTGCGCAAGTCATCCAGAATTCGTCAGTTACGACTCTACCTCAACTGGACCGGGGTCGTCTGTGCGGTCCACGCGCAGGGGGGCTGTGAGCGAGCACGCGGAAGGTGAACTTAATTCTGCTTCTAGGCAGCATTTGGTCGGAATTTCGGATGTTCGAACGTCGATCGCTCAGATGATTCTCGGCAATCGTCACATTAACAGAAGCATCACACTAATAAGGAGGGATCAGTATTCGTAGACGCCTCGACCGACCTTCCGTCCGAGCCGGCCGGCCTTGACGTACTGCACCAGCAACGGGCACGGACGGTACTTCTCGCCCAGACTGCGGTGCAAGTACTCCAGGATGCTGAGCCGCGTGTCGAGACCGACGAGATCGACCAGCTCGAAGGGTCCCATCGGGTGATTCAACCCCAGCTTGAGTGCCTTATCGATGTCCCTGGCCGAGGCCACGCCTTCCATCAGCATGAAGAAGGCCTCGTTGCCGAGACTGGCGTTGACCCGTGTCGTGATGAAGCCGGGAGACTCGCGGACGAGCACGGTCTCCTTCCCCATTTGCCGAGCCACCTCGGACACCGCCTCCATCGTGGCCTGAGACGACTCCAGCGCCTGGACAATCTCCACGAGCTTCATCTTGTGAACCGGGTTGAAAAAGTGCATCCCGGCGACCCGGGCAGGGTCCGAGAGCGAGCCGGCCATCTCCGTAATGCTGAGGGCGGAGGTATTCGAGGCAATCACCGCGTCCATTGGCGCGAGTTTCTGAATCTCGGCGAAGAGCTGCAGTTTGACGTCCATGCGCTCCGGCGCCGCTTCGATGACGAAGTCGGAGTCCGCAAGGGCGTCTTCGAGGCTGGGAGAGGTCCGAAGGCGAGACAGGATCGCGTCAGCGTCGGCCGCGCCAACCTTCCCCAGCTCCACTCCCTTCGCGAGGATGGACTGAATCGACGCGCGTCCTTTCTCGAGTGACGGCACGGAGACATCGAAGAGGCGTGTATCGTAGCCGGCGGAAATTGCCGCGTGCGCGATGCCGTGGCCCATCGTGCCGGCACCCAGGACGGTCACTCGTCGGATCATGCGTGGACGGACTTGCCTGACGCCTCGCCAACAATCTCGGTGAGCGTCGTGACGGCGAGGTCGATTTCTTCTTCGGTGTTGTAGAAGTGGGGCGCGATCCGGATGCCAGCGCCCGGGCGGTAGTCGATGATGACGCCCCGGCGAAGAAGCTCTTTCGACACAGCCTCGCCGTTAGGGGCATCGACGATCACCGCGCCGCCGCGCTCGTCGTCTTTGGAGGGCGTATTGAGCTGGTAGCCGGCGCGTGTCGCCAGATCCATCAGCCGGCGCGTGAGACGCAGCGATTTCTCACGGATGGCCTCGACGCCAATCTCGCTGACGATCTCGTATCCGGCGCGCGCCGCATAGAGCGCCGGGACGTTTGGCGTGCCGCTCTGGAAACGCTCGGGCGCATCGGCGTAGTCGACCGGACCGATCGCGAACTCGAACGGCGATCGGTGCGCAGCCCATCCAATCAACCCCGGCGTCAACTGCTGCGCGAGATCGGGACGCACGTAGAGAAACCCGGCGCCCGGCCCGCCGCACAACCATTTCACCGATCCGCCCACGGCGAAGTCCGCCCCGAGCTGCTCGATCGCAAGCGGAACGGTCCCGGCGGCCTGGTACACGTCCAGAATGACGTGCGCGCCGACACGGTGCGCCTTCTCGATGACGGCCCTGGCGTTCTGAAGGTACGAGCTTCGGAAGAGGACCAGCGACAACGGCACGAGGACCGTGTGCTCATCGATGGCGTCGAGCAATCGATCGAGGTTCGTCCGAATCGCATCGTCCGACGGCACGTAGACGATTTCCGCGCCGTACTGGCGGAACCCTTCGAACAGGTACATATTCGTGGGGAATTCCAGATCCGTCATCACGATCTTGCGGCGGGAACCGTTATAACGGAACGACGATCCGATGATGCCCATCGAGACGGTCACGTTCTGGTGCATGGAGATGGTGCCCGGCTGGACGCCAAGGATCGGCGCCAGAAGGTCACCGGTCGTTCGGCCGATCTCCCACCAGCCCTCGTGCCACGCACGGACGCCGCGCGTGGACCAGGTGTCCGCGTACTCCTGAAGGTATCGCCTGGTCCGGTTCGGCATCGCGCCGAGTGAATGGCTCACCAGATAGGCGCACGTCTCGACGATGGGGAATTCCGAGCGCCAGCCAAGAAGAGGATCGGGCATGATGCCACCCTGCGTCAGAGATTGAGGTCGATCCAGACGCTCTTGATCTGCGTGTAGTGCTCGAGGGCGTGCGCGCTCATCTCACGTCCGAATCCGCTCTGCTTGTAGCCGCCGAACGGCGCCGCCGTATCGTACACGTTGTAAGTGTTGACCCAGACGGTACCGGCCTGCAGCTTGCGGGCGACGTAGTGGGCTTTCTTGATGTCCCGTGTCCAGACGCCCGCGGCGAGCCCATACAGCGAGTCGTTCGCGCGCGCGATCGCCTCGTCGAGGTCGGCAAACTCGATGGTCGCAAGCACCGGTCCGAAAATCTCCTCCCGCGAGATCGTCATCTCCGGTTTCACGTCTGCGAACACCGTCGGCTGCACGAAGTAGCCCTTGCCGGTGCCGATATCCGCGCGATCCCCGCCCGCAACGAGGGTCGCCCCTTCCTGCTTTCCGGAAGCCACGTAGCGCAGGACTGTTTCCAGTTGCTTCTTCGACGCGAGCGCCCCGAAGCGTGTCTTGGGATCCATCGGATCGCCGGGCACCATCTTCTTGACTCTCGCCACGAGTTTGTCCACGAACTCGTTCTTGATCGAGCGATCGACGAGCAGCCGCGATCCGGCGGCACAGACCTCGCCCTTGCCGTAGAAGATCCCAATCGTGGCGCCGCGAATCGCCGCGTCCATATCGGCGTCGGGAAGGACGATGTTCGGGGACTTTCCGCCGAGTTCCAGCGTGATCTTCTTGAGCGAGTCGGCCGCGCTTCGCATGATCGACTTGCCCGTGCTCGTGTCGCCGGTAAACGCGATCTTGTCGATCCCCGGATGCTCGACGATGGCCTGACCGACGCGGGAACCGGGTCCGGTGATGACGTTCAGCACGCCGGGCGGGAGGCCGACTTCGACGGCGATCTCGCCGAGCGCCAGCGCGGTCAAAGGCGTCTGGCTCGCCGGTTTGAGGATCACGGTGTTACCGCAGGCGAGTGCCGGCGCAACTTTCCACGCAGCCAGGAGGAGCGGAAAATTCCACGGCACGATTGCGGCGACGACCCCGACCGGCTCGCGGAGCGTGTAGGTGAGGTGATTGCCCTTGACGGGGATCGTCTCCCCCATCACCTTGTCCGACCAGCCGGCGTAGTACTCGAAGCACTCCGCGGCCGCCGGGATCTCGATGTGCCGCGACTCGCTGATGGGCTTCCCGTTGTGCAGCGTCTCGAGCCTGGCGACCTCGTCGACCTTCTCCATCAGGCGATCGGCGAGCTTGCGAACCAGGCGCCCACGTTCGCGCGCGGACAGCGCCGCCCAAGGACCGTTCAGCGCGGCCCTCGCCGCCTTCACGGCCGCGTCCACATCGGCGGCGTCCGCGGACGCCACCTCGGCGACGACTTCTTCCGTCGCGGGATTGATCACCTCCATCGTCTGACCTCCAGACGATGGGCGCCATTCGTTGTTGATGAGCAGACGCTTCTGATCCACGGTGATGGTGGACATTATCTCCCCTTGAACTCCGGTTTGCGCTTCTGTAGGTTCGCCGACAGCCCTTCCCTCGCGTCATCGCTCTGAAACAGCAGCTGTTGGAGCTCGCGTTCGAGGGACAGCCCCTCGAGAAACCCTGACTCCACCCCGGACTGTACGGCGCGCTTCATCCGGCCGACGGCCCGACTGGCCTTGTTGGGAGGCGTGAACTGACGGGCGTAGTCCTTCGCCGCGTCCGCGAACGATCGCCCCTTCAATTCTTCATCTCCCCAGACCTCGTTCACGACACCTAGTGCTTTCGCCTCGTCGAATGGCATCAGCCGTCCCGTCGCCATGAGCTCGATCGCGCGCGCTTTGCCGACGAGTCGCGCCAGCCGCTGGGTGCCGCCCGTGCCGGGCAACACACCCAATGCCACTTCAGGCAACCCGATCTTGCCGGCGTCTCTCCTGGCTATGCGGATGTCCGCGGCGAGCGCCACCTCCAGCCCTCCGCCCACGGTGTGGCCGTTCAACGCCGCGATGACCAGCTTCGGCGTCTGCTCGAGCCGCGTCAGCGTCTCGTTGGCGTGCAGGCAGAAGTAGTACTTGAACTCGGGATCGGCGTCCTTGAGCATCCCGATGTTCGCACCCGCACAGAAGAACTTCTCGCCGGCGCCGCGCAACACGATGACGTGCACGTCGGGATCCATGCGCGCCGTTAGCACCGCGCTGTCGATCTCCCGCATCATTTCGTATGAATAGGTATTGGCGGGCGGATCGTTCAGCTCGATCGTGGCGATCCCATCGGCGGCGCTGAAGTTGATCTTCTGATAGAGCATGGCCGGCCGGCGCGCTCAGGCTTCGGTGCGTACGTACTCGAAGTTGATCGGCATCCGGTTGATGCCGCGCAGCGGCGGTGCGATGTAGTTCGCGAACTTTCCGGGCTCGTAGACCGGTTCCGCCATGATGCTGAGCAGGTATTCGCGGTCCGCCGGCGACGGCAGCCATTCGTGCTTGCGGCGTTCCCACTCGACGTCGTTCAGCGGCGCGCCGTGCGGATCGAAATGCAGCGCCGAAAACATGCCGATACCGCGGTTGAACTTGCGGTCCGGCAGCCGCAGACGATCCGAGAGGCCGTGCCGCTCGAAGATCTTGTTCCATCGTTCCACGCCCGCCTGGCAATCGCCGACGTACCAGTCGCGCAGCACCTCGTTCATTGCCGTGCGCATCGGAATCGCGCGGCGCTCGAGCCTGCCGTCGGCCGCGACCTCGAGCTCGTACATCCGCTCGGTCACGGCGTGGTCGTCCCATTTCTCTTCCTGCGCGCGCCCCTTCAGCCCGTTGGCGAAGTACGACGCGGCATTGGTCGAGATCTCGTTGCCATGCAGATCGAGGCTCAGGCTGAACCAGAGATTGATGAACTTCTGGACCGTCGGGATGTCGATCCCGCCGAGCCTGCGGACGTCCTCGGAAAAACCGGCCTCCTTCATCAACTGGCAGGCGCGCTCGATGATCCGGGCAACGCCGGTCTCGCCGACGAACATGTGGTGGGCTTCCTCGGTCAGCATGAACCGCGTCGTGCGCGACAGCGGATCGAGCGAGCTCTCGGACAGCGACAGCAGCTGCGACTTACCGTCACGATCCGTGAACATCGTGAACATGAAGAAATCCAGCCAGTTGTCGATCGGCTCGTTGAAGGCGTCGAGGATCCGTGGCTTGTCGCGGTTGCCGCTTTGACGGGCGAGAAGCTCCTCGGCCTCGTCACGGCCGTCGCGACCGAAGTAGGAGTGCAGCAGGTACACCATCGCCCACAGATGGCGGCCCTCTTCGACGTTCACCTGAAAAAGGTTGCGAAGGTCGTACAGACTCGGGCAGCGGTTGCCAAGCCACCGCTGCTGCTCGACGCTGGCCGGCTCGGTGTCGCCCTGCGTGACGATCAAGCGACGGAGCTGATTGCGGAATTCTCCCGGCACTTCCTGCCAGACCGGCTGGCCGAGGAAATCGCCGAACCCGATTCGTCGATCGTGAACCGGATCCGCGAGGAAGATGCCCCAACGGTACTCCGGCAGCTTGACGTACTCGAAATGCGCCCATCCTGAAGGATCGACGCTGACGGCGGTACGCACGTACACCTGGTGGTAGTCCTGGAACCCCTGCGGCCCCATGTCGCGCCACCACTGGATGTACTGGGGCTGCCAGTGCTCGAGCGCACGCTGCAGCCGTTTGTTGCTGGAGAGGCCGACGTTATTGGGAATACGTTCGGCTGAAATCATGGTGATTAGACTTTCACGTTCTATGGAAATCGAACTCGGGCCGTGACTGTGAGCCGTACGCGGTCAGCGCGCCTTTGTCGCCGACCGCATTCGGGCGTTGGAATATCCAGTTCTGCCACGCCGTCAGGCGGCCGAAGATCTTGGTTTCCATCGTTTCAGGACCGGGGAACCGCAGGTTGGCTTCCATTCCCGTGAGCGCATCCGGCGACAGCGCCGCACGCGCTTCGATGGCCAGGCGCACTTCATCTTCCCAGTCGAGCTCGTCGGGAGCGAACGAAACAAGTCCCGATTCGAGCGCGTCCGCCGCCTCGATCGCTTGTCCTTGTCGAGCAAGGACAGTGGCAACGCGATCCGGGTCGCCGAGGAACCGGGTCTGGAGACGCGTCAGCCCGTTGCTCATCGGCAACGGTCCTCCGTTCATGCCCGACACCGCGATCGTATTCGGCTGTTCCGGATCGTCGAGCATGTACGACCGATCGGCAGCCAGCGCCAGCTCGAAGAGCGTGCCCCCAAAGCAGCTGCCCGGCTCGATCAGCGCGAAAAAGCTGCGGGAGGTGAGGTCCATGCGCTTCAACGTCCGCTTGATGAACTGGATGATCTCACGTCCCAGCCAATGATCCTGGTGCTCGAGCAGCAGGTCATCGACCGCCAGGACCGCCTGCGGGTCCCCGGCAGTCCGAACGACGACGGTTCCGATGAGAGCTTCGTTCACTCGAAGCCGCAGCAAGGCATCATCGAGTTCGCGAAACGCGCGCAGCGCCCAGAAGCCGTCACCTGCTTTCAGCAGCTCGTCCGCGCTCGCGGGCTGTGGACCCTCCGGCCCCTTCACGACCAGCGTTGCCACGCGCTTCTCGCGGTCGATTTCCAGGGTCACGTGCGAGTAGCGCACCGCGTCGTCTGACACGTCGGGATTGAGAGGTCCGAGCGTGACGCCTGGCCCCGACGCCGGGCGATCCGATGCGGCGGCGAGCTCCGTCGCGCGTGCAGAAACCCGATCCTTGAATTGACTGGTTGGGTAGACGGCGTCCACCAGCCGCCATTCGACAGCCCGCCGGCCTTTGATGCCTTCCGCCACCGTACCGAAGAAGTCAGCAAGGTCGCGGCGAACCTTTCGTTTGTCGACAACCCGGGTCAGGCCACCCGTGCCCGGCAGCACGCCCAGCAACGGCGTCTCGGGCAGGCTCACCGCCGAATTACCGTCATCGACCAGAAAGATCTCGTCGCACGCGAGCGCGAGCTCGTAGCCACCGCCGGCGCAGATACCGTTCAGCGCGGCGAGAAACTTGATCCCGGAGTGCTCGCTCGCGTCTTCGATCGCGAGCCGTGTCTCGTTCGTGAATTTGCAGAAGTTGACTTTCCAGGCGTGACTGGAACCGCGCAACATGAAGATATTGGCACCCGCGCAGAACACCCGCTCCTTCAGGCTGGCGATGACGACTGCGTGGACCTCGGGATGCTCGAAGCGGATCCGCTGCACGGCATCGGCGAGCTCGATGTCCACGCCGAGATCGTAGGAGTTCAGCTTCAAGCGGTAGTCCGACGAGAGGCCCGCGTCCTCCTGAACGTCCATCGACAGCGTGGCAACCGGGCCGTCGAACGCAAGCTTCCAGTGCTTGTATCGGTCCGGGCTGGTTTCGAACAGGACCTGCGGCTGCTGAGCGGATTTCGTGACGGTTCCCATCCCGGCAAGCGTACCCGTGGGTCCCGGCAGTGTCAAGGCACTATAGTTCAACGCAAGCATTGTTTAGGCAATATAGTGCGCCTTCAGGTGCGTTCGTGCAGGGTGACCGCCCTTGAGTTTCCGGTCAGCAGCCATCAGACTTTCGGTCATGGATTTGCGGCAGCTCGACATCGTGCGTGTCGTCGCCGACACCGGATCGTTTACGGCGGCGGCGCGGCAGCTGCACGTGTCACAGTCGGCGGTCAGCCGCCAGATTCTCCTGCTCGAAGAGGAGCTCCACGAGCCGCTGTTCCTGCGTCTCGGCCGGCGCGTCCGTCTCACGCCGGCGGGCGAGACGCTGCTGCAGTTGAGCCGAAGGGTACTCGCCGACGTTCGCGAGACGACCAGCGCCATCGCGGAGCATCAAAAGAAGCTGACCGGCACGATTCATCTTGCCGGCGGCATGACCGTCTGTCTTCACGTCTTTCCGTCACTGTTGAAGGAATATCGGCGGCGGCATCCAGCTGTCGACGTGAAGCTGACGACGGGTGGCACGCCGCACCTGCTGGAGCGCCTGCGGGCGGGGGCCGTGGACGTCGCGCTACTGACGCTACCGGTGGAGGGCGCGGATCTGACCCAGACGCCGGTGATGAAGGAAGAGCTGTTGCTGGTCACGCACGCCGCGCATCCGCTCGCCCGCCGGCGGCGGATTCAGCCGCGCGACCTCGACGGTCAGCCCTGTGTGCTGTTCGAGCACGGATCGAGCACACGACGGGTCATCGACGAGATGTTCGCCCGTGAGCAGGTCCGCCCGCGCATCGTGATGGAAACGGAGAACGTGGAAATCCTGAAAGCGCTCGTCGCGATCGGAATGGGGATGACGATCATCCCCTACCAGGCAGTCCAGCGCGAGCTACGCACCGGCCAACTCCGCTGCGCACGGCTCGAGAAAGTCTCGATGGTTCGTGAAACAGGATGGGTCTACGTGCGATCGCCGCGCGTACCGCGCCTGGTCCAGCAGATGTTCGAGGCCCTCGATCGCACGCTGCCGCGACTGAGGCTGACGCCGCCCAGGGCGCTCAAACGGATCTAGAGTTCCCGGTTCTCAGTTCTCGGTTCTCGGTTCGCAGTTCTGAGTTCTCGGGGAGGGACTTGCTTCTCTTCACCCGTCTGGACCGAGAACCTCGACAACCGTCGAACTTGGAACGACAACCAACTAGTACTCGTCGTCTCCCCACCAATTGTCGGCCGTGGCCGCCGAGGGACGGTCGAAGTGCCGAGGCGCCGCGGCGGGCGCCGCCAGGCGCTCGCGAATCTGCTCGAGCAGCCAGCCGATTGCGTCGGGCTCAGCCGTACGCAACGCGCGCCAGTCGGATTCCGGCAGAACAATCGTGAGGGTCCGGGTCATGGTGGTATCGACGCTCATCATGGCTCTGCATGTTACGAAGGTCAGCCATGCGTGTCGCGCATAACTTTCGCATGCCTGCGATGCAAGAACGAGATGGTTCAGGCATCCGCCATGCGCATTGCAGGCATGAGCCGGCCGGATGGGAATTCGGGCAGCGGCGCCTCCGTGCGATGGCGCAGTATGTTGCCAGGGGCGGCGAGGCGATGGGTCATATAATTCACCTACGGACCATGGCGGACATCCTTCGGTCACTCGGTCAGCGCGCGCGAGCCCGGCGGCTCGAGGCCGGCTGGACGCTGCGCGAGATCGCGGAACGCTCCGGCGTCTCCCCTCGCTTCCTGGTGCAGCTCGAGAGCGGACGCGGCAACATTTCCGTCAAGCGGCTGGCTGATGTCGCGACCGCGCTCGGCACGACTCCCGCCGCTCTCCTGACCGCGTCGGAACCGCAGGCGCCGCAGGTCGTCGCGCTCCTTGGCCTGCGCGGCGCCGGAAAGACGACGGTCGGCCGGCGGCTCGCCAAGCGTCGCCGGGTTTCGTTCGTCGAGCTCGATCAACGGATCGAGCAGGCGGCGGACCTCAGCCTCGCTGAGATGTTCACCCTGCACGGCGAGGACTACTACCGGCGGATCGAGCGCGAGGTGCTCGAACAGGTGCTGCACGAACGCCGACCGATGGTGCTGGCCACCGGCGGCGGCCTCGTGACCTCACCCGAGACCTTCGCGCTTCTTCGCCGGTCCGCCACGACGATCTGGCTTCGCGCGCGGCCCGAGGATCACTGGAATCGGGTCGTCCGCCAGGGAGATCGCCGGCCGATGGCCGATCATCCGCAGGCCATGGCGGACCTGCGCGCACTCCTCGCGCAGCGGGAGCCACTCTACGCGGCCGCCGCTCTCACCATCGAGACGACCCACGTCTCAACCGCCAAGGTCGTCGAGGCCATCGAAACGGCACTGGGCGGATCGGCGGCTTAGGCCGGCGCCGCTTTCGCCGGCGCGGTTCCACGCCAGCCGGGATATGACCCGAGCGTCTTCACCCACCGTGCAGATTCCGCCAGGTGCACGATTGCGCGGCCGCAGCGCAGATCGTCACGTCCGATTGAGAGATCGGCGTAGAACAAGTACTCCCACGGCACGCCGCGCGCCGGCCGCGACTCGAGCTTGGTCAGATCGATGTCACGGAGGGCGAAGACGCTGAGCGCCTTGAACAGCGCCCCCGGTGCGTTGTAGAGCGCGAACGCGAGCGTCGTCTTATCGGGTACCCCGAGGCTGTGCGGCTCACGCGCGACGAGAATGAATCGGGTGATGTTGTCCGCGAAGTCCTGAATTCCTGACTGCAGAATCTCCAGGCCGAAGACTTCGGCCGCGCGGGCGGAGGCAATCGCTGCGGTATCCCGCAGTCCGCCCTCTCGAATCAGCTTCGCGCTGCCGGCAGTGTCGTAGGTCGCGACCATCTCCACGTCGGGAAGCGACCTGATGTAGCGTTCGCATTGTGCGAGCCCCTGCGGATGCGAGAAGATGCGACGGATCGCGCGCATCTGTGTTCCCGGTAGCGCGAGCAGGTTGTGGACGACCGGCAGCTCCGTCTCGCCGACAATCGGGAGATCGTGTTCGAGCAGCAGGTCGTAGTTGCGGTGGATGCTACCGCCGACCGAGTTCTCGATCGGCAGGATGCCATGCGAGACGCGGCCCTGGCGTACGGCATCGAAAACGTCTTCGAACCGCTCGAGCGGCATGGTTTCCGCCTCCGGCCATGCCCGCTGCGCGGCCGCCTCGCTGTAGGCCCCGACGGTTCCCTGAAACGCGATGCGCATGTCGATCTCCCCAAAAGCAAAACGGCCATCACCCTGGTGCGGGTGATGGCCGTGAAAAGGTCCCGATGCGAACCGGTCCGGATCTACCCGCCACGCGCAGCCAGCCTGACCAGGCCGGTCGCACCCGCGAAGAAGAAAAACCGGAAACGGCGTGAGCGCATCACGAGTGGACTGTAGCGCGAGCGTCGCCGGAAATCAAATCCTCAGCTCGCCGTCTGGCCCGGCTTCAGCACCAGGACGTCGATGCCATGCGGCTCGACCAGCTGCTTCAGCCGATCGGGCGTGCCGGTGAGGATGGGGAACGTCCCGTAATGCATCGGCACGACCTGCCGGACGCCGAGCATGAGGCACGCCCGCGCTGCCGCATCTGGACCCATCGTGAAGTGGTCGCCGATCGGCAGGAATGCGACGTCAGGAGAGTGCATTTCGCCGATGAGCCGCATATCGCCGAAGAGCGCCGTATCGCCGGCAAAATAGAACGCCTGACCGTTCTCCATCCGCACGACGAACCCGGCGGGCTCGCCGAGATAAACGATCGAACCGTTCTCGACAACGCTGCTCGTGTGTACCGCGGGCACCATCGTGATCTCCAGCCCCGCGACCGAGATCGTTCCGCCGATCCCCATCCCGATGACGTTCTGGAGACCCTTCCCCGTGAGCCACACGCTGATCTCGAACACGCCAACGACCGGCGCCCCCGTCGAGCGCGCGACGTTGACGACATCGGACGAGTGATCGGAGTGGCCGTGCGTCAGCAGGATCACATCAGCTTTGTCGATCCGTTTGTGATCCGCCGGGCACATCGGATTGCCCTCGAGCCATGGGTCGATGACGATCCGCTTGCCACCGGGTGTGGTGATGATGAAGGTTGCGTGCCCGAGCCAGGTAATCGAGAGCGAAGACATGCGGGTAGTATAATGAGTTTACGCACGTCGACTCGTGCGCCTCGCATGCCCACGACCCCGCTTCCGTTCATCCGCGGCCGCAGAGCGCGCACCGACGAGACACCCCGGCAGCCAAAGCCCGAGTGGTTGAAGGTCCGGGCGCCCGGCTCGGAGAACTATCATCGATTGAAGGGGCTGATGCGCGGGCTGAACCTGCACACTGTTTGCGAGGAAGCCAACTGCCCCAACATCGGCGAGTGCTGGCACCACGGCACCGCGACGTTCATGATTCTCGGCGATACGTGCACGCGCTCGTGCGGATATTGCAACGTCACGCATGGCGCGCCGCATGCGCCGGATTCGCGTGAGCCGATCAACGTCGCCAGCGCCATCCACGCGCTCGAGCTCGCCTACGTCGTCGTCACATCAGTGGACCGCGATGACCTCGCTGATGGCGGCGCCTCGCACTTTGCCGAGACGATCAGGGAAACGCGGGCGCGGATCCCGCAGTGCCGGCTCGAAGTGCTGATTCCGGACTTCAAAGGCAGCGAGGCCGCGCTCAGGACGGTGCTGGACGCAGGACCCGACGTCCTCAACCACAACATCGAGACCGTGCCTCGTCTGTACCGCACCGCCCGACCCGGCGGACGTTACGATCGCGCGCTGCAATTGCTGGATCGATCCAGGAGGTATGCCCCCCACATCCCGACGAAGTCCGGGTTGATGGTGGGGCTCGGTGAGGAAATCGACGAAGTCGTGGCGACACTTGGAGACTTGCGAATGGTCGGCTGCCAGATCGTGACGATCGGTCAGTACCTCCGCCCGTCGCTCGCGAACCTGCCGATGTCGCGCTATTACACCCCGGCCGAATTCGCCGACCTCAAGCAAGTCGCGTTGGAGCTTGGCTTCGGTCACGTGGAATCCGGACCGCTCGTTCGCAGCTCGTACCACGCGCACGAGCAGACGAATGCGTACGAGAGTCGGCAGTCGGCCTCCTCTCTCACTCAGTGAACCGCCCCGCGCGCAGCCGAGCTCCCGGCCTCAGCCTCGTTCACGACAACATCGTCCGCTGCACTCGATGCGATCGGCTACGCTCGTACTGTCAGCAGATCGCGCGCGAGAAGCGCGCCGCGTACCGCGCCGAGACCTACTGGGGAAGGCCGGTGCCGGGCTTCGGTGATCCACAGGCGCGCGTGCTCGTCCTCGGACTGGCGCCCGCGGCACACGGCGCGAACCGGACGGGGCGGGTGTTCACCGGCGACGGCATCGGCGGATCCGGCGACTTCCTGATGCGGGCGATGCACGCCACGGGATTCGCCAGCATCCCGACATCGCGGCGAATCGACGACGGGCTGGCGCTGCACGACGCGTTCATCTCCGCCGTCGTCCGGTGCGCCCCACCTGACAACAAGCCGTCACCTCAGGAGATTGCCGCCTGTGAAGAACACCTCACGGCGGAGGTGGCGGCGCTCTCGCGCGTCCGCGTGATCGTGTGTCTCGGACGGGTGGCATTCGACGCCGCCTGGCGGCTGCTGGCTCGACAGGGCCTTCCGTCGATCCGGCCGAAGCCGACTTTCAGTCACGGCGCCGTCTACCATCCGGACGACACGTACACAGTGATCGGGTCCTACCATCCCAGCCGTCAGAATACGAACACCGGCCGGCTCACGCCTGAGATGTTGGCGGAGATCTTCAGAACCGCTGCTGAAAGCAGGCTGTCGCCGCAGAGCAGGCGCGAGCGCAGCGGAGCGCCGAATCGCCGCGGGGGTGGGGCCCCGCGGCTTTGAAGAAGCAGGCTGTCGCCGCAGAGCAGGCGCGAGCGCAGCGAAGCGCCGAATCGCCGCGGGGGTGGGGCCCCGCGGCGCTAAAGAAGAAAGCAGGCTGTCGCCGGTGAGCAGGCGCGAGCGAAGCGCCGAGTAGCCTATCCGCTCTTCCGCTTCGGCTTGTAGACGTGCGTGCTCTGACCGAAGAACACTTCCGCCGCTTCCATCAGCGTTTCAGACAGCGTCGGATGCGGATGAATGGTCAGCTTCACGTCGGCGGCGGTGGCACCCATCTCGATCGCCAGCGCGCCTTCCGAGATCAGTTCTCCTGCGCCGGGGCCAACGATCCCGACACCGAGCACGCGCTCGGTCTTCGGGTCGATGACGAGCTTGGTCACGCCGTCGGTACGGTCGAGCGTGATCGCCCGTCCTGACGCGGCCCATGGGAAGCGCGCGACGGACACTTCGCGGTTCTGGCGGGCCGCCTCCGTTTCGGTCAGACCGCACCACGCCACCTCGGGGTCCGTGAAGACGACGGCCGGAATGGCGAGCGGCTCGAATGCGACGCGCTCACCGAGCATCGCATCGATGGCCACACGGGCCTCGTGCGACGCTTTGTGCGCCAGCATCGGCTCGCCTACCACATCGCCAATCGCGTAGATCGAGGGCTCTGCTGTGGCACGAGCCTCGTTGACCTCGATGAAGCCGCGTGGGTTGATTGCCACGCGTGTCTTGTCCAATCCCGGCACGTTCGAGTTCGGACGACGGCCGACGCACACGAGCACGCGATCGAAGGTCCGTTCCTTCGACATCCCTTCGGGCACCTGTCCTTCGAACACGACACGAATTCCGTTGCCGGCCTCTTTCATCGACACGACCTTCGTGTTGAGGAGGACCCCTTCGCTGACCGACTCGATCCGGCGCGTCAGGATGTTCACGAGATCACGATCCGCACCCGGCAAGAGCCCCGGCGTC
>DATAEK010000386.1:0-7649 GCA_036258055.1 Vicinamibacterales bacterium
CGCGGCGCCCGCCAACGCGCTGCTGGTGCCGGGTGCGTACGAATCCGCTGCAAAATACGGTAACGCGATCTTCGCAGGAATGAACGCGGCAGCCGGCACTCGGAGCTGTGTGACGCTCACCGGACGCTTCGTGGTGCTCGAGGCTGAGTACGCCGCAGATGGCAGTGTGCAGCGCTTCGCCGTCGATCTTGAGCAGCATTGTGACGACGCGATCCCTGCCCTTTTTGCGGCACTCCGTTACAACTCGACGATTACCAGCACGGTGCCGTTCGCCGGCGGCTATCCTCGTTATCAGCTTTCAATCGTGCCCTCGGCGAACGGCGTCGTTACGGGCGACGCGCTCGTCTGCGGCAACGGAGGATCGGCTTGTACGATCACGCTTCCGACCGCCGCGCCCGTCGCGCTCACGGCCACACCCAATCCGGGCTACGTCTTCACGGGATGGACCGGCGGATGCGTCGGCGTTGCGACGACCACGGTGACTGTCAACAGCATCAAGCAATGCGCGGCGACGTTCGATACCGAAGTGCCGTCTGCGCCCAGAACGCTGATGGTCTGGGACAGTGCCCTCGACGACAAAATTGGACAGGGGATCGACGATGTGTACTCGCCCGCAAACAGTGCGTGGACGGTCACATCGCTTGGCAACGGCACAGGCATCCGGATCGAAGTCGCCCGCGCCGTCAGAACTTGGACAATCGATATCGGCGCCCCGACGGGCGAAATTCTGGCTCCCGGCGAGTACGCGCAGGTCTCGGACTTCGCCTATCCGCATGTCGGCCTGCTCGTTATCAAGCCCCGTTTGGGCTTCTGCTTCGGAGTACCGACGGGGCGGGTCACGGTGTTGGAGCTCGAGACTGCACCGGACGGGACCATTCTGCGCTTCGCCGCGGATATCGAGAAGCGCTGCGACGATTTTCTGGCACCGCTCGTGGCCGCGATTCGCTACAACTCCACCATCGCGGATATCAGACCGTTCGGCGGCGACTATCCCCGCTACGAACTGTCCTTGACGATGCCGGCGCACGGTTCGATTAGCAGTCCTGACATCGCCTGCAGCGGCGGACTGTCGACGTGCGATATCACGTTTCCCACACCCAAGGGCGTTACGCTGACCGCCACTGCAGATCCCGGCTACCTCTTTATCGGCTGGATCGGTGCGTGCACTGGTGGCGCGACGACGCTGATGTACGTCAACACCGTGAAGCGGTGCGAAGCGACGTTCGAGCCGCTGTCCCCTGCGACGCCTCGCACGCTGTTGTTCCTGGACAGCATGCCCGGCGATGTCGTGGCCAACGGACAGCGCCGCGTCTATTCGTCGGACGCCGGCATTTTCACGTTGACGCGCAACCCGCTCAACGGCGTTGACGTCTCCATGCATGCCCGCGATGCGTCGTGGTCGTTCTCTTTCTCCGCACCCGGCGCCCTGCCATTGACACCCGGCACGTATGCACCCGCGACGCGCTATCCGTTCACGCCGTTTGCCGGCATGAGTGCGACTCGCTCCGGCGGCTGCACTCAACTCACCGGGCGCTTCATTGTCCTCGAGGCAGCCTATCTGCCCGACGGGACCATACAAGGGTTCGCGGTGGATCTCGAACAGCACTGCGACGATTCCACACCCGCGCTGTTCGCATCCATCCGCTATAACTCGGCCCTGCCTGCGGCGCCGTTCGGCGGTGACTACCCGCGTTACACGCTCAATGTGACGATGCCGGCGCACGGAACCGTCAAGGGCGAAGAGCTCGAGTGCGGAGGAATATCTCAAAGCTGCGACCGCGAGTTCGCGAGCGCAACCAGTGTGACACTCGAGGCAACTCCCGATGCCGGCTACATCTTCACCGGGTGGACCGGCGCCTGCAACGGAGGCGCCACGACGACTGTCAACGTCAACACTGTCAAGACCTGCGGCGCGACGTTCGACCTACCTCTCGCCGCATCGCCGCGGGCACTTCTGCTGGTGGAAAGCGAGCCGGGTGACCCGATTGGCCAAGGCAAGCCACACGTCTTCTCGTCATCGAACAGCGTCTGGACGGCGACGGCCACTCCGGACTTCGAAGGGGTGGACGTCACGATCGACAGCATCGGAGACCGCGATCATTCGCCTTGGGTTCTACGATTCCGAACGCCGCAAGGAGTGCCCTTCGGCCCCGGGTCCTATACTTCCGCAAAGTCGCCCGACGCGACCAAGGGGGGGCTCGATGTGATAGCGGACGGCAGCTCTTGCAACGCCGCCGTTGGCGAATTCACGGTCCACGAAGTGATTCGAAATCCTTCCACTAATTCGGTCAGCGCGTTGGCCGTGGACTTCGAACACCGCTGCACCCCTTATTCGGCACCGCGGTTGACTGGGACGCTGCGGCTGAACTCGACGGTCGATCTTCCAGTGCGAGAGGTAACGCTTCTCGTCGACCAGTTCCTGCCGGTTCGCTTCAATAAGCCGATTCGTTGGACTGCCGCCGCACATCCCGCCCTGCCAGTCGAGTACCGCTTCTGGCGCTTCGACGCTTCAACCGGTTGGATGGAGGTGCAGCCATACGGACCGAACCCGACCTACACCTGGACTCCTGCCTATGCTGATGTCGGCGTTCACTCGCTGCAAGTGTGGGCGCGACGGATCGGATCGCCGGCCGAGTACGACTCCTGGGAGAGCACGACCTTTTCGATCAGCACTGGAGAGCCGGTACGGTTCTTCGTTTTCAAGAGCTCTTCCCCATCGCCGATGGCTGCCGGCTCACCAATCACGTGGACCGCGGAGGCCACCGGAGGAAGAGGACCGCTCTCCTATCAGTTCTGGCGGCTCGACGTCGACGGCTGGCACATCGTGCAGGGCTACTCGACATCGGGCACCTACACCTGGACTCCGACGGCGGCGGATGTTGGGTCCCACATGATACAAGTGTGGGCCCGCAGCGTCGACGTTCCGGCGTCATACGAGGGCTATACCGGAGCGACGTTCGAGATCAGCGCCCCAAACCCGGTGGCCGTCTCCAGTCTAACGACGACGAGCGCGCTGCCCGCCCTCGTGGGACAGGCGATCGTCTGGCGCGCGACGGCAGGTGGAGGCGTGTCGCCATTGCAATATCAGTTCTGGCGGCTCGATGCAGCCGTCTGGCGCATGGTGCAGGACTACGGGCCATCGTCGACCTATTCATGGACTCCTGGTGGCGCCGACATTGGTCAGCACGCCTTGCAGGTGTGGGTGCGCAGTTTCGGCTCGAATCAGCCCTACGACGCATGGGCCGGCGCGGCGTTTTCCGTAGCCGCGCCGAATCCCGCAACGCTCACCTCACTGAGCCGATTCCCCTCGAGTACGCCGCCGGCCGGCATGGAGGTGCAATGGACCGCGATTGCCACTGGCGGTCTGGCGCCGCTCCAGTTTCAGTTCTGGAGACTCGATGGTGGCTCGTGGACCATGGTCAGGGATTGGGGCCCATCGAATACCCTCACCTGGAGAACGGGACTTGCGGACATCGGCGAGCACGCGCTGCAGGTCTGGGTTCACAGCGCCGGATCAAGTGCGACATACGAAAGCTGGCTTGGCGAGTCGTTCACGATCGGTCCGCCAGTAATCGAGATCGACTACTTCTCGTACTATCCGTCCCTGCACGTCGGCACCCCTATCACGTGGACGGTTGTGGCCTTCGGCGGCGTCGCGCCCCTGCAGTACCAATTCTGGCGGCTGGATCCCGACGGCTGGCATATGGTGCAGGACTACGGACCGTCGCAGATGTACACGTGGACGCCGACACTTGCAGATGTCGGCCCGCACTCCATCCAGGTCTGGATCCGCAACGCGGGATCGACTGCCCCGCACGACGTCTGGCGCGACACGTCGTTCGTCATCATCGGTCCGTGAGTCGGCGCATCGCCATGGGTGCCGGTGAAGCCGCACTCCTCAGAAACCGACAGTCGCATAGAGTCCCGCCGCCACGAGGCCGCCGATAATAGGCGCGATCACCGGGATCCAGGCGTAGTCCCATCCCGAGCTGCCCTTGCCGGGTAGTGGCAGCAGCGCGTGCGCGAGCCTCGGCGCGAAATCTCGAGCCGGGTTGATCGCATAGCCTGTGGGGCCGCCGAGCGAGAGGCCGATACCCAGCACCAGAACGCCGACCAGGAGCGGTTGCAAGCCGCGGCTGAACACGATCGCCAGATCGATCTCACCCGGGCGTGTGAACCCCTGCGCGTTGCCGGCAATCGCGAGCACGCCGAAGACGAGCATCGCCGTCCCGATGATCTCCGTGAGGCAATTGGCGACCGGGCTCGAAATCGCAGGCCCGGTGCAAAACACGCCGAGTTTCGACGCGGGATCGGACGTCGCACGCCAGTGCGGCAGATACGCGATCCAGACGAGAACCGCACCGATGAAGGCGCCGATGACCTGCGCGGCGATGTAGCCGGGAACGTTGGCCCATGGAAAGCTGCCCATCGCGGCGAGCGCGATCGTCACGGCCGGGTTCAAATGAGCGCCGCTGATGCGCCCGACAGCGTAGACGGCGACCGCGACCGCGACACCCCAGCCGACGGTGATGACGATCCACCCCGAGTTCTGGCCTTTCGTTTTTCCGAGCACCACGTTGGCGACAACACCGTCGCCGAGCAGGATGAGGATCATGGTGCCAATCGCTTCCGCCAGAATCGTCTGCATCTGTCCTCCCTCGACCGAATGTCCTGACGTCCGCGATTCCGTGCTGGCCCGCGGCGGGAACACCAGCCGGCGGCGATTATAGTGTCCGCCGCCGAACCGATGCGGATGTTATAGTCCGGGCGGCCATGATCGGTCTCTTCTATCCCTACGGCTTCATTCTGCAGGCCATCGCGATTCTGCATTTCGTCCGCCGCCGGCCGGATACGTTCTGGTTGTGGATCATTCTGATTGGCGGCGGCCTCGGCGCGCTCGTCTACATCGTCGCCGAAATGGTCCCCGACCTTGGCCTGCTGCGCGGCGCGTATCAGGTATTTCCGCGGCGCAAGCGGATACAGGAGCTGCAGGCCGCGGTCCTCGATAACCCGTCGGTCGGCAACTACGAAGAGCTCGGCGACCTGTACCTGGACGATGGTCAGTACGCGCGCGCGCGGGAATGCTTCGATCGCGTCATCGCGACCAACACCGCGACGATCGATCCCTTCTACCGGCGGGGGCTCGCGGCAATCGCGCAGGAGGATTTCAAGGCCGCGGTCGCCGACCTTCAGCACGTCGTGGATGCCGATCCGAAGTACGACTATCAGCGCGCGGCCGGCCTCCTCGCGCACGCGCTCGGCAAGACGGGAGAACCGGAGCGGGCTGCGGCGCTCTTCGACGACGTGACCCAGGTCTCCACGCTCTCTGAAACGCAGTACAACTACGCCTGTTTTCTCGCCGCACAGGGACGGCCTGCGGACGCGCGGCAGTGGGCCGCGCGTCTCCTCGCCAAGAAGCTGACGATGCCGTCGTACCTCAGACGGCGGGAACGGCCGTGGTTCCGGAAGGCCAAGACTCTGCTGAAGAAACTGCCCCGTGCCTGAGGGGGTGCGCCTTCTGGATCTGCGCTGTCACTCCGGATTCGACGTCCGCTCTCCCTTCAGATACTTCCCGTGCCACGCCAGGCTGCGCACCATCCCGTCGACGACGTGGTCGGGTTCGCGCAGGCCGTGACCTTCACGCGGGTAGCGCAGCAGGACCGTCTCGACGCCATTCTGCTTCAGCGCGATGTACATCTGCTCCGCTTCCTGAATCGGCACGTCCTGATCCAGCTCGCCGTGAATGAACATCGTGGGAGTCTTGACACGCGTCACGTAGGCCAGCGCCGATCGCTCCCACATCCGCTTCGCCACGTCGTCTTGCCACGCGTGACGGCCGCCCCACTCCACTTTCGTGTAGTCCTGCGCCCAGATCAGATAGCCGTGGCTGAGGAGATTGCTGATGCCGGCTGAAGGAATCGCGGATTTGAAGCGGGTGGTCTGCGTGATCCCCCAGTTGGTGAGCTGACCGCCGTAGCTGCCACCTTCGACGCCGACGCGATCGGCATCGAGGTAGGCGGTGTTCGCGAGGATGTAGTCGAGACCGGCCGCGACATCCTTCCACTCGCTGCCGTTCTGATCGTTGACCGTGCCATCGCTGAACTTCTGGCCGTAGCCGGAGCTGCCACGATAGTTGACCATCACCACCGCGTACCCTTCTCCGGCGTAGACCTGCGACTTATGCACGAAGCCCGGTCCCTGCTGACCGTGAGGACCGCCATGGATGGTAAGGATGACCGGATACTTCCGCCCGGCCTCCCGCTTGAGCGGCGGCGTGAGGAACCCCTGCACTTTCGTCCCGTCGAAGCTGGCGAACTCGAATGGCTGCGCCGCCGACACGTCACGTTCCGCGAGCAGCCCGGCGTTCAACTTCGTCACCTGCCTGGCCGCACCAGCGGCCTGCTTGACAAAGATCTCGGCTGGTGCCGAGGGACTCTGGAATTCATAGGCGACGAGCTTGCCTGGACCAACTGAATGTCCGCCAACGCTACCGGCGTCAGCGATCACCGTCGCGACGTTGCTCCCGTCAGCGCCGGCGCGATAGAGCACGGTGCTGCCGTGATCCTGGATCGTGAAGTACAGAGTCGGTTCGTCGGGCGCCCACGTCACGCTGTTTGCGCGCCGGTCCATCGACGTCGCGATTTGGCGACCCGTGCCACCGGCAGCCGGGACCACCCACACATGGGGATCCTCCGCGCTCGACTCCTGGGTCGTAAGCGGACGCACGCCCGCGAGGTACGCGATCGTCGAGCCGTCCGGCGAGTAGGTCGGTGCGTACTCGCATCCCTTCGTCGTCGTCACCTGACGGATACGCCCGTCGCTGACCCGCACCGTGAAGATGTCGTAGTTGTGCACGCGATCCGGATCGGGCTCGTGATTCGAGATGTACGCGATCTCGTCTCCCTTCGGCGAAAACGCGATCGAGTGATCCTGGGTCGTCCCGCTGGTCAGCTGCCGCGTCTTCTTGTCGGCGAGCGTAACGAGGTAGATGTGCCAGCGCTTGTTGTCGCTCACCCCGGACCACGACTTGTAGCCATACCGCGTGATGACCTTGGGATCGCCGGGCGCTCCCTCGGGCCCCTCGTCCGCCGAGAGATAGGCGATGGACTGACCGTCCGGGGCCCACGCGATCTGCTCCGCGGATCCCTGATAGGCGAGCGGATGATTGGTGACTGTGTACTGCGCGACCACGTCCGTCTTGCCGGTGTCGAGCCTGGCGACCGCAAGGCCGCTGCCGAATGCGGTCGGCAGAAAACCCGTGCTCGCCGGATTCGCAGTCCCCAGCCGCCCGGTCAGAAACGCGATCGACTTGCCGTCCGGCGACCAGTGCGGTGCCGAATCGTTGGCGTCCTCCTCGCTCAGGCGCTTCAGCTTTCCGTCGGCGAGGGTCAGCAGCCAGATGTACGAGCGGCTCCGGTGCTGGGCGTCGATGAAGCGCTCGACGAACGCGAGTGTCGATCCGTCCGGCGACAGCCGGACGTCGGCGGCGCTGCGCAGCCGGTAGTGATCCTCGGGCTTGAACGTGCGGGACTGCGCCGACGCGCTGCCGCCGACGGCGAGAGTCAGGCAGAATACGCCCGCAATGCGGCCTGTTCTGCTGCGCATGATGGTCTCCATTGCAAATGAGCGAGGACGGTTGCGAACATGGC
>DATAEK010000355.1:0-42844 GCA_036258055.1 Vicinamibacterales bacterium
GGCCCCACCCCCACGCGCTTTACGCGCTTCGCGCGACGGCCTTCGGCCTGTCCGCCCGTCTCCGACGGGCGGCCTAACGTGTCCCCGCGGGGCCCCACGCCCACGCGCCTTTACGCGCTTCGCGCGACGGCCTTCGGCCTGTCCGCCCGTCTCCGACGGGCGGCCTAACGTGTCCCCGCGGGGCCCCACCCCCACGCGCTTTTACGCGCTTCGCGCGACGGCCTTCGGCCAGTCCGCCCGTCTCCGACGGGCGGCCTAACGTTCCCCGCGGCCCACCCCCGCGCACGCACACTCGCCCATTCGCGCTCGACGTGGTCCGCGGGCCGGTTAGCGGACGGCCAGCATGCCGCGCATGCGATCGATCTCCATCCGTTGATCCGCGTCGACGTCGGATGCAAAGGCGAACATCTCCGACTCCTGACCGGCGCCGGGAGTGGCGAAGAGCTCCTGAACCATCGTGAGCGCCCCCCCATGATGCTTGATCATGCCTTCGAGGAAGAGCCGATCGAACTCAGGCCCCTTCGCGGCGGCCAGCTGCGCCATCTCCTCCGGCGTCAGCATTCCCGGCATCAGCGGCGCGCCCGGCGCGTGATGGGCATGCGGGCCCGGTACTTCCTGGCCGCGCACCTCGAGCCAGCGCTGCATCATCTTGATCTCGTCGGCCTGCGAGACCTCGATCCGCTGTGCCAGTTTGCGCATGTCATCACGGCTCGTCCGGTCCGCAACGAGCGCCGTCATGTCGAGTGCCTGCGCGTGGTGATGAATCATCCCCTGCATGAACTTCACGTCCGCGGCGGTGTAACCCACCTTCGACAAATCGGCGGCCTTTTCGGGCGTCACGACGCGACTCGACGCGCCCGGCGCGCCCGGTTGGACGATCGCGGGCGCTGAAGCCGTGTTGGCCGTGCGGCACGCGGCGCAAGTAATCAGGAGGAGAAGGAACGTGAAAAGCCGGTACGGCACCCGCAGAACCAACACCTGAAAAGCATACTGCGAATTACAAAAGCCGGTCGCTACCCGCGAGTCTTGCAATCGGCGGCCGCGCCCGAGCCGGAATGGGCCCGAATCTCCCCGAAATCCGAGGGGTCATCTGGCACATCTCTTGACGATCAGCCCCCCATGCTGCTGATTGCGGTCGTCGTCGTAGCGGGGTTCGCGTGGTACGTGATGTCGCCGGCGGAGCGGACCAAAACCGTGCGCACGGTCGTCGCCTTCGTCCGACAACTGGTCGGCTCGGCCCACAAGCGGTATGCGGCGAACTCGGGGTTCCATGCCGCGCTCCAGGCTCGCACGCCGAAGGTCATCGTCACTCCTGCGCTCCTGGCGCTCAATACCATCACCTTTGTCTTCATGCTCGCGGGGTCGGGCGCTCTCGCCAACCCTGACACGCTGATCGGGTGGGGTGGAAGTTTCGGTCCGAGCACGAGCAACGGCGAGTGGTGGCGGCTCGTGACGTCGCTGTTCGTGCACGCCGGTTTCTTCTCTCTCCTGATCAACCTGATCGGACTCGCGGCGATTGGCTGGCTGCTCGAGCGGCTCACTGGTCCCGTCACGCTCGTGGCGATTTACTTCGGCGCCGGCGTCTTCGCGGGGCTGGTGAATCTTTCGCAGCACCCCGTGACCGTGCACGTCGGCTCGACCGCGGCCATCCTCGGGCTGTACGGGCTGTTCGCCGCGTCGCTCGTCTGGAATCTGCTCAACCGATCTGAACTCGTCGTGCCGATAGCCGCCCTCAAGCCGTTGGCGCCGGCAGCGGGCATCTTTCTGCTCTACGCCATGGGCGGAGGACTCGAGCTCACGGCTGTGCTCGCAGCGTTCATGGTTGGACTCGTGGGCGGTCTCGTGCTGACGCGCGGCATCGCCGAGCACAAGCCGCCGATGCGGCACCTCGCCGCGACCGTGGCTGGAACGCTGGCCATTGCCATCGCCGCCGCCGTGCCGCTGCGCGGACTGGCGCTCGTGAAGCCGGAGATCGCGCGGGTCGTCGAAGTCGAGCAGCGTACGGCCGGAACCTACCAGAAGGAAGTCGCGCGGTTCACGACCGGCCACATCAGAGCGGACGCGCTGGCGACGCTCATCGAACGCAGCATCGTCCCCGAGCTTCACGCCACGCTCGGGCGCGTGTCGGCCATCGAACGCATTCCCCAGGAGCAGCAGCAGCTCGTCGCGGACGCGGTCGAGTACCTGCGCCTGCGAGAAACCAGCTGGCAGTTCAGGGCCCGCGCGCTGCGATCCTCCAGCATGGTGGCGCTGCGCGAAGCCGATCGTCGCGAGTTCGTCGCGTTGCAGGCATTCCAGAAGATCACGCCGGAGGATTCGAAATGAGCGCGTGGTATGGCACCCGCGCAGGAGGTTCAGCAATGTTGCGTCACGCCGCGGCCGTCATCGTCGTTACCCTGTGTCTCGGTTCGTCGTCTGCATTGGCGCAGAACCCTGAGCTCACGATCAAGGTTCCGTCCGCTGAAGTGCACCAAACGCCGAGCCTCGGAAGCCTGGTGATCGGCAAGGCGCCGCGGGGCGCCGTGCTCGAGGTCACCCGCGAGGTGGGCGACTGGGTCAAGGTGTCGTGGCCTGAAGACAAGAGCGGTATGGGATACATCCACTTGAGCAACGGATCGCTTGCCCACCGCTCCGCGAATCAGGGCCAACCGACGATCGGTGCTGTCCAGACAGCCGCAGCCGGCGCGTCCGCCTCCGCTGTCGCGCCCTCGGCGTTGCCACAGCGCGAACCACAGGCGCCGATCATGGCCCCGGCGGCACCGGCTGGGACGCAGTACACGGTACCCCTGTCCCATCGCTTCGGCATCGGCGGGCTGATGAGCGGATCGAAGTTCGGAATCGGCGTCACCGGACGCGGCTGGTGGCACAACCATCTGGGCGTGCAGGTCGCCGCCTCGCGCACCTCAATCACGAGCCCGTTCCTGCCCACCAACGTCACCTCCAACGAATTCTCGCCGAGCCTGCTGTATTCATTGCCTGATGCCGTGACCGACTACGTCTGGGTGCGTCCGTACGCGGGCGGTGGCCTCAATATCCGGCGCGAGCGCTTCGGCAGCACGGCGACGGGCGATCTGGTCTCCGAGACGTACTCGGGATCGCAGTTCTTCGGCGGAGCTGAATTCAGCTTCGCGGGAGCTCCCCGCGTGGCGGTGAGCATGGACGTCGGATACCGGACCCGCAGCCAGTTTGTCGGCATGGAAGTCGGCGGCATGGGCTTCACGCTGTCCGGCCACTGGTACGTTCGATAAGACACCAACGGTGGGTTGACCCGCCGACGAAAGCGCTCCTGGGAGTCGGCCAGCCGCGCCTGCGGCAGCCGACTCGCCGCAACTGGGGAGTATGCATGTGATAACCTCTCCTTGTAATGCGGTGGATACGACCTCGGCTCGCGCGCATCGCCAGCGGCTGGCTCGTGCTCCATCTGTGCCTCCTGATCTCCGTTCCGACCGCGTTGTGCTCGACGATGTCAACCAGCGCCGTTCAAGCACAATGCACGTGTGACCACGCTGACGGGCCGATGTGCCCGATGCACCACCCTCGGTCGGAATCGAAGGCAACGTCGGATTCTCACTCCTGTTCCTGTCGCAGCACGTCGGATCCAGTCGCTGCGATAGCGGAGTCGCTCAGCGGTCCGGCGGCCGTGCTCGCTCACGCACCCACGGCGATTGCACCAACGAACGCAGCCGATCGGCTTGCGGCGTTCACTCGCGAGCCGCTCGACTCCTCTTCCCCTCCAGATTCGCCCCCACCTCGCGGATAGCTGCTTCCCCAGACAACAACGAGGTCTGATTCTCTGTTCCGGACAGATCTCCCTAATCGCTGAGCCGCGTCGTCTCCGGACGATCGCGCTGCACGTCTTCAGTGGTTGGTTTCGTCGTGAATTCACAACGGAGAGCAGCAATGAAACTGCGGGGGTTTTGCAGCCTCATCGTGACCGCGTGCTGCGCGGTCGCGTCGGCTCGCATCGTGGACGCACAAGAAACGATCAATTTCGCCAGCGTGAGCGGACGGGTCACCGATCCGCAGGGCGCTATCGTTGCTGGCGCACAGGTCAGCGCTCGTCAAACCGAAACGAACGTCACCGCGGAAACGGTGACGAATTCGGAAGGACGCTTCCGGTTCCCGTACCTCAAGGTCGGACCGTACGAAGTGAAAGTGCACGTACCGGGATTCCTGGACAGCACTCGGACGTTGGGACTGACCGTCGGCTCGGCCTTCGACATTCCAATAGTACTCGCGGTGGCGGGTCTCGACACCGATGTCACCGTCAGGGGCGAAACAACCATCCTCGAGACCGCGCGAAGCCAGATTGTCGGAACGGTGCCGCAGACTGAAGTTCAGAGTCTGCCGATGAACGGCCGCAACTTCCTGGATCTCGCGCTGCTCATTCCGGGCGTCTCACCCACGAACATCGGGAGCACGCAGCTCTTCGCGGAAACGTCTGCTGTCCCGGGACAAGGCATTTCCATCGCCAGCCAGCGTAATTTGTCGAACAACTTCATCGTCGACGGATTGTCCGCAAACGATGACGCGGCGGCGCTCAGTGGCATCACCTACGGTGTAGACGCCGTCGAACAGTTTCAGGTCGTCACGTCGGGAGGGCAGGCGGAACTCGGCAGGGCGCTTGGCGGATACATCAACGTCGTCACGAAAAGCGGTACGAACACGCTGGGCGGCACCCTCTACGACTTCATCCGCGACGACAATTTCAACGCGCCGAACGCGCTCTCCGGCAAGACGCTTCCGATGAACCAGCAGCAATACGGCGGGAGCGTTGGTGGTCCGATCGTGCGCAACCGGACGTTCTATTTCTCGAATTTCGAGCAGCGCCTGCTCGACCAGACGGGGCTCGTCACCATCCTCCCGGAGAACGTGCCGATTATCAACGACCGACTCGCGGCGGTTGGCTACCAGGGATCCCCGGTCACTACTGGCATCTATCCGAACCCCGTTCACAGTGCCAACCTTCTGGGGAAACTCGATCATCATGTCAGCGGATCGGATCAGCTCTCCATCAGGTACAGCCTCTATCGCGTCACGTCGGATAACTCGCGTGGCGCGGGCGCATTGAACGCCCCGACAGCGTCTGCCGGCCTGGACAACGTGGATCAGTCGCTTGCATTCGGCAATACCTGGACGATTTCGCCACGGACCGTCAACGAAACCCGCGCGCAATTCTCCTACGGCGACTTGAAGGCGCCGCCGACCGATACGATTGGACCCGCCGTCAGCATCCTTGGGGTGGCGTCGTTCGGCACGCTGTCCGGGAGCCCAACGAGACGCGTGAACAAGATGTATCAGGTCGTGGACAACCTGTCGCATCAGGCAGGCGCGCATGCGCTGCGCGCCGGCGTGGACTTCGTGTTCAACGACGACACCATCACGTTTCCTCGATCGTTTCGAGGCAGTTATGCGTTCTCGTCGCTCGCGACCTTCCTGAGCGGCACCTACAGCGGCTTCACCCAGACATTCGGCGACCCGGTGGTGTCACAGACCAATCCGAACATCGGCATCTATGCACAGGATGAGTGGCGGGTCGGATCGAGCCTGACGCTGAACCTTGGCCTCCGCTACGACCTGCAGTTCCTGGAACCGATCAACACCGATAGGAACAACCTGTCGCCCCGGGTCGGGTTCGCGTGGTCGCCGTCAGCGTCGCAGGATCTCGTGATCCGCGGCGGTGCCGGCTTGTTCTTCGACCGCGTGCCCCTGCGAGCGGTCGCCAACGCCATTCTGTCCGCGGGGAATACCACCGACCTGAACAATCTGCATCAGCCGAGCGTGTCAGGGATCATTCCAACCCAGGATGGTGCCCCCACGTTCCCCAACATCCTGCCGGCGCGGATACTGACGACGACGCTGGTGGATTTCACGACGATGGACAAGAGCCTGCAGAACGCGTACTCGAAGCAGGCCAGCATCGAAGTGGAGCGTGCGCTCGGCCCGAGCCGCACGGTGAGTGTCGGGTACCAATACCTGCGCGGGGAAAGCCTGTTGATGTCGGTGAACCAGAACGTGCCGACCTGCGTGGCTGCCGGCACGAACAATGGCTGCCGGCCAAATTCCACGTACAGAAACAACAGTCAGTACTCATCGGTGGCCGATTCGACCTATCACGGCCTGCACCTCTCGTTCGTGCAACGGGCGAACACCTGGGCGAGCGTTCGCGTCACCTACACGCTGTCGAAATCCATGAACGATGTGGGCGAAGCCTTTTTCAGCTCGCCGGTCGACCCCACCGACATCATGAGGGATTGGGGCCGCTCCGACGACGACCAGCGGCACCGCCTCGTGGTCAATGCGACTGTCAACACGTCGATGGCACCGGCAACGACCGCGTGGGAGCGCATCAGCCATGGGTTCCAGCTGAGCAGCATGCTGCAGTACTATTCGGCGCTTCCGTTCAATATCACGTCTGGCGTCGCGAACCTGCAGGGCACGACAAGCCGGCCGCTGGCAGACGGGAAAACTGCCCCTACGAACTTCGACGTGCGGGCCGTGAGCTTGATCCCGCGGAACGCGGGAATCGGCAGCGACTTCTTCAGCTGGAATCTTCGGGTCAGCCGCGCGTTCCCGATCACCGGCGACGTCAAGATTGAGGGTCTCGTCGAAGCGTTCAACCTGACCAATCGCGTGAACGATCTGACGCGGAACTCGAACTTCGGGGCGGGAGCGTACCCAACGAATCCAGTGTCCACCTTCAATCAGATCACTGCCGTCGGCGATCCGAGAACCCTCCAGTTTGGCCTGCGACTGACGTTCTGACGCGCAGCCGCACCTACACCGGGCAGACGGCCTCCCGCGCCGAGGCCGTCCGCCGAAACCCAAATGAAGTGCTGCGAACCAGCAACGAGGTAATTCGCGCACGCCACTGAACCCACAGCCCGTCACTCTCGTCTTCTGTACGCATGCACCAGCTCGTCACCGATATCCGCTCCGGAATTCGGATGCTGGTCAAGTACCCGACCCTTTCAATCGTGGCCGTCCTGACCCTCGGACTCGGAATCGGGCTGAGCACGACGGTCTTCTGCGTAGTCAACGGCGGGCTCTTCAAAGGCCTGCCCTTCCCGAACGCCGACAGAATCGTCGCGCTCGTCGCGACGAACCTCTCGCAGAATCAGCCACGCCTGCCAATGAGCGTGCAGGACATCGCCGTTTTTCAGGAGCGGCAGAGCTCGTTCGAGAAAATAGGCGCCTTCGGCTTCTCGCCCGTGAACCTGGCCAACGAGGAGGGGCGGCCGGAACGTTTCAGCGGCGGGCTGTTGACAGCCGGGGCCTTCGACGCGCTCGGGGTCCAGCCGATCCTCGGCCGCGGTTTCCGCGAAGAGGACGGCCGGCCAGGCGCCGAGCCTGTGATTCTGCTTGGCTATCGTCTGTGGCGTGAGCGATTCAACGGATCACCTGACCTCGTTGGCCGCGCGATCCGCGTCAACGGCGCGCCGCACGCGGTGATCGGGGTGATGCCGGAGAGATTTGCGTTCCCGATTCGGGAAGAGCTGTGGATGCCGCTGACGATCGACCCGCTCGCCAAGCCTCGGGGCGAGGGGCCCTCCTATCAGATCATCGGCCGGCTCAAGCCGGGCGTCAGCGTGGCCGAAGCCGGGGCGCAGGCGGTCGCCATTGCCGCGCAGCTCGAACGCGAGTTTCCCAAGACGAATCGCGGCGTCAGCGCCGACGTGATGCCCTACGCGAAGATGATCCTGGGGCCAGAAATCTACGCGCTGCTGTACACGATGCTCGGCGCCGGCATCGGCGTGCTGCTCATCGCCTGCGTCAACGTCTCGAACCTGCTCGTCGCGCGCGCCTCGCTGCGGCAGCGCGAGGTCGCAGTCAGGATGGCGCTCGGCGCCGGTCGTACTCGCGTTGTTCGCCAGCACCTGACCGAAGTGGTGGTCCTGGCGACTGTCGGCGGAGCCATCGGCGTCGTGATCAGCATTTTCGGCATGCGCTGGTTCACACAGGCGTTGTCGGTCAATCCGCCTCCGTTCTGGATCACGTTCGGCCTCGACTATCGCGTCATGCTGTTCGTCGGCGGCTTGATCGTGGTCGCGAGCCTGTTCGCCGGCGGCCTGCCGGCACTCCATGCCGCACGGACGAGGGCCGGCGCGGCGCTCAAGGATGACAGCCGTTCCGCGACCAGCGCGCGCCTGGGTAAATTCAGCAGCGCGCTCGTCGTCGCCGAGCTCGCCGTGTCGTGCGGGCTGCTCATCGCGGCGGGCCTGATGATCAAGAGCGTGGTCCAGCTGAAGAACGTGCAGATGCCGTTCGCGATTGAGAAGGTCCTGACGGCGCGGGTCGATTTGCCACGAGCGAGCTATCCGGATTCAGCCGCAAGCATCCGGTTCTTCGAGCAGCTGTTGCCCAGACTCCAGGCGCTGCCGGGCATCGAAGCGGCGACGCTGTCGGACGGTCTGCCCGCGGCCGGCAACGGATCGATTGCCGTGCAGATCGAGGGCAAGGCGTACGCTCACGAGAGTGATTCGCCGCTCGCACGTGAAGGAATCGTGACGGCGGGCTACTTCTCCACTTTCCAGACCAACGTGATCAGCGGTCGTGAGTTCACGACGTCGGACACGGCCACGAGCCTGCCGGTCGCGATCGTCAATGAATCGTTCGCCCGCACGCATTTCCCTGGCATCGACCCCGTCGGCCATCAGATGAAACGCGTGCGGCCGAACCCGAAAGAACCCTGGCTGACGATCGTCGGCGTGGTCCCGGATCTGCTGATGCAGGGGATTGGAAACAACAACGCCAGCCCGGTAGGCTACTACATCCCGATCCCGCAGAGCGACGTCGCGAACGGCGTCCGCGTCGCCGTGCGGACGAGCGGTGACCCGAGTGCCGCGACGGCGTTCGTCCGATCGGCTGTGGCCTCGCTCGACGGGAACCTTGCGATCTACGAAATCAGCACGATGCGGGTCGTGATCGACCGTCAGACGTGGTTCTACACGATCTTCGGCACGTTCTTCATGGTGTTCGGGATCTGCGCCCTGTTCCTCGCCGCGGCCGGTTTGTACGGGGTGATGTCGTTCGCCGTCACGCAGCGCACGCGCGAGATGGGCGTGCGATCGGCCCTTGGTGCGCAGGGCGGTCAACTGATCATGCTGGTCATGCGCAAGAGTGTCATCCAGCTGGCGATCGGGCTCGTCCTCGGCCTGCTGCTCGCGCTTGTTGCGTCAGGCGCGCTCCAGCCGGTGCTCTACCACGTCGATCCGAGGGACATGACCGTCTTCGCTGCCGTCATCGCGACGCTCGCCGTTGCCAGCCTCATCGCGAGCTTCCTGCCTGCCCAGCGGGTGACGCGGATTGACCCGGTGGTGGCGCTGGCTACCGAATAGGCTCACCTGGTTCCCTTCACCGCCCCCTTGAAATGCCGCTCGTACCACTCGATCGACCGATCGATGCTGTCGACGATGTGGGTACTTTCGCGGAGGCCGTGCCCTTCGCGCGGGTAGCGCAGCATCACGGTCTCGACGCCGGCATCCTTCAGCGCGATGAAGAACTGCTCGGCCTCGGCGATATTCACGTTGTTGTCGTTGTCGCCGTGGATGAACATCACCGGCGTCTTGACGTTCGACACATAGCGAATCGCCGAGCGCTGCCACAGCAGATCCATGATCTTCTCGTCGGCGTGCGGGTACGAGCCGAACTCCACTGCCAGGTAGTCGTGGTAGTACGAGAGGTAGTTCTGCGTGACGAGGTTCGAGATGCTCGCCGACGGCACCGCGGCTTTGAATCGCGGTGTCTGCGTGATCAGCCAGTTGGTGAGCTGACCGCCGTAACTGCCGCCTTCGACGCCCAGACGTTGGGGGTCGATCCACGGATACTTCGCGACGGCCGCGTCGACCGCGGCGAGCACGTCCTTCGCTTCGCCGCCGTTCTGATCCTTGAAAATCGCATCGGCAAACTTCTGCCCGTAGCCAGTCGACCCGCGGTAGTTCACCATCAGCGCCGCGTAACCCCGCGCGGCGTAGACCTGCGCCTTGTGATTGAAGAGCGCGCCCTGTTGACCGTGGGGTCCGCCGTGAATCATGACGATCATCGGGTGACTCGCGGGGGTCGCGGTCTCGAGGTCGGCTGGCTTCGTCAGAAACGCTTCGACCTCCAACCCATCGAAGCTCTTGAACGTGAATGCTTCGACCGGCGCCACTTTCTTGCGCGCGAACAGATCCTTGTTGACGGTCGTCAACTGCTGCGGTCCGCCGCTGGTCCGTTGAACGTACAGATCCGGTGGAGCCTTCGGCGTCGACAGCGCGAATGCCATGACGCCATCCGCGCCCACCGACCAGGAACCGACGCTCGCTGCGCCATCCATCGATGGCAACGCAGCCGTCGCGCGCCCGCTGCTCGGATCGGCCTTGAACAGTGTCGTCTGTCCGCGACGCTGGACCGTGAAGAAGACGGCACGCCCGTCAGGCGACCATTGCGGCGCTCCCTGGCGATTGTCGACGGTCGCGCCGAGGTCTTTCCGCTCGTTCGTATCAGCATCGATCAACCAGACGTGCGT
Source organism: Vicinamibacterales bacterium (assembly GCA_036258055.1). Taxonomy (GTDB): domain Bacteria; phylum Acidobacteriota; class Vicinamibacteria; order Vicinamibacterales; family 2-12-FULL-66-21; genus DATAEK01. Next base: position 10,508 of record DATAEK010000355.1, read on the forward strand.
ATCCTCCATCGTCGTCTCCGACGAGGTCAGCGCGCGTTTGGTGCCCTGATACGCGAGCCTGCGGCCGTCGGGCGACCACGCCGGACGGTACTCGGCGCTCTTCGTTTTTGTCAGCTGGACGATTTTCCGGGTGGCCGGCTCGATGGTGAAGAGGTCGTAATTGAAGACGCGGTCCGAATCGGCCTCGCGGTTCGAGATGAATGCGAGCCGGTCGCCTTTGGGCGACCACGCGATCGAATGCTCGTTGAAATTCCCGTCAGTGAGCTGTCGAATCTGTTTGGTGACCACGTCTGCCAAGAAGATGTGCAGACGCTTGTTGTCGTTCCAGCGCGATGGATACGAGGCCGGCGGCTTGTAGTTGTACCGGGTGATGACGATCGGGTCGCCGTCGGGATTGCCTTCCGGCCCGGGCGTCGATGAGACGAACGCGATCTGCCTGCCGTCGGGCGACCAGTCGAAGCGATCGCCGGTTGACGGCAGCGGCGCGTTGGTGCCGCTGAGCGGTGCGAGAAGGAACGACTCCGTACCGTCGGCCCGAGAGACGATGAGCCCCGAGGCGCCGTCTGGCGCGTCGCCGACATAGGCCAGGCGCTGACTGTTCGGCGACCAGCGCGGCGTCGATCCTTCCGTAGCGCCAAGCCGTGCGAGCTTTCCGGTGGCGACGTCGGCAACCCAGAGTTGTGAGTACGGCCTCCCCGGCCGGTCGGCGATCTGAACCGTGTAGGCGACATGCGTGGCGTCTGGTGAAAGCTGAACGTCGCCGACGGACTGCAATCGGTAGAGGTCTGCGCTCACGAAGGACGGAAGGTCGGCGCCCGGCGCGTTTGCCAGTGACGGCGTCGAGCCGGACGCCGGCTTCGCGGCGGCCGGCGACGGCGTCTGCGTCGCGGCGGTGTCGCACCTCGACGCGAGCACGCAGCCCACCAGCAGTCCGATGGAACTCACGGTGCGGCGAAAAGTACAGCAGCGCGTCATGAGCAACTCCTGAATTGGACGTGACGGCGAGACTCTATCGAGGGCGCTGGTGCGCTTCAACTCGCTTCTGGCTCAGGCGGCTGTCGATCGCATCGATGGCTGTTCGTGCGACCAAATGCCGCGGGCCGCAGCCGGAGCCTATCACTTATCTCGATTGCCGCGAACAGCCGGAATCACTTCTGGACGAACCGCCCGAAGAAGCTCCCTTCGTACCAGCGCGGCCGGTTCGGCCGATCGGCGACGGCGCCCACGAGCGCGAGATAGAAACGGTTGAAGTCGTCTGCCGCCTGCAAGTTCACCGGCTGTGACAGATCGTCACTGGGCGCGTGGTACCGCTCGCTCCGCCAGCGCCGGACGATCTCCTGTTCGGCGGACCCCTTCGTGTATCCGTTCTTCAGCGACAGTGCGGGGATCCCGACCTTGATGAAGCTGTACTGATCGCTCCGGACAAAGGCGTTGCGTTCGGGCTCCGGATCGGAAAGCACCTGAACCTTGAGCGGCCCGGCGGCACGACGGAGATCGTCGGCGAGATCGGACTCCTCGAGTCCTTGCGCGATGACGCTCCTGAGCGGAAAGATCGGCAGGAACATGTCGGTATTCAGGTTGGCGACGATCGCCTGTCGCGGAACGGTCGGATGGTTCGCAAAATACCTCGAACCAAGGAGTCCCTTCTCCTCGGCGGTCACGGCGACGAACAGAATCGATCGTCTGAATCCGCCCTTGGCCGCGGCGGCGGCCGCCGCGGTTTCGATGAGCGTCGCGATCCCGGACGCGTTGTCCATCGCACCGTTATAGATGGCGTCACCGTTGATCGGCTCCCCCTTCCCCACGTGATCGAGGTGCGCTGTCACTACCACGAATTCGTCCTTGAGCTTGGGATCGCGTCCGGCCAGCACCGCGGCGACGTTGTCGGACTCCACTGCCGTCTCGCGGACGACAATCGTCGCGCGGATCGATCCAGGAATCTCGAATCGCGGAAGGTCCCGGCCGGCTTCCACCAGCGCAAGAATCTCTTTTCCGGTGTGCCCGGATCCCGCGAAGACCTTCTCGGCTGACGCCGGGTTGATCGTCACTTCGATCTGTTCGGCCTGAGTTTCGTCGAGTGCAGGATCCGCAAGCGCCAGAAACGGCTGAAAGCGTGCGAGCTTCGAACGCTCCCAGGGGATGTCCTGGCCCTTTGGATTGCGAATCGCCAGGACGCCGATGGCGCCAGCCTTCTTCAAATACGACCAGCGCGTCGACTGATAGTGCGCGAGGAGCGGACCGGGGATGGAAGCCGGACCACCGGTCACGAGAAGGACGACCTTTCCCTTCAGATTCAGTCCGGCCAGATCGTCACGCTTCGTTTCGGGGATCTGCAGTCCGTACCCGGCGAAGACGATCGGCGCCTCGATCGGCTGCTTGGACGGCGTCTCGTTCCGCAGGCCTATCGTCGCGTCGTCGCCAAGCGTCAACGTCTCGAAAGCGTTCCCGGCACGCACGATCGCCAGCCGAGATCGACTCTCATCGATGCGCCGTTGTTTGAAGAGGACTGGCTGGAAGTAGCCCTTCGTTCCCGCGGGTCTGAGACCGATCGCGCGAAACTGTCCGGCCACGTACTCGGCGGCGACGCGATGCCCCGCGCTTCCCGTGTCCCGCCCCTGCAGCGCGTCGCTGGCGAGGTAGCGCACGTGTGCCCACCACCTCGCCCCAGGTCCCTGGGCGGCCGGCACAGTTACGAGCACCACAGCAATGAGCGTGGGGATCAGACGGCGCATGCGGGCGGGCTCCTTGGGTTCGCCGTTCAAGACACCAGGAGTATATGGCCTGCGCGCCAATCTCATCCCTGCGCGCGGGTACCACTCCCCGGGAGCATTGACGGAGGAGACGCCGCGTGTTACTGCTCGTACCGTTCGTCCTTTCTCGCCAGAGCGAACTCGGAATGTCGCTTCGACAGGCGCTCCGCAGCTCTCATCGGCGGCAGGCGCGGATCCAATTCGAAGCGCTGAGCATTCCCTCGCCGCCCGTCTGGGGGTGAGACGCTCTCACAACCGTTGAACTGGCTGCGCACTCGCGTCGGGCGGCCGTCGTCCATTCTGGACGGTCCCGTCCCGCGCCGCGTCGGCGGCATCATGCCGCGACGGAGGTTACATGAACGCCTGCTCAGGATTGAAGCACCGAGCCGCCACGTCGAGCCTTCTGGCGATCGGCGTGGTCGTTCCCGCACTCTTTGGATACCTGTTCGCTGTGGCGTTGAAGGCCGCACCGACACCGACAACCTCGATCGATGGCGGGTTCTATCAGCAGAAGAACCTGGTCTCGGATCAGCCTGGCGTGGCGCTGATCACCGATTCCAACCTCGTCAACGCCTGGGGCATCGCCCTTCCTCCAACCGGAGGCGCGTTCTGGGTTGCGAACAACCGTAGCGGCACGTCAACCCTTTATGCCGGCGACGTGCATGGAAGCCTGTTCACGAAGTCATCACTCGTTGTGACTATTCAATCCGGTCTTCCCACGGGAATGGTGTTCAACAGCTCGTCTGATTTCGTCGTGCACTCGGGCGCCGCGAGCGGCCCGTCGCTCTTTCTCTGGGCATCGCAGGTTGGCGTGATCAGCGGCTGGAATCCCGGCGTACCACCACCTCCGCCATCGCACACGGCACAAATCGGTCCGACAGCGGATGCGGTCTACACGGGACTCGCGATCGCCCAGGCCAACGGTGCGAACTACCTGTACGCTGCCGACTTCGAGCACGGACGGATCGATGTTTACGACAAGAACCTCCAGGCCGCCCATCTCGACGGATCGTTCAGCGATCCCAATACCCCGAACAGCTACTCGCCTTTCAACGTGCAGGCGATCGCCGGCCGCATTTATGTCACCTACGCGCAGCAGAGCCACGGAGCCTGACGAGGAAACCGATCGCGGGTCCGGGTTCGTGGACGTCTTCGACACCAGCGGTCATCTGCTGCAGCGCCTGATCAAAGGCAATCATCTCAACGCGCCGTGGGGACTCGCTCTCGCGCCGAACAACTTCGGTCCGTTCAGCAATGCGCTGATCGTCGGGAATTTCGGGAATGGCCACCTGCAGGCGTTCGATCCCGACAACGGACGCTTTCTCGGTGAGCTCGACGATGCCAGCGGCAGACCGATCGTGATCGACGGCCTGTGGGGTTTGTCGTTCGGCAACGGGGTCACGGCGGGAGATACGAATGCGCTCTACTTCGCCGCGGGACCGGATGGTGAGACGCACGGGTTATTCGGATCGCTGCGCTTCGTCGCCGACACGAACGCGAGGAAGACGCCCGCGGCCGATTCCAGCCACGAGCGCGTCCACACGAACTAACTTTTGCCACTTCGTGAGTCGTGCTCAAACCGCGCCATCACGTCGTGTGCGGCCTGACCGAGCGTCTTGTCGGGATCGCGCGCGCTGAAGGTATCGTTGTCATACCCGCGCCACACCAGCCGGTTGGTGCGCGCGTCGATGACGTCGACGATGACCGCCGACGTCTTGTAGGGAATCGCTGACGCGTCGTACACGCGGGCCCGATCGATGCGCGTACGCGCGTCAGCCATGTCCGTCGCGTAGTCGATCTTGAGGTCGTACCGGTCTCCGACCTCGACGTAGAACGCCACGTAGAAATCCGGGTTCGCGACTTCGGCTTTGCCGTCGGCCTGCAAATCCTCACGAATCGTGCCTTCGATGTCGGAAATCCAGATCGGGTTTCCCTCCAGCGGATCGCCGGTTGCGCGTTGCTGATCGCGAAACGCGAACGTCGCCAGCGTCTGCAGGGGGAACGACCTACCGAACTCGGAGTGGGCCGCTGCGATGACCGCGGAACCGCTCGCCATCATCGCCAACGCCACCACGACGCCCACGCGCGAGCGCCTGCGCGACTCGGAGCTCCGGGACTTCGCCTGGGATCGCATCGATCAGTCTCCTTCCGGCAGCGCGAGCACTGTTCGCGCGCCGCCCCTGTCCATTTGACCGCCACCACATGCCGCGCGCGATGAGCGGCGGATTAACTTCGGTTCATGCGCGCAGCCGGTCGCAATGTCTTTGTTAACGGGATTTAATGTCTGAATCAGCGCCGGTTAAGGTGCAGCGCATGTACTGCGTGGAATGCGCAACGGAAGCGACGATGCGGCTGACGAGTAAGCGCCCTGTCCCCGGGGTGCGGCCCGTCGTCGCTTCCGGAATCACCCGAACGTGGACGGCTGTCGTCGTGGCAGCCTCGCTCCTTGGAGTGTTCGAGCTCGATCGCCACACCGGGTCCGCGCCGGTTCAGCACCTCTACTATCTGCCCATCATCCTCGCAAGCCTCCGCATCGGCCGCGTCGCCGGCATCATCGCGGCGGGCGGATCGATAGCGCTCTATCACTTTGCGAACCTCGCAATCGTCACCAACGGGTACCGCGAGGCCGACGTGATTCAGGTCGTCCTGTTCGTCACCGTGGCGATCGTCACGACGAGGCTCGCGGATGATGCCAGGCGCTTGCACGCCCTGGCCATGACCGACGACCTCACCGGTCTGCACAATCTGCGTTCGTTCGAATCACGCCTGAACGCGATCGTCCACGAAGCCCGGCGCAGTCAGATGCCGATCGCGATGCTCGTCCTCGACGTGGACCGGCTGAAGGCGATCAATGACACGTACGGACACCTCGCCGGCGCGGAGGCGGTACGGCTGGTCGGCCACACCCTGGCGGCCACGTTGCCGTCCGACGCAGTCGCGTGCCGGTACGGTGGCGACGAGTTCGCGATTGCGATCCAGAGCTGCGGGGCGATGCGGGCAGAGGCGATCGCGGAGGATCTGCGCGAGGCGGTCCACATCCTGTCACCAACCCTCGCCGGCACGGCGATGCCGCCGGGAACGCTGTCGATCAGCGTGGGCATCGCCAACCGAGCGGCTCAGCCCGAGCTCTCGCTGGCGACGCGCGCCGCGACCGATACCGATGTCGGCGAGCGCCTCTTTCGCGCCGCAGACCGCGCGCTCTACGCCGCCAAGCATCAGGGCCGCAATCGCGTCAGCGCCGGTTGACGCATCGCGTTCTCAGAACTTCCCGATTTCGCGTTGACGTGCGCTCGCGATCGGCGGGCTCAGCTGTCCTGTCGCGTGAACGTAGGATATGCTCGCGCCCGGAAGAGACGAGCGACATGCCGAGCAAGCTCGAGGATCGCGACTGGGACATCCTGCTGCGCCGGATCCGTGACGGCAAGTGCACCCCGTTTCTCGGAGCCGGCGTGAACGCCGGCGTGCTCCCGCTCGGATCCGACATCGCGCGCCAGTGGGCCGCGCAGTACAAGTATCCGCTCGAGGACGGGACCGACCTGGCACGCGTCGCACAGTTTCTGGCCGTCAGCAGCCGCGACAAGATGTTTCCCAAGGAAGAGATCGTCAAGTCGTTCGAGGGCGTCGCGCCGCCGGATTTTTCGGCCCGCGACGATCCGCAGGGTGCGCTCGCGGATTTGCCGCTGCCGGTCTACATGACGACCAACTACGACGACTTCATGTCGAGCGCGCTCAAGAGCCGGAGCAAGGATCCGAAGTGGGAATACTGCCGGTGGAACAGCCTGCTCCGGAAGGAGCCGTCGCTGTTCGATCCGCCGAGTGCGTTTCGGCCAACGCCGGCCAATCCGATGGTCTTTCACCTGCACGGCCACCAGTCACGCGCCGAGTCGCTGGTGCTGACCGAGGACGATTACCTCGACTTCCTCGTCAACATCTCGCGCGATCAGAACCTGCTGCCCGCGCGGATCCAGGAGGCGCTGACCGGCGCGTCGCTGCTCTTCGTCGGCTATCGCCTGGCGGACTGGGACTTCCGCGTCATCTTTCGCGGTCTGGTCACCGCGATGGAGTCGAGCCTGCGCCGGATCAGCGTCGCCGTGCAGCTGCCACCGCCGTCAGATGACTCAGACCTCGGCGCCCAGAAGTACCTCACGGACTACTTCGAAGACATCCACGTGCGCGTGTACTGGGGATCGGCGAAGGAGTTCGTGATCGAACTGCGGGATCGATGGGAGAAGTTCCGCAAATGACCGCCGCGGCCGGCGGCGGGAACCCCTATCCGGGGCCCCGCCCCTTCGAGTTCGGCGAGCGGCCGCTCTTCTTCGGCCGCGACGCCGAGATCGCGGACCTCACATCACTCGTCACCGCGCACCGCCTGCTGCTCATCTATGCGATGTCGGGTGCCGGCAAGACGTCACTGCTCAACGCCGGGCTGATTCCATCGCTCGAAGATCAGGGATTCTGGGTGCTGCCGCCGGCGCGAGTGCGGGGACTACTGCCGCAGGGACTCGACCCGTCGCGAATCGCGAACATTTACGTGCTCAACACCGTGATGGGCTTGCGGCAGGAGTCCGCCGATCCGCAATCGCTCGTCGCCACGACGCTCGCCGACTTTCTCGCGGCCGGCGACCACCCGACCGACGATCAGGGCTTCGTCAAGCCGCCGGTGATCGTCTTCGATCAGTTCGAAGAGCTCTTCTCCTTCTATCCCGAGCGCTGGACGGATCGGGAAGGCTTCTTCCGTCAGGTCTCGGCCGCGCTCGCGAGCGATCCGCTGCTTCGGGCGATCCTCGTCATGCGTGAGGACTACGTCGCCAGCCTCGATCCGTTCGCGCATCTACTGCCCGGCCGGCTCGACGCTCGTTATCGGCTCGAGCGGCTGCGTCATGCGGCGGCATGCGCCGCTGTCGAAGGACCGCTCAAGGGCACCAGCCGTACATTCGCTCCCGGCGTCGCGGCCAATCTCGTGGATCAGCTGCTCGCTATCCGCGTCGAGAGCGCCGACGGCCGGACCGTCGAGGTCCCGGGTGAGTTCATCGAACCCGTGCAGCTCCAGATCGCGTGTCAGAGCCTGTGGAACGAGCTTCCGGCCGACGTCACGACGATTACCTCCGAGCACGTCCGCACGTTTGGCGACGTCAGTCAGGCGCTGCGCGAGTTCTACGAGCGAACGGTCGGCCGGACTGTCAGCGACGCTGACGTGCCGGAGGCCGATCTCCGGGCGTGGTTCGACCGGCACCTCATCACGCAGGCCGGTACCCGCGGCACAGTCTTTCGCGGACCTGAGGCGACCGAAGGGATTCCAAACCGCGCGGTCGACCTGCTCGAAAACCAGCATCTGATCCGTGCCGAGCTGCGTGCCGGAGCACGCTGGTACGAGCTGACCCACGATCGGTTCATCCGCCCGATTCAGGCGTCGAACGAGGTCTGGCGCCAGCGGGTGAAACTGTTGCAGCTCCAGGGGCAGTTCCAAATCAGATGGCGGCGATTTGGCGCCATTGCGGCGATCATCCTCGCCATCCTCGGGGTCGTGATCTTCGACCAGTACCGGACGAGTCGACAGATCGAATCACATGAGTTGGCCGCCCGATCGCTGACGCAACTGACGAGCGATCCCGAAGAGAGCCTCTGTCTCGCCATCAAGGCGGGCGAGCTCGAACGGAGCACGGCCGATCAGCCGATGATCGATGACGCACTCAGGCAGGCGCTAAGAGAATCCCGTGGGCGCTCGATCCTGACGAACAACGCCGGCCAACGATGGTTGACGTCGGCGGCGTTCCGTCCCGACGGCCAGCAGGTCATCGCCGTCGGATTGGATGTGTCAAGCAAGGACACCATCGTGCGGCTTTGGGATGTGCCTTCCGGCAAAGTGACCGATCGGCGCGCTGCCGGAAACGAAGTCTTCGGCGCGACATTCAGCGGGCCCACCCCGATGTTGATCGCGATGTCGGCCGCCAACGGCACGGCCCATGTGCTCGATGCGACGACGGGTAACCAGCTCGCTTCCTTGCAGGGTACTCCGGGCGGCATCAGCCGTGCGTCCTTCAGCGCGGACGGTACGCTGGTCGCCACCGCGGGTCTCGACGGCGTCGCGCGGATCTGGAACACCACGACAGGCGCACTCCTTGCTCAGCTGCGGAATCGCGAGGTGTCGTTGCAGTCCGTTGCGTTCAGCCCCGACGGCACCCGGGTGGTGTCCGGAGAGGCTGACGGCAAGGCTGTGATCTGGGACATCCGAAGCACCAAGGCGGTCGTCACGCTGACCGGTCATGCCGATGCGGTACTCGACGCGGTCTTCAGTGCTGATGAGAAGTACGTGCTGACCGCCAGCAGGGATCGCACACTTCGCATCTGGGACGCCAGCACCGGGTCCACGCTCATCGAATTGCGAGGGCATACGGCTCCGGTCACGTCGGCCGCCTTCAGTCCGGACGGCCGGACAATCCTATCGGCGAGCGAGGACAGCACGGCTCGGACCTGGCTGGCCAGAACCGGGGTGCCCCTGGCGGTCCTGCGCGGACATCAGGCCACGGTTACGAGTGCCTCGTTCAGCGGCGACGGCCGGCGGGCAGTGACGACGAGCCTCGACGGCTCAGCCCGCGTCTGGGACGTCAGCGAGGGTCGCGTCGTCTGGTTCACGGGCCACACGTCGGCGGTGAACTCGATCGCATTCAACAGCGACACGACACGATTGGTCACCGCGAGTGACGATGGAACGGTGCGGGTGTGGAATGCAAAGACGGGCGTGCAGGACGGCGAAGTGGGCAATCACAGGAACGAGATGATCACGGCCGCGTTCAGTCCGGACGCATCAACCCTGATCACTGGTAGCGCAGGACTGCCCGTCCAAGTGTGGAACACCCAACAACCAGATCGGCCCATCGCCTCACTTGGAACCGGGGATCCGAACGGAGCTGTCGTTCCGATGCCGGTTTTGAGCGCCGACGGCCGATGGATCGCGACCATCGGCATTGATGCTCACGCGCGAGTCTGGGACGCACGCTCCTACACCCTGGCCACCGATTTCAAAATCGAGCCGACCACGGAGGACCGATCCAACCGAGTGATCGGAGCGGCCTTCAGTCCGGACTCCTCACGACTCGCCGCGCTCGTCAGTCTCGATCGCAAGGCCTTCGTGTGGGACCTGCAGAAGCCCAACGCTCCGCTCACGCTGCCAGCCGACGACCCCAAGACCGCTCACGACGACTCGTTGACCGATATCGCGTTCAGTCCGGATGGGCAGCTGATCGTCACCGGCAGCGGTGACCAGACCGCCCGTGTGTGGGACGCCAGGACCGGAGACCTGAAACTGGCGCCGCTCCGGCATCTTGGATACGTGACAGCGGTCGCGTTCAGCCGGGACGGCAAACGGATCATCACGGCGAGCAGCGACCAGATCGTCCGTGTTTGGAGTCTGAATCAGATCGATCAGCCCATCCTGCTTCGCGGCCACACAGCGGCTGTCAGCTCCATCGGCTTGCCCTCGGTGGTCACGAGCACCGGCGCCGATCCATCGATTGTCAAGTTCGCTCTGACCACGAGCACGGACGGATCCGTCCGGGTGTGGGATATCGTGGCGGGCACGTCGGTCATGGTGCTGCCGGGACCACCTGGATTCGTCAGTGCGGCCTTCGGCTCAGATGGCAAAACGATCGCGACCGCGGGCGAACGAGGTCTGATTCAGGTGTTCGAATGTGAAGCTTGCCAGTCCCGCGCCGGCCTCCTGAGCCTCGCGAAATCCCGGCTCACCAGGCGATGCCCGGGTCAGTGAACTCGAACACCGACTTTGAGAAGACGAGGATGCCATGTGGGTGAGTGCGCGAACGTCGCCAATCCTTGTTGCTGCTGTCGCGATTCCCCTGCTCCTCCAGCAGCGTCCGCCATCGAAAGCCTCCGAGCTGACGGCCCCCGGCCGCGGGCGTGGGAACAACGCTGCGACTCTTCTTCTTGCGCCGATCGCACAGCCCCAACAGATTCGAATCGAAGCGGACACGAATCGGCCGGGCGGTGACTACAAAGACTACGACGTCCGCGACGGCGGCGTGGAGGTCTGTCAGAAAGAGTGCGCCAGCGACGCGGGCTGCGGTTCGTTCACCTTCGTCAAGCCTGGCTTCCGCGGCCGGTTCGGCCACTGCTTCCTCAAGCGCGGCGCGCCGAAGCCGGTCGCGGATCGGTGCTGCATCTCCGGGGTCAAATCGTCGTCGCGTTAAGGAACGTCGGTTTCCGATGCCCGACTAGAACGCCGCTGTTATCGCCACCCGAAACGCACGCGGGGTGCCCGGCGAGATGTTGGTGTTGCTGTCCGCGTTGACGAAGTACTTTGCGTCGAAGGCGTTCTCGAGGTTCGCCTGCAGCCGGAGGGTGGGTGTCAGGGTGAAGAAGGCCGCCGCGTCCGCCCGAGTGTAGCCGTCGAGCGTCACGGTGTTGTCGATCGCGGCGAACATGTCGGTGCGGCGCACGAGGCCGACGCCGGCGGCGAATCGCGGATGGAACTGATACTGGTTCCAGAGCGACAGCGTGTGGTGCGGCACCTGCCCGACCTGCGCCCCGACCTTCGCCGCGGTCGTCGCGCTCGTGACGAAGGCATCCTGATACGCGTAGCCGCCCGCGATCTTCCACGCGGAAGTCACCTGCCCGTTCACGCCAAGCTCGAAGCCGTTGGTGCGCTGGCTCCCCGTCTGCACGATGCGCGTCGGATCGTTCGGATCCGTCGAACGGGTGTTCGTCCGATCGAGACGGTAGACCGCCGCCGTCAAGGCCAGCGTGCGTCGCACGTCCCACTTTGCGCCCACCTCGTAGTTGTTGAACTTCTCCGGCTCGACCTGTTGCGTGATCGTGGTCAGCGATGAGAACTGGTCGCCGGAGCTGGGCAGGTACGAGACGCTGTAACTGGTGTAGACCGACAGGGCATCTCTCGGCTTGACGACGAGGCCCGCGCGCGGCGAAACGAGAGCGTCGACGCGATCGAGCGTGTCGCCGTTCCGGTTGTTGCGGTACTGCAGATCGAAGCGGTCGAAACGCAGGCCCGCCACGACGTCCACGTGCCGGGAGAGCTCGACCTGATCCTGCGCGTAGGCGGCGGCCACGATCGTCCGGATGTGATTGTCGGCGTCCGTCGCGCTCTGACGGTAGGTGACCGGCGTCGTCGTCCGGGGATTCTCGAACGGCACCAGCATCGACGTCGCGGTGTTGTTGAAGAACCCGGTGTTACGGAAATTGTCGGTAAGCTGACGGCCTGCCTCCGCGCCGAAGAGAACGGTGTGGCGGATGGCGCCAGTCGAGCCCCGGTAGGTGACGTCGGTCTGGTTGAACACGTTGAGGCGATCGGTGGCGTTGTTGTAGGCGGTGAGGGCGACCTGACTGCGATCGGCAGTCACCGCGCCCGGCACGTAGTTCTGATAGGACCGGTCGTATGCGCCAACGAGCGTGTGATTGCGAATGGTGAACGCCCCGCGGCGGTGCTCGATCGTTGCGGACGTGAGGTTGACGCGGGCCTTGACGTAAGTGTCGTCGGGGTTGCCGTAATACGTGGACCGATCGACGTCCGCGGGCGCTCCCTGGAACGAGCTGATTCCCCGATCGGCGACGCGCGAATCATGGAGGAACTCGTAGGCGACGTTGATTCTCGTCCGCTGGCTCAGCGTCCACGTCAGTGTCGGGTTGAAGCCGTAGCGCTCGAGATCGACGCCATCGCGGAAGCTGTCCGAGTTCTCGAAGACTCCGTTCAGGCGCGCCGCGAGCGTGCTGCTCAGCGGCCGATCGAGGTCCCCGGCGACGCGCTTGTTGTCGTGAGTGCCGCCTTGGATCGTGATTTCACCGAGCGGTGCGAATCCCGCTTCCTTCGTCACGCGATTCACGACGCCGCCGCCACCGCCGCGTCCGAAGATGAGCGCGTTCGGTCCCTTTAGGGCTTCGATGCGATCGAGGTTGTAGAGATCGCGGTAGTACTGCACATCGTCTCGCACGCCGTTGACGAAGAAGTCGGCCGACGAGCTGTTGCCACGGATGATCACCTGATCGCGGTTGTTCTCGCCCTGGTGCGACCCCATGCCGGGGACATAGCGAATGACATCGCCGACGCTGGACATCAGTTGATCGCGGATCAGTTCCTTCGTGACCACGGTGATGGCCTGCGGCACGTCGCGGAGCGGCGTCAGCGTTTTCGTCGCGCTGCGGACAGCATCCACCTCGTAACCCGCGGGCGCGGATACGGTGAGCGTGTCCTGGAAGCCGGCCACGGCGAGCACGAACTCACGGGTATCGGACGCGCCGGCTGTAGCCCGTACGGACTGCGATGACGGAGTAAACCCTGGCGCGGTCACCGTGAGCGTGTAGGTGCCGGGCTGGAGGATCAGCGTGAATTCTCCGGCCTGATCGCTGGTCGTCGCGACGGCAGTGCCAGCTCCCTGCGGCGCAGCCTCGACACGAGCGCCAGCGATGCAGCCCCGCGACTGGTCGAGCACGTGCCCGTGAAGCGTGAAGGGATCAGGAAGGTTGGAGGCGGCGTTCAGAACGGACGAACAGCAACCCAGAAGGGCAGTACAGAGGAGCAGGAGACGGCGGCGCATGAGATCTCCGGTCGGTTGCGCCGACGGCCGACGACTCATTACAATGAGCCAGTCGGACGCGTCGCGCGAGCGAGAAAGGGTCTGTCCGGACCTTGGCGTTCGATCTGGCCCGTCTGGTGTTCGCGCACCGGGCGGGCTTTTTTCGTTCTGAATGTCCGGAGTCGAGTCTCGGAAGCAGAATTGAGACTCGTCTCAATTTCGATCCAGCATAAATCCGACCGAATTGGTCGGTCAAGAAGAAAGCGCAGGATCCGGATCGTGGCCGGCCTGACGGATCGCCTGCAGCCGCTGGGCCCCCGCCCGGGCTCGCGCGAGCGGTTCGCCGCGACGCAGACGGTAAAGCCGGCCTCTGCCCGAATCGGCTTTGGATTCAACGGTCTCCGGCATCATGCGTTTGAGCGTGGTGTGGACGGATGGAAGCGGGTCTGACGTGTAGGCGGCGAACCACCCGCCCGCGACGAGCGCATCCCGGATATCCCGGGGTGTGTGCCAGGCCCCGTTCGACAGCGCCAGCCGAATCATCGCGGTCAGACCGACGGGGCGGTTCTCGAGCCGATCGAGGATGTGCTCCCCTCTGGATTGGTGTTCCGCCGGCAGCAGGCGAACGGTGGAGCGAATCAGCGCCAGAAGGCGGGCGAGCTCGCGGTCGGCCTCGAGGCGCCGTTCCTGGCAGCGTTGATGTTCCCGTACGAGCTCGTCGAGCAAGCGCACGTAATCCATAGACTTGTCCTTGGACAGTCTAACACCGCGACCCGATCCCGCCCATGCCGTCTTCCTTCGCCGATGCCTGTGACGCCGTCGAGAGGGCTCTCGGACTTCGCCCGGACATCGTTCGCGACGGGTCACGCACGGCCCAATGCCGGCCGGCGCTCCTCCGCCTGCGAAAAGCAATGCAGATCAACGCGTGGGAGGCGGGTGCGCGCACGGCCAACCTCGCGCCGATCGTTTCGGCCTACGACGCGCGCACGACCGGGGAAGGATTCCACGTGCTGCGCGACTGGGACGGCCGAGCCGACGCCGTCCTCGCGGACACCATCCCCATCGACGTTCTGAACTACCTGATCGCGCAGCGGGGTGACGAAGCGACGAATGCGACCGCGATCGCGATCCTGCTCGACTACTACTTCTTCTACGTGCTGGTGCTGCTCTCGGTGAGGATCTGGGACGAACGCCACCCGGACGCGAGTCTCGATCGCGTGAACGACCTGCTCGAACGGTTGCAGGGACCGGATGGCAGCGGCCATCGCTTTGCCGGGGACGCGGCGACGCTCCTTCTCCTGGCCGGCTCGCACTACGAGCTCACGGCTACTGCGTACGATCGATTGCTCGACAAAGTCAGAGAACTGGCACTGCGGCATCAGCGGGCGGTTGCGTTCAGCCACGCGACGAGCCTGGGAAGTCACCTGCGGTTCGGGTTCGAAGCTACCTACGGCCGCGACGTCGGGGCCATGCGAGCCGACAACGTGCCCGACTATCCGTGGCTCTGTTTCGCGCTCGTCACGCTGGTGCGTGAGTACACGGCACTGCATGACGCTGGCACGATCGATCGGCGGCGGGCAATCGTCGTCGAAGCCATCATCAACGGACTCTCGCCGGATCCGGGCGCCTTTCTGAGCGATCCAGTACCCGCCGCGCTCGCCAGCTGCGTAGCGGAACGTGAGGAACTTCGCGATGCGCTACGCCGGCACCGCGACGATCTGTTGTCAGAAGCCGAGCGTCATCGTCCGGCGGATCGCACGTATTCGCCGCTTTCCTTCTACTTCAACTTCTCGCACAACGTCGTCAAGGGCACGGTCGTCGATGCGCTGCTCTGGGGCGAACCCCGGATGGTCTCGCTGAACGACCTGCTCTCGGGCGTACCCCGGAGCGGCGACGAGGACGCGGCGAAACAAGCACTCGCGGAAACGCTGATGACCTACGCACGCGCGCATCCGCACACGATCCGCGGACGCGCCACACCGGTCATCGTCTACGACCCGGCATCGGGCCGCCAGGCGTTCGGCGGAGTGATGCGGATGCTCGGCAACACCCGGTAGCTACGGACCCTCTCCAGGGTCGACGGGTTCTAACAGGAGACGAGGAGGTCAGGAGAAATTGTTGAGAAACTCGCATTTACCGCACAGCCCGGGCGATCGTGACCTGCGTAGTTGCCCCGTCGCCGACGGGCAAGACGACCCTGGTTTCCTTGTCACTGCCTCGCACAGTCGCGACGGTCTTCCGATCGACACTCACGGTGAACTCGCCGGCCGGGAGACCTGCGACCCTCAAGCCGGTCTCGTGCGCTCCACCCGTCCGGTTTTCGAGGGTGAATTGAACCCGTGAGAGGTCGTCGGCAAAGACAATCGGTTGCTCCTTCGCGTAGCCGTCGTGGTCGAGCATCATGTGCAGGCGCTGCGCGTCGCGGACGACGTGGAATCTGACGCGGAGGCCATCGCGAGGGATGACGCGCACGGCGTTCCCGCTGCGGGTGAGTACACCGCCGTACGCAATCTCGCCGAAGATCGGATCCCGCGCGACGATGGTTGCGTGAGTGCGAAGGGCAGCGCAGTAGCCCACATCTTCTTCTGCGCTGTAGTACCAGGCGCCGCGTGGCATGACTTTCCCGATCCAGCCTCGACCCGTGGCCTCCGGGATGAAGCCGCCGCCGGTCGCCCCGTCGTTGTTCCTGCCGGGGAACCAGTAACCGTAGCCACTGCGCTCCGTCCCTGAGTTCACGAGCGCCCAGGAGCTCAGCGAGGACGCGTAGCCGAGGCGCAGATAATCGGTGGGATCCTTGGCGAAGTGGAGCCCGTAGTCGAGGATCGACCAGCCACCCATCTGCGACATGTAGCTCAGGAGGTAGGACAGCGAGCCGCGGTAATCGCTTCCGAGCTGGTAGTACGTCGTCTCGAGCCATCCGCGATCCGACATGTTGAGCAGGAGCTGAAAGTTCATGAACTTCAGAGCCGCGTCGTACGACACGCGGCGTTCGAAGGCGTCAGCTGGTAAATCGGCGGCAGGCGGTGTGCCGGCGTCCGGGGCATGTGTCATCGCGTACTTCGCGAATGCGCCGGTCGACTCGAAGCCGGTCGAGTCGAATGCGAACTCTGACCCGTACAGATTCGGTGTGCGATTGACGAAGCGATCGACCTTGCCTTCCCAGTAGCCGCGCAGCGTCGAGGCCCACTCTTTCTTTCCCGTGTCCTCGAGGGTCTGAATCAACTCCGGGATGAACGCTTCGTTCATCGTACCGACCGCGTCGGCCGACCATTTCTCGATCGCCATCGGCACCGTCCAGTAAGCGACGGCGGTCCGATAGGCGCGTTCGAGATACTGATCGGCGTTCAGGTACTTGACCTTGTCGGGATAGAACCTCGCGATGTCATACATCCGGTAGTAGAGCATCACGATGTGCGGGTAGTCGTAGATGCGCCACAGGTGCGCCTGACCGTTGCGGCCTTCGTCCGGGCTCGAGCGGTTCACCTTCCAGTTGGGAATGCCGTAGATGGCGTACGGATACCTCTCCGCCTCCGTCATCTGCATCCCGCCCCAGAGATACTTGCTGATGTAGAGCTCGAGGCTCTCGATCTCCGACTGGTTCGGAAAGAACACGTTCTTGGACGCGAGGTACGCCGGCCGCGCATTGCCCGCATCATCGTTCGCATCGGTCAACCATGCGGACAGGCCGTCGCGATCCTCGGGGCTTCGGAGGAGCTCGTTCTTCTGATCCCAGTCGCTGTACACGCCGACATACCATTTCGACGGATCCTTGTGCTGGTGATGGCTGACGAGAAACGCCGCGCGCTTCTGGATCATGGTCTCGAGCGGCTCGGTCACGAAGAATTCGAGCGAGGTCCAGTGCCCGTCTCCGTATCGCACCTTCAGCAGGTTCTCGCCCAGGCGCGAGAACCGGACGCGGTAGACCCTGGCTTCGTTCTTGTCTCCGACCAGATTGATCGTCGTCTCACCCGGATGTTCGGCCTCGACGGTCTCGATGCGGTTCTTCGTGCGCAACGAGATCAAAGCGTCGAGGTCCGTGGGCACAACCATTCCTGGTGCCACGACCGTGTCGAACTTCCCTTCTTTGAAGAGCGCGTCGCGGACGCCGGCGACGTCTTTGACCCACTGGAATCTGAATCTGTAGGTCGCGGTCGATCCAGCGGCGCCTTTCGGCGCGAGCTCGAGGTTCGTCGTCGGCAGCCGCCACGTTCCGCCGCCGGCGATCGCCACGGCGCTGGCGCCCTTCGCGTGGATGTACGGAGTGAAGGCACCGGCGGAGTTGTCCGAGTACTCGAACCTGGTCTTCTCCATTGGCGTCATCAACAGGTATGGACCGTCGCCGCCGGCGCGTTGCCAGTAGACCCACGACCCGTGACCCGCAACGAGCGCATGACGCAGGAGCTTGCGCGTGTAGATCTCGCCTCTCGCCCCCGTGCGTTCGGCAAACGGCAGCGGCACCGCCAGGTCGCCGATTTCGACCGGACGGGTGCCGGAGTTGGCAAGCGTAATCGTCCAGTCGAGAGCCTCGCCATCGAGGGTGAACGTCTCGCGAACCGAGAGGTCGTCGGACGGCACGAGGGTCGGTTCCGGTCCCACACGCCATTCGGCGAGGCCGACCGTTGATTCGGGGTCAATCGTGACCTCGACGCGCATGGCGAGCGTCTTCACCGGCGTGAATTCAAGTACCGTGAACACATTCGGTGACACGCCGTACGGGCCCCTGGCGACCACTTCCTTCCACTGCCACCCGTCCTGATACAGCAGCCGCCAGGACTTGGGTGGTCCGGTCACGCCGTCCGAAGGTCCGGACGTCCAGAACACCTCGACTCGCGACACTTCCTCCTCGGTGGGAAACGTGTATTGCACCCACTGCGTCGGCCCGCGTGACCCCGACCACGTGAACACTGGAATCGCAGCTGCGGTGACCTGGGCACCGCCAGGACCACCGCCGCGGCCGCCGCCTGCGCGACCGGCCGGAGCGGAGACTGCCGGGACCTGGCCATCGTTCAATCCGCGAAGCCCGGCGACACCTACCGCCGCACCCGGTGTGCTCCGCGACGCCAGCGATCGCGTCAGCGCGCCGAGCGTGAAGCCGATCGTCTGACTCTGACCCGGCGTGGTCGTCAGCAGCAGCTGCTGCAGCTCGCGCCAGTCGCCGTTGCGCGTCGTCCGGTATCGAATCAGCAGCCGGCCAAGCGCATCGTTGGCGGCGATGTAGTCGGTATCGTGAACGTCGTTCACGCGTTTGAGGCTGCGCACACCGCCCGCGTCGTACTGGATCCGGAAGGCGTGGTTCACGAGATCGTCTCCGGCGGCGCTCAGCGGCGGAACGAGCCAGAGCGTGAGCAAGACCGCAAAACCACGAAGACGATTCATCGGCGCTCCATGAAAGACCTCAGGATAAACACGAGTGGCATGAATAGCTCAATAACAATTGCTTGAGCTCTGTCCCGGATCGACACAGATGCTGACCTCGCGATAGAGTTACGACGCTTTGCGCTGAGCGAGCGTCGAAGCGGACCCTGGGGCAGGTCGCTCCGCTGGAATGTCTTGTCGAAGGAAAGGACCCAGGCCCATGAACAAATACCTGACCGAGTTCATCGGAACATTTTTCCTCGTGCTGACGATCGGCTGTACCGTGATTCCCGGCGCTGCTGGTGTGATTCCCCCGCTCGCCATCGGTTCCGCATTGATGGTCATGATTTTCGCGGGAGGGCACGTGTCAGGGGCTCACTACAACCCTGCGGTGACCCTTGGCGTCTGGCTGCGCGGAAAATGCTCGACCGCGGACGTCCTTCCCTATTGGGTAGCGCAGGTGGTCGCGGCAATTGCGGCGTCGGTCACGGCGATGTTCCTGGTCGGGTCCTCGAGTGCCGTCCCGTTAATCCCGGTCGTCGGCCGGGCGTTCCTGGCGGAGTTCCTGTTTACGTTTGCACTGGTCTACGTCGTGTTGAACACCGCGACCGCGAAGGGCACATCGGGGAACTCGTTCTACGGCCTGGCGATCGGGTTCACGGTCCTGACGGGCGCCTTCGCCGTTGGTGGCGTGTCGGGCGGGGCCTTCAATCCCGCCGTGGCCGTCGGCCTGGCGGTCATGGGTCTGGTCTCGACAACGTCCATCTGGATCCACATCGTGGCCGATCTGGCAGGAGCGGCAGCCGCCGCGATGGTGTTCAAGACAATCAATCCGGACGATAAGTAGCGGCTCGTCCCACGCAGGATCATCGCCACGAGTTGTTGACTCGCAGCCGAAGACACGTCATCTTCCTCGGTGATGCGCTACATCGAGGCCGTCCCCTCTCCCGCCATCCGGCCGTACGTGGAGTGCTTGTGGGCGCTCGACGGCTGGACACGGGGCGGGGCTCTCGATCCTGTGCTGCCCGACGGTCACCCCGAGATCATCGTGCACAGTGGCGATCCCTTTGCTTCGGTCGCACCGAGTGGCGTGCGTACGGTGCAGGCGCCCGTGCTCGTGGCCGGTCAGATGCGGCATGCCCTCGCGTTGACCGCGCTGGGCCACGCGCACGTCGCCGGCGCCCGCCTGCGACCCCACGGGCTCAAGGCTTTCTTCGGCGGATCCTGCGAAGACCTGACCGACCTCGTCGTCGATCTCGCGTCGATCGATCTGCAGCTCGCACGTCATCTGCTCGTCGACGTCGCGGCGCGGCCGACTCCGATGGAGCGGATGCACGCGCTCGATCGAGCACTTTGCCGGTGGGCCAACGGACAACGCATCGATCCTCTCGTTGGCCAGGCGTGCGAACTAGCGACGGCGCGCCGAGGTTTGACCCGGGTCTCATCGCTCGTGCGGGACGCAGGTCTGAGTGCCCGGCAATTCGAGCGTCGATTCGGGGCGCAGGTGGGCCTGTCGCCAAAGGCGTTTCTGCGGGTGGTGAGGTTTCAACAGGTGTTGAAAGCGATGGACGGCGGCGGGCCCACCGACTGGGCACGCCTCGCGGTTGAGCACGGGTTCTACGACCAGCCGCACTTCGTCAACGACTTCAAGGCGTTCACGGGACTCGCGCCAACCGAGTGGAACATCACCGACGACAGCCTGACTGCTGTTTTCAGCGTAGGCCGCGGCCGCGACAGGCTGAATCGCGTCGATGTCGGGTTTTTCCAAGACGCGCACCGGTCCGAATCGCTAGCCTGAAGCGCGAGGAGGAAGCATGACACTTCAGGCTGGATGGATCCTGCTCGTCGCGCTGATCGCGCTCGGACAGGAGGCGCCCTCGAAGGCTCGAATCGAGGCGCTCGACTGGATCGCGGGCTGCTGGACGCTCGCATCGGGTCAGACGACGATCGAGGAGCATTGGATGCGACCGTCCGGCGGCACCATGCTCGGCATGAGCCGCACCGTTCGCGGCGGAAAGACCACCGAATACGAATTCCTGCAGATTCGGGAAGGCGCGAACGGGCTTGAGTACGTGGCCAAACCGTCAGGGCAGACCGAGGCCACGTTCACCGTGAAGACGATCGAACCGGGCAACGTCGTGTTCGAGAACCCGACCCACGACTTCCCACAGCGGGTCATGTACAGGAAGACCGGGGACGCAACCGCGACCGCACGAATCGAGGGCACGCGGAACGGTCAACTGCGAGGCGTGGATTTTCCCTTCCATCGCTGCCAATGATCCGCATCGCGCCGTGGATGCTGGCTGGGGCCGTCGCCATCGCGGCCTCGACGCCCGGCGATCCGCAACCGCGACACGATTTCGATCCGATGCGCGGGTCACTGCGACGGCTGGCGCCCCAACCCGTCTATTCACGCAATCGCAACGACGCGTGGAATCTGGCGTTCTATCTCCTTTTCACACGCACCGTTCGATCGCAACTCGTGACCCCGGGCGCGACGATGTTTGGCGGCATGGATGAGCGCCTCAGCCTGAGCGATCGCTACGTCACGCGGATCGAGGAAGGGGATCGCGCGGTCGATCCGCTCTATCCATCGTGGGCGTGGGTCAGCGCTGAGTTCGATGTCTCGCCGGATGGCTCGTGGCGGTTGCTCCGGGATCCACGGTTCGCGCAGTTTGCGGCGTCGTTGCGAGAGATTCAATGGTCCGCCTCGACGCGGTCCCCGCTGGCGCGCGCGCTGATGCAGGCGGACTTGTGGGCGGTCTACGACACGGTGTTTGCGACGACGCGCTTCGCGTCGGCGTATGACCGGACCGCCGACCCATCGCAGCTCTCGCAGCGTCGCGAGGAGCTCCTCGTCACGCTCGCCGCAACCATTCGCGCGCTTGCGCTCACCCGCATAGAGATCGCGGCACTTCCCGACAACTACGAGGCGGCGGCGCGGCTGGGCGCCGTGCCCGACCTACTCAATCCAGAGCAGGGCTGGATCGAGATTCAGTGGCTTCCACATCGGATGCACGACCGCGCGGTTCAGTTTCGACGCGCCGCACGCGTGTTTCTCAAGCCAGCTCGCCGGCCAGCAGACGAGGTCGCGTTTCTCAACCGCTTTCGGGATGAAACGGGCGCGCCACTCTCCGAGCTCGAGGCTACCGCGCTCGTCACCCAGAATCTGCTCGTGGCGAGTGACGGATCGGTCGTGCCGTCACCGATCACGTTCGACGTGCAGATCCGGCGCCTCAACGCCGGCGTCAACAGGCCAGCGCAGGTCACCGAGCACGAACTGAGCCGGAGACTCCTCCTCACCGAGCCCGCGTCGGGCGGCTTCGCCAGCCTTGATGAGAACGCACCGGCCTATCTGCCAATGGCCGGGAACGATTTCCTGTTCGCAACACCGAGACGACCGAATGCCGACCCGATCCTGGGGACGCTGCGCGATCGCTGTGCCGCGTGCCACGGCGCAGGTTCCGGTTCACTCTTCACGTTCTCAGTGGCGCGCGGACCGGGGTGGCTCCCCCCACCCGTGCAAAGACTGGATGTATCGAAGAACGTCCGCGCGCTGGCCGTGGCCGCTGATAAGTCGGTGCGGGATGATTTCAAGGCGCTTCAACGCGAGTGGTTCGCAAACGGCCGGTAGACAACGGCCCTACCTCCTTCCCCACTTGGTGTCAGCGCACCGTGCGACTGGGGGGCCGACGATTGGATCCGCGTACGAAGGTCGGTCAGGCAGCGGGTCATAGAGACGCACGCTAATCGTGTCTCTCAGTTCAGCAATGACGGGAATTCTCAACTCACCGATCGGTCCCTGACCCGCGAATCGACGCCGAAAGTCTTTCTCTTCCCAGTTCTCGAGAAGAATGTACGGCCGGTAGCCGTTGTCGCGAAGCCATGCGATCGCTGAGGCCAGCCGCGGCGGCGCGAAGTAGTCGAAGCGCACCGACGGGCGGCCCGAATACAGCCGGATCGGGCCGGCGTGGTGCAACGCGATGAAAATCGCGTTGGCCGGAAGCGCGCTGGTGATGTGGTCCGCGACAGTGACGGTCCGCTGCTCGCCCATGCCGATCTCGAGCACGCCGCGATCGACAGCAAACCCGGTCCAGCGGCTCGCGAGCAACGCCATGATGCCGACGAGCGCCGGTATGGCGATCAGCGCCGGAGCCCTCCGTGTGATCCATGCAACCGGCGTGGCGAAACACAGGAACAACAGCGGAAATACCGGCAGAAAGAATCGCAGGAACCACCATTCGTTGAAGACGAGATAGAGCGCGTACGAGATGAAGATGATCAGAACGTAGAGGCCCAGCGGCAGGAGCGTGCGCGAGCTGAACCACGCCGGCCGCAGCGCGGGAATCAGGAACGGGAGCAGTGCCGCCAGGATGACCGCGCTCTCGCTCTCGATCAACCAGGAGGCGTACAGATACGAATTCGTGGCGAAATGATCGATGGCGTACAGCGCCGACGTCGGTCCATATCCCGAGAGCAGCGGTGACCCGTACAAGCGAGCGTTGACGATCCCGACGAACACCCCCGCGGCGGCGATCGGCAGCAGGAACGTCAGCGTGCGGATGACCGCGCGCGCAGGCGCCTGACGCGACGGCCACATCGATGCGGCAAGCGCACCGGCCATCGCCAGCGGCGCCAGATTCGGGCGGACCAGCACGGCCAGCCCGGCGACGACGCCCGCGGCCAGCGACACGGACGCACCGGGCCATGTCAGGAGCAGCAGCGCGCCCGTCCACAACGCGGCCGTGACGATGTCGCTCATCGGGACGACGAGGTTGTAGAGGAATGCGGGGCACGCGGCCATGCAGATGGCCGCGATGCCCGCAGCCAGTCGATCGCCCGAGAGCCTGACCGCGAGCGCGTAGGTAAGGATCACGAGGAGCGCCCCGGCGAATGGCGCCACGAAGTACGGCCCGCACGCGCCGAACAGCTTGACGAAGCCGGCCATGATGAGGGGGAGGCCGGCCGGATACGTCGGGACCATCGTGTGCCGTGTAACGCCCGGCCGATACCCGAGCGGCGTCAGCGACTCGTCGGGATAGGGCCAGGGGACCTTCGACGCCAGCGGCTCGAGCGAGACGTGCAGATTCCCCTGAAGCCAGAGGTAGGCCTGCGTGACGTAGCCGAACGAGTCGGAGCCGCCCACTGCGTACGAGCCGTAGGTCAGCCCGAGCCACAACACGGTGCCGGCGGCCGCGAGCGCGGCGAGGATCCACCATCGCTCGAGCCGATCGCGCAACCACCGCCACGCTTCAGCACGATCTGTCGAGGGCGCGAGCAGCAGCGATCCGAGGTACAGGAGCACCGCGGCGCTCGCCGGTCGAAGGACGTTGCGCGACGAGACGGTGACTGGACCGATGTGGAAGCGTGTCGCGCCGGTCACGGCGACGAGCGCGGTCCCGAGGATCGCGAGGAAACTGGCAAGCGCGAGCGCCCTGGCGACGCGGCTTCTCGAGCCGCCAGGGACACTCATGGTCGAAGGGGGTGGAGCAGCGGCAGCATCTTACGGTCGTGGCCGACGTGCCGCAAATGGGGAGAGCAATCGACGGGACTCAGGGTAACCGGCCGGCGGCCGCGGATCCAGCCATCACGCGGTCGAACTCGGCGCGTACGGCATCGAGCTCCTTCTTCAGAACCTCGTACCGCTCGAGCGCATCGCGTCCGACCTTCTGATCGACGCGGTTGGTCATTCCGGCGAGATAGGTGATGTGCTCCTGCAGCCCCGGTTTGCCGTACCTCACGGGCTCGTTGAGCAACTTCGCCGCAATCGTGTCGACCTGTTTGGCCTTGTCGGCGTCTGCCCCAGTGGTGCCCTTGAGCCGTGCCTGTGCCTCCCGCACCCGCGACACGAGCTCGGTGGCGCTCGTCACGAGCGCCCGAGTCCGCATGTTGTGGTCGTACTGCTCCTTGAGATCCGCGACCGTAATCCCCTCTGCGGAGATGTTGGGATCGATGAGCACCGAGAAGGGCTGCGTCAAGGTGGTGTCGCCGACCTTCAGCCGCGCCTGATACGCACCCGGCGGGACGGCAATCCCTGATTGATTCCGCACGTCCCAGACAAAGCGGTTGTGCCCCTCGTCCTTCGTGACCCGGCCCATGCTGGCCGCGCCGCGCGCGAGACGGTTGAAGGCCATGGCAGCCTCTGGATCGTCCGGTTCGCCTCCTCCGCCTCCGCCGCCGCGACCGCCTCGTCCACCGCGCCCACCACGGCCACCGGCCGGTACATCGCTGCTGTACGAATTGACAACGGCGCCCGTCGTATCGAGGACGTCGATCGTCACGGCTCCGGCCGGTGCCGACGGCAGGTAGTACTCGATCGCCGGACCGAACGCGCTGACCTGCGTGCGATACCCGTCGCGGGGCTTGTACAGCGTCACGTCGGTCGTCACCTGTGTCGCCATCTGCCGCAACGAGCTGATGTCGTCGAGAATCCACAACGCGCGTCCCTGCGTCGAGACCACGAGATCGTTGCGATAGACCTTGATGTCGGTGATCGGTACCTGCGGCAGATTCAGCTGGAACGGCTGCCAGTGCGCGCCGTTGTCGAACGAGATGAACAGGCCGAACTCGGTGCCCGCGTAGAGCAGGCCTTCGCGCTGAGGGTCCTCGCGGACGACGCGAGTCGGCCAATCGGCCGGGATGCCGTTCTTCCCGTCGGTCAGCCGCTTCCAGGTCTTGCCGTAGTCGTTGGTCACGTAGAAGTACGGCTGATAGTCGCCGAGCAGGTAGCGGTACACGGCGTAGTACGCGGATCCTTTGCGATGGGGCGATGCGTCGATCCACTGAACCCGGCCGCCGGGCTCGAGATCCTTCGGCGTTACGTTCGTCCACGTCTTGCCGTTGTCCCTCGTCACGTAGAACGGGCCGTCATTCGAGCCGGTCCAGATGACGCCCTTCTCGAGCGGAGACTCGGTGATCGCGTACAGCGTGCTGTAGAACTCTTCGCCGGTGATGTCGCGGGTGATCGGCTCACCGCTCGCACCTTGACAGCAATCGGGGTGGGCCGTCAGATCCGGCGAGATCTTTTCCCAGGTGACACCCTTGTCGCGCGTGCGATGCACGTACTGCGACCCGTAATAGAGCACGTCGGGATCGTGCGGCGAGGTCGCCATCGGCGAAACCCGCTGCATGCGGTAGATCAGATCGCTCGCGGGATTCCCGTAGAGTGACTGCGCGCCGATCCAGTAGTTCTTCGACTGCCCCGTCTTCATGTTCATCACGCTGTATTGCCCCTTGCACGATCCGTAGACGATGTTCGGATCGCGGGGATGCGGCATGATCGGCCCGGTCTCGCACCCGGGGCCCGTGCGCCAGTCGTCGCGAGCGTAGGGATCGGCCTGGCTGGTGATGATGATCGTGGTGTTGTCCTGCTGAGCGCCGTAGAGGTTGTAGGGGAACTCGTTGTCAATCCAGACGCCGTAGATTTCCGAGGTCGGCTGGTTCATCTGGGACGACCAGGTCTTGCCACCGTCGAACGAGACGTTGGCGCCGCCGTCGTTCGACTGGATCAGCGTGTTCCCGTCCTTCGGGTTTATCCAGATGTCGTGGTTGTCGCCGTGCGGGGTTCGCAGGCTGGTGAACGTCTTGCCCGCGTCGGTCGACTTGAAAAATCCCTCCGCACCCGCGTAGACGACGTCCGCATTGGTCGGATCGGCGCCGAGCGTGGTGTAGTAGAACGGCCGCTGGACGAGCGACCCCTGCGGGTTCACCAGCGTCCACGTCTGCCCCGCGTCGTCCGATCGGTAGAATCCGCCGCCCGGCTTGGCTTCGACGAGCGCGTAGATGCGATCGGGCTTCGCCGCCGTCACCGCCAGGTTGCCTTTGCCGATCAGCTCCGACGGCAGCCCCGTCATGATCTTCGTAAACGTGTCACCGCCGTCCGTGCTCTTGTAGAAGCCGCCGTCCTTCGATCCGCTGATGATCGTCCAGGGCTTCCGCTCGACCCGCGACATCCAAGCGAACACGACGTTCGGGTTTCCCGGCTGCAGCTCGACGTCCATCGCCCCAACGCCGTCGTTCACGAACAGCGTTTTCTTCCACGTCTTACCGCCGTCGGTCGTCTTGAAGACGCCGCGGTCTGCGTTCCGCTTGAACGCGTCGCCGTAGGCCGCAACCCAGACGATGTTCGGATCGGTCGGATGAATGCGCACCGCCCCGATCTGTCCGGCGTTGTAGAGACCGACGAACTGCCACGTATCGCCGCCGTCAGTGGTCTTGTAGACACCGCGGCCGGTCGAGACGTTGCTCCGCACGCCGTCGGATCCCGTGCCGACGTACACAATCTTCGGATCGGAATCGGCTACGGCGATCGATCCCATGGACCCGAGCGGAATCTTGCCGTCGCTCAGTGGAGTCCATGTGGTGCCTCCGTCGGTCGTTCTGAACAGTCCGCCGCTCGCAACGCCCATGTAGAACGTGCGCGGCTGCGAGGGCACCCCAGTCACCGTCGTCACGCGTCCACCGCGTGATGGGCCAACGAGGCGGTACTGAAGACCTTTGAAGAGCGCCGGATCGATGACCCCTGCGCCCGGGCGAGTTGTCTGACCCGATTGCGCCGCGCGAGCCGGCGCCGTTTGAGCGTGGGGTCGAGCGAGGGTTACGGCGGTCAACGCAACGAGGGCGAATAGTACTCGGCGGCGCATATCGATTCTCCGAACGAATGGCATCAGGCCGGACTACTGCTTGGTGAACACCATCTTCTGCGAGAAGGGGCCCTGTTCGGTCTTGACGTCGCGTGAGATCGTCATCACCTTGCCGTCGGCAGACAAGTCCCAGACGTCGCGGAACTCGAGTGCGGTTCCCTGCATGTCCATCTTGTACGACGTGACCAGCTGCGCTCCGCTCCACATCGTGGTGGACGTGACGTCCTGTTCGCCCATCGCGCTCTTCAGCTTGTTGGTATTCGGTTTCCCGTCCGTCGTGATATTGCGCTCGTTGGTGAACTCGCCCATCGAGCTTTTCTGCGTGGTCTTGACCACGAGCTTCGGATCCTTGTGATCGATCACGCTCACAATCGAGTCGGGCGGCGGCATCGGTCCGAGCTCGCTCTTCGCGATGTCGAGCTGCCAGGTTCCAGAGAAATCCGGCTTCGCGCCCTGTGCCCGGGCGGAGGCGGCGACGAGCGCCAGGAGAAGTGCGACGAAGAATGTTCTTTTCATGGACGCAGGGTACTACAGGACCCGGCGTCGTGGATCGTCCGGCGTGGCACGGTCCGGACTACGATAGAAGGGTCGTGCACATCGTCCGCACCGCTCTAGCCGTTACATTGACGGCCTTCGTCGCGTCCACCTCGGTTCCCGTGCGAACCGACGCTCAGCAGGGCCGTTCCAGGCGGACATACGGCCCTGGGCAGTGCGGCCCCGCGGATCCAACCTACCTCCATATCGCCAATGAGACCGGCGGACAGCCGTTCTTTCTCAGTCCGCTCGAGCTTCCGCGCTCCGCGCAAATCATGAGGGAAACGTCCGGCGATGCGGCGCTGGTCGTCTGGGCCTCAGCGACGGCGGCCGACCGTGACGTCCTCATCCCTATCGATTCGACAATCCGTCGGGTCACGATCGCCGCCAGCTTCGACACCAAGGGCGGAACCCTGACGCTCGTTGCGCCAAACGGCGTCGTTGACGCGGGTGTGACCGAAGACAACGTGCTGAACTGCGGCCGGGTCGCCACGATCGACTCGCCTCCGACCGGCGTCTGGCACGCACGGCTCACCGCCTCGGGCCGATTCTGGCTGACCGCGCACGCGCGCACCGATCTCGATGTCGTCACCAGCGAGTTCGTGCGCGAAGGCGGACGTCCCGGCCATGAGGGGCTGTTCCGAATTGCCGGCCAACCCATCGCCGGCGAACCGGCCACGGTTCGAATCGTGCTGACCGACGACGAGGTCAAGTCCACGCAGTTTTCGTTCGTGTCGGAACAGGGGAACACGCTGGGTCCTCTCGACCTGCGTGAAGCGGCGAATCGTGAATTCGGCGGCCGCGTGACGCTTCCGGCGGAGCCGTTTCGCATCGCCGTAACCGGCCTCGATGGGACAGGTGCGGCGTTCCAGCGCCTGCACGCAGGTTTGTTTCACGCCGAGGCGGTTGAAGTGACGATACCGGCTGCCGACGATCCCTTGAAGGCGGGTGGATCGACTGAGGTGATGTGTACGATCCGGAACGCGGGTCCATCGGCGACGTTCCGGATTATCGCGGCTGACGGGTATCGGTACGTCAAGAACGTCGATCCACAGGAAGTGACGCTTGGCACCGGCGAGTCGGCCACGATCAAGATTCGCATAGTCGTGCCGGCAGTCGCCGGGGCCGGCGAAGGCGTCGACGTCACGGTCACGGCGAGCAGTCAGGGACCACACGCCACGATGAACGGGACGACCAAGCACTTCACCATCGCAAAGTAGGCCGGCCGCTTCATGCCCGCGCAGCCCGTCATCAGCGTCTCCGGCATCCGGAAGTCGTACGGCCGGACGGTGGCGGTCGACGACGTCTCGTTCGACGTACTCGCCGGCGAGATCTTCGGCCTCATCGGACCCAACGGCGCAGGCAAGACGACAACGATGGAATGTGTCGAGGGCTTGCGGGTGCCGGATCGCGGCGTGATCTCCGTGCTGGGGCTCGACCCCGTGCGCCACGTCTACGAGCTGCAGCAACGGATCGGCGTCCAGCTGCAGGCGGCGCAACTGCAGAAGCGGATCAAGGTGTGGGAGGCGGTCGATCTGTGGTCGTCACTCTACCGCTCGCCCGTCAACGGCGACCGTCTCCTCGATCAACTCGGCCTCGCCGACAAGCGCGACGCCTGGTTCATGACGCTCTCCGGCGGGCAGAAACAGCGCCTGTTCATCGCGCTCGCCCTGATCCACGATCCTGAGGTCGTCTTCCTCGACGAGCTGACGACCGGGCTCGACCCGCAGGCGCGACGGGCTATCTGGGATCTGGTCCGTGACATTCGCGCGCGCGGCAAGACGGTCCTTCTGACGACGCACCTGATGGAGGAAGCCGAGCGGCTCTGCGACCGGGTCGCGATCATCGATCACGGCCGGATCGTCGACATCGACACACCGGCCAGACTCGTACGCCGCCATTGTCCCGATCGGACCGTGATTGTCTCGACCCCGGATCAGGAAGCGGAGACATGGCTCCGCACGATCGCTGCCGCCGACGCGGTCGAACGTCAGGACTCGCGGATCGTGCTTCGAGGGCGTGGCGAGGACTTCGTCGGCGACGTCGTACAGTGCGTCTCCGAACACCGAATCAAGGTGACTGATTTCCAGACCGTAACGCCGAATCTCGAGGACGTGTTCCTCACGCTGACGGGGCATTCGATGAGGGATTGACGTGCTCAGAGGCCTCCTGAAACTGACCTGGCTCGAGATCAAGATCTTCATCAGGGAGCCGCTCGGCCTGATTGGGACCTTCGGCATGCCGATCCTGGTTTTCGTGGGGCTCGGTCGCACCTTCGGGGACAGTGCGCGGACGTCGCAAGGCGCGCGGGAGTTCGTCCGCGTCGACCTGCCGGTCTTCACCGCCATCCTGATCGCGTTGAGCGCCGTGCTCTCGCTCGTGACGATCATCGCGATCTATCGCGACAGCGGGATCCTCAAGCGCCTGCGCGCCACACCGCTCACACCGGTGACGATCTTCTCCGCGCACGTGATCGTCAAGCTGCTGCTGACAGCGGCGACGATCGTGCTGATGATCCTGGCCGGCCGGCGCTACTATCCAGTCGGAAGCACCGTCACGATGGTCTCGTTCGCGGCGGCGCTGCTGTTTGCAACCTTCGCGATACTCTCGCTCGGGTTCCTCATCGCGAGCCTCGTTCCAACCGCACGATTCGCGCAACCGCTCGGGTCGTTGATCCTCTACCCGATGGTGGCCACCTCCGGGCTCTTTCTTCCAATCGCATCGCTGCCGCCGTCGCTGCGAGCGGTTGCCCGCGTGCTGCCGCTGACCTACGCGGTCTCGCTGCTGAAGGGCATCTGGCAGGGGGATTCCTGGTCAACCCATCGTACCGACGTCGCTGCGCTCCTTGTGATCTTCATCGCCTGCACGGCTCTTGCCTCGCGTGTCTTCAGGTGGGAGTGAGTGGCTGGTCCAACGCCCGATGGCGATCGCGCCAATCGTCACTCGGGTTTCCTGGTTGTCGTGGCCGTGGATCGGGCAGGGCCGCCGACCCGGTACGTACCCGTCGACGCGCGCAGCATCTTCAGAAAGACGTCGCTGTTCTCGTACACACCCGTGAACTGCCACGCGCCAGGGCCGGCCGCCGACAGGGGAACGTCGCTCGCCGTGTGGCCTGCGAAGGTGTGACCGACAGATGCGGTGTCGCCAGGACAACCCGCTGCTGACGGACAGGGCACGGCGCCGTTCTCGATTGTCCCGGAGACCAGGAACCCGGGAATGGCCTGACCGCTGCGCGTGCGGTTGATGACATCCCAGATCGTCCGCTCGGCGTCCACCGCGTGAGCGCGCTTGTCGATCGACGCGCCTTCTATCATCAGGTAGAAGCCGGCCGGCGACGATGCGCTGAGGGTGCGCAAGGCGAGGCGCGCCATGTCTTCGAGCGCCGGAGTGTCGCGGTAGGCGGCGTTTCGTGGCTGCGTCAGCTCCGTGCTGTAGGTGCCCGCGCCGACCTTGTCGAACGCGACCACCATGTGCGACTGATGGAAGAGCCCGAGGATCGAGCGGGGCGGTACCTTCGCGTCGAGCAGCCCGCGAACGTCCTGTCCCGTCGAGATGCGCGTGTACCCCGCCTTCTCGAATTCGTCCGCAAGTCGGCGGCCGTCCGTTCTGGCGCCTCCGGCTCCCTGCGGCATGAAATTCCGCGCCCCGCCGCCCATCAGCACGGTCACGGCGTTGCCGTCGCGCTCATCGAAGAACCTCGCCGCAATCCCGGCCGAGGCGTAGCGATCCGACGTGTGGACGGCATTCGCCGCCGGCGTCGAGTCCGTCACGTCAGCCGTCGTCACGATGCCGACGTTGAACCCCTTGCCTCTCGTCCGCCGGAGCAGCTCGCCGATGTACTCGATGCGAGGGTTGTCGAAGTCATCAGGCGTGTTGTCGGGCAACACACCTTCCTGGTTGTTGTTGTTCTTCTGGCCCGTCGAGTACGCGGCCATGCCGGGTGACGAGTCGGTGATGAGCGAGTTGAGCGCGGACGTCATCACCATGCCGGTGACGTCGAGGGTATCCATCGACAAATGTCCAAGCGCCTTGCCGTCGCGGACGCCCTTTGACACGATTCTCGCGGCTGTGCGATGGGCCGCACCCATCCCGTCGCCGAGCAGCAGGATGATATTGCGCGCTCGCGGTGAGCTGCCGCCGCCGGCCCAGCCTTCGACGGTCAGCTGCACGCTCGCCCGCGCGCCGTCAGCGGTCTTCGCCTCGATCGTGAGCGGACCCGCGCGGTTCACGCTGTAGTCGCGAAGCAGGAAGTTGGTGGTGTTCGGCGGCGCCGCTGCCGCCCGCTGGATCGGTGAAAGCGTGGACGCCGTCGCGCCCACTCCGCCTGCGCCGCGCTCGCCGCCGACTCCCGGATCGAGCATGTTTCGCGCGGAGATGTCCACCCCGTTGACGAGCACGACGAGGCCGTGCGGCGGCTCGCGACCGTCCGAAGTCGCTTCGACCCGCAGATCGAAGCGCTGGCTGACGGCGAGCGTGCCGCGATCGGGCGGCATGATGCGAATGCTCGTCGCCGCG
>DATAEK010000356.1:0-2727 GCA_036258055.1 Vicinamibacterales bacterium
GCAGAGCGCGCCTGGTCATCATCATCGGCGCGACCACGTTCGTCTTCCACTGGAGATCGAGGCACTCGATCGACGTATCCTCGAGCGGTCGAGGATCGAACAGACTGGCCGTATGCACGATCCCGTGCAGCGAGCCGAACGTCTCCACCGCGCGGTCGACGAGGCTGGCAGCCACTTCGGAATTCTCGAGATCCACGAGCGCTGCAACGGCCCGGCCCCCGACTGCGACCACCTTCGCCACCTGCCCGTTCAGGCGACCTTCATCGCGGCCGACGAGCAGCAGGGAAGCGCCCGCCGCTCCCAGGGCGCTTGCCGTCGCCGCCCCAATGCCGGAACTTGCTCCGGTGACGATCACCGATTTCCCCGCAAGACCCCAGTCGAGGCTGGTCGCGTTCATGTTCACTCCACGCTGAGTTTGTGAATAACGACGACTGTATCGGTGGGATTTGGTCCATGGTTTCCGTCGCCGGCTTGGCGAGTTCTGCGTTGCAGCCGCGGCGGCTCGCAATCACGGCAGCGGCCGCCGGCTGGACACGCGTGTCAGACCGCTCCCCTGTCCTGGAGCATGCGCAGAATCTCTGCGATTCCGGACAGGCGTTTCTCATGGTGCTCTCGCTTGAATTCGAGCCAACCGGTAATCCACTCTGGGTCGCCGATGCCATGTTGCGCGAGAAGACGCAAGGCCAGCAGATCGGCTCCCCATGATTGCCCGTGGGTTGCGATCAGAAACAGCTCCGCCGACAGGCCGCGAACGTCGTCGCTCGGCCATTCACTGACAATCTGTCGCAAGACGACAGCCTTCAACGAGTCATCACGCGAACCGAGGACCTTTCGCACCTGCGGGGCTAACCGTGGTCCGATCGCAACCAGAAACTCGCAAGCGGGCTTTGCCACAGGCCATGACTCATCGCGAATCCACTTAAAGAGGTCAAGCAGGATCGGCTGCACCGCGGGATACCCGTGGGCCCTGATGGCGTCGATCGCCGCCACGTCCTGCTTGTTAGCAGGGAGCAGCGTGCGAAGTTCTTTGCGCAGAAAGCGCTCCCGCTGGTCGATGCGCACTGCGGTCCCCTCGTGTCTGCGTAAAGTCTTGCGTTTCAGCCACGGCGGCCGTGATCGTCGCTCGCCGCCGGGGCTGCACATGCGTGTTGGACTGCCACGCATCGGCGTGATTTCCTCCGATGGCCAAGACGACGATCACGCTGC
Source organism: Vicinamibacterales bacterium (assembly GCA_036258055.1). GTDB lineage: Bacteria > Acidobacteriota > Vicinamibacteria > Vicinamibacterales > 2-12-FULL-66-21 > DATAEK01. The sequence continues at coordinate 1,207 of DATAEK010000356.1, forward strand.
CAGTACATATCGCGCCAGTGCGCTGAGCCGCGCACGGGTTTCCGGTTGCATGCGCGCTGCAAAGTCGGTCGCCGCCTGCCCGTCGCGTGGAATGAACGCGCCTTGCAGCGAGCGCCGCGGCTTGTCCGACGTGTTCGCCGTGTGGCCGTGCCACGCCGATCCGTTGAAGATAAGGAGTGAGCCCGCAGGACCACACGCCAGCACCTGACTGTCCGAGTCGGACCGAAGATCGGAAATAGTGTCCTCCGGGGCGCTCAACCACTGGTGCGATCCAGGCACGAAGCGCGTGGCCCCATTCTCCTGCCGAAAGTCATCGACCATCAGGATAAAGCCGAGGAGGGGCCAATCGGCGGAGTCGCGCCGAACGTCGACGTGCAGCTCCTGCGCGGAAGTCTGCGGCCTGAGCGTCCGTGCCTGCAGCGAGCTGAGCTTGAATGGCCGGCCGATGACGCGGCAGCAGGCGTCGAGCAAAGGGGGGAATACGTAGAGCCCGTCGAACTCCGTTCCGCGATTCACGAAATCGCTGACGCGCGTGCTCGTGCTGCCGACCCTCAAGTCCGGGCCTGATGCCGACGACATCGCAGCGGTGTAGGCGTCGGTCAGCCGTTCCATCTGCTCCGGCGGCACTGGCCCAGGAAGAACGATGAAGCCTCGGTGCTGCAACTCGGAGGCAGCGTCGGCCGGAAGCTCACGTCTTGCGGCCAACATCTCGAACCAGTCGACCATCGATGTTCTTCTCTGGCGGTCTAACGGTTTTGGGTCAGCCGCGGCGGCTCATGATCGCACCAGCCGTCGTCGGCTGCAAACGGTTGTTAGCCGGCGAGCCAAATGCTAGCATTGTGCTTGCACTGGAACACGTCCATGCCCACTCTGACCATTCGGAACGTGCCCGCCAAGGTGGTTCGGTCGTTGAAGGCACTCGCGCGACGTCGACGACGCTCGATGGAGCAGGAGATCCGAGAATTGCTCGAGGCTCATGTCGCCGAACGGCGGTCGGTGCTCGAGCAGATCGAGGCGGGATGGAGCCGTCAACAGCGCCGCCCGACCGCCGCCGAGGTTGAGGCCTGGATTGGAGCCGGCCGTCCGTGAACGCGGTGGTCGATACGAACGTCATCGCGTATTTCCTGCTCGGCACTGATCGGTTTCTCGACGAAGCCCGAGACTTCATGACCGCGCTCGAGGAGGGTTGGGCGCCGGCCGTCTGGGAAGCCGAACTGGCGAATGTGCTCTGGATGGCCACTCGTCACAGGGTTTTGACGCTCGACGAGGCTGCGAAGCGGCTGACATTGGCTGACGGCCTGGGCGTTCACGCGGTAGCCAATCGCACCCTCTGGCAGGGCGCGCTGGTCAGAGCTCACCGGACGAACACGGCAGTCTACGATACGCTGTTCGTGGAGCTGGCTGTTCGTGAACAGCTTCCGCTGGCCACCTTCGATGCCGCGCTGCTGAAGGCTTTTCCCGACATCGCCGTCCGTCCTGCTGATCTCGGACGGAAGTAGCCCTGTCCGGCTAACCTCCTGC
>DATAEK010000421.1:0-1854 GCA_036258055.1 Vicinamibacterales bacterium
GTGACGCCGCCCGGACTGCGTGCCAGATGTTCGGACGCGAGAAGAATCGCCACCGTCTGGCTTCCTTCGATCACGCGCGAGAGGCGCATCCAGGTCGTGAACGGAAACGATCGCAGGCCGTGCGGCGGTACGTCGGTCAGATCGAACGCGACCACGCCGAAGCCGCCGGCCTGGAGCACCAGGTTCATGGCCTTGAGCGCGCGTGACGCGTCACCCATGTCACGGATCCAGAGCAGCCGCGACAGATCGAGCCCTATCGCAGACGCGGACACCGGATCGAAGCGATCATGCGTATCCACGAGCGCGACCACTTCACCGCGGGCAGCGGCGGCCGCGAGCACCCCACAAAGAATGGCTGTGCGTCCGGCGGATCTCAGGCCGACAATCTCGGAAACCTGACCGCGCTTCAGCCCGCCACCGAGCTCCGCATCGAGGCCCGGCACGCCGGTGCCGGCGCGATCCTCGGCCGATTCGCGCCTGTTCCAGGGCTGCGATGAGGTCAATGTGACATCGAGCTTGCGGGCGCGGAGGAGCGACTCGATATGGGCGCGGGCGGTCATTTTCGCTTTTTATTCGCCTGACGCGCCCGAGTATAATTCGCCGTTAATCCCCGATCAAGGGCAACTTGTCCCGTCCGTGTAAGTATTAGAAGGATTGGCTGTTAAGATAGATCCGCTTGTCCACGCCGTCGCAGACCCAGCCGATCGAAGGGCCCATAGCCGCGCCGCTCCGGTCCCCCGTCCTGCAGCGCGCTCTCGCCGCCTTCACCTATCGTGATTTCCGCGTCCTGTGGTTCGGCGCGTTCACCTCGACCGTCGGCACGTGGATGCAGAAGGTCGCGCAAAGCTGGCTCGTGTTCGACCTCACGAAATCATCGTTCTATCTCGGACTCGACGACTTCCTGGGCCAGCTGCCAATTCTGCTCTTCACGCTCATCGGCGGTGTCATCGCGGACCGTCACGATCGCCGCCGCCTGCTCGTCGGCTCGCAGTACATACAGATGGCGACCGCGTTCACGCTCGCGGCGCTCGTCTTCTGGCACCGCGTCAGCGTCTGGCACATCCTCGCGCTCTCGTTCACGACGGGGTTCGCGCAGGCGTTCGGCGGACCAGCGTATCAGTCGCTGATCCCCTCGCTCGTCAACAAGAAGGATCTCCCGAACGCGATCGCGCTCAACTCGATCCAGTTCAACCTCGCGCGCGTGTTCGGTCCGTTGCTTGCGGGGACGACGATGGCGGCACTGGGGGCGGCGGCGTGCTTCAGCCTGAACGGCCTGTCGTTTCTCGTGGTGATCGTCGCGCTGCTCTCGCTCTCGGTGAAGCACATCGCGCAGGCGGAGCGCAAACCGATCCTGCACGAGCTCAAAGGCGGGCTCGCCTACACCCGCAGCCAGCCGGCGATCGTCGCGCTCACCGTGCTCGCGTTCCTGACCACGTTCCTGGGATTGCCGCTGCTGACGTTCCTGCCGATCTTCGCGCGCGAGATCTTCCACGGCGATATCGGCCGCTACAGCGAGATGATGGCCTTCTCGGGCGCCGGCGCCGTCGTCGGCGCGCTGATCGTGGCGTGGCTCGGCCGGTTCCGGCACATGGGATTGACCCTGCTCTCGGTGCAGGTGCTCTTCGGGATCCTCATCGCGAGCTTCGCGTACTCGCGCGTCTTCTGGCTGAGCAACCTGATCCTCTTCTGCGCAGGCGGCTCGCTCATCTGCGTCTTCTCGATGACTGCGTCGCTGGTGCAGCTCATCGTTCCCGATCACCTGCGCGGCCGCGTGGTGAGCATCTACATGGTCGCGTTCCGCGGCGGCATGCCGCTCGGCAGCCTCGCCGCCGGTTACACCGCCAGCCTCTCGTC
>DATAEK010000425.1:0-3583 GCA_036258055.1 Vicinamibacterales bacterium
TATCTGAAGTCGGAAGGCTTCGAGCCCGTCGTCTACGAGCAGGCGAGCGCGATCGGCGGGCACTGGAGCGGCGATGCGCGATTCAGCGCGGTGTGGCCATCGATGCGGGCGAACACCTCGCGGACGATGACGTCGTTCAGCGATCTCGCGTATCCGGCGGGCACCGCGGTGTATCCGACCAATCAGGAGGTCGGCGTCTACCTGCGGCGGTTTGCGGCGCTGCACGATCTCGATCGGCACGTCAGGCTCGGCACGCGGGTCGACCGGGTCAGCCGCGACGCGCCGTCGGGCGAATGGATCGTTCGGGCCACGGCGGCCGACGGCACGTCGAGCGTCGAGCGGTTCGACCGGGTGGTCGCGGCGACCGGCCGCTACCATCAGCCCAGTATTCCCGACGTCCCGGGACTGCAGTCTTTTTCCGGTTCCGGCGGCGTGGTCCACTCCGTTGCCTACAAGGACCCGGACCGCTATCGCGGGCTGCGCGTGCTCGTGGCCGGTTGCGCGATCAGCTCACTCGAGATTGCGAGCGACCTGGCCATGCTCGGCGCGAGGCGTGTCGTGACCACCCAGCGGCGGCAGCGATACGTCCTCCAGAAGCTCGCGTCGGGCGTGCCGCTCGATCACGTCGCATTCACACGATTCGGCGCGCTTGCCGCGGAGAGCTTTCCGCCAGAAGTCGGGGCGGCGAATCTCAAGGCGTTCATCCTCAAGACGTCCGGCAATCCCGAACAGTTTGGTGCCCCGAGACCCGCAGAGAACGTGTTCGACGCGGGCGTCACGCTCAGCCAGCACTATCTGCCGCTCGTCGCCGAAGGCCGCATCACGATCAAGCCATGGATCACCAGCGTGTCGGGCCGGACGGTAGTGTTTGAGGACGGCTCGGAGGAGGTCGTCGATGCCGTGATCTTCGGGACCGGTTATCAGCTGAGCGTGCCCTACTTCGACGAGGAGATTCGGCGGACGCTGAACGTGGATGCGCAGCATCTCGATCTTCACGCCTTCACCTTCCATCCCGATCTTGCCGGGTTCGCGTGCATCGGGCTGTTCCATCAGATCGGACCGTACTTTCCGGTCCTCGAACTGCAGGCGCGCGCGATTGCCTACACATTCAGCGGACGACGTCCGCCGCCCGGCGATGACGAGATGAGGCAGGGAGTGGAGCAGTATCGTGCGACGCGGCATCTGACGCAGATCATTCCGATGCACATCTCCGCGCGCCTGTTTGCCCAGCAGGCCGGCGCCGAACCGGACCTCGCGCGCCGGCCCGAGCTGGCCCGCGCGCTGCTCTTCGGTCCGCTGAGCCCGATCTCGTTCCGCCTCGACGGGCCTGACAGCCTGCCTGACGCCGCAGACCACGTCGTCAGTACCGCGCGGATGTTCGGCGCGGTGCCGTCCCTCGAGCTGACCGACGAGCAGACCGCACAACTGCGGGGGCTGGCCGGTGCGCGGGGGGATGGCGCGTTTGCGGAGTTCGTGGAGCGCGTCACAAAAAATCGGGACTCGGGACTCGGCACTCGGGGCTCGGACCGAGCAGGTCGTGCTGGGCTGTAGGCGAACTGAAGGCAGGTGCTAGGACACGGCCTTGCGGCGAAACAGTTGCAGCCCGACCGACAGGAAGAACACGTTGAACCCGAGGAGGCCGGCGGCGATGGCCCACGCTGGAAGATGCGGGTACTGCGGCACCAGCATGCTCCTGAATCCTTCGCTCGCGTAGACCAGCGGATTGGCGAGCACGAGCCGCTGGAGAATGGGAAACGACGCGAGCGCCGACCACGGATAGTAGGTGCAGCCGAAGAAGATCATCGGCGTGAGGACCAGGCTGAACATCAGCCCGACATGCTGCTGCTTGACGGCGCAGCCGAGCGTCAACCCCAGCGTCGCCGAGAGGAGCGCCACCGTCACCGCCATGGCGAGGAAACCGAGGACGTGGCTGCCGCCGAGCGCCAGCCCCGACCCCATGATCAACCAGGCCAGCGGCACGACAATGAGACCGGCGGCGAGCCCCTGTAAGGTTCCCCCGACGACCTTCTCGATCGCGAGCCACTCGATTTCCATCGGCGCCAGCAGCCGATCCTCGATCTCTTTGGTGAACTGAAACTCCGCGACGAGAGGCATCGCCACCGCCCACGTTCCCGAGAACATCATGCTGATTGCAATGATGCCTGGCAGCAGGAGCGACTTGTACTCCGGCCGCATCAACCCGCTCGTCGTCATCACCCGGCCGAAGACGAACACGAACATCATCGGCTGCATCAGCGTCTGCAGAAGCAGCGGGATGATGTTGCGGCGCGCGACATGCGCGTCGCGCGCGAGCATTGCCAGAAAAGTACGGAAGTTCACTCGCGGAGACTCCGTCCGGTGTGGTGCAGGAACAGGTTCTCGAGACTGGGCTCGGAAATGTGCACATCGTGGATCGTCGCATCCGACGAGAGCGCCGCGGACGCGATCGCCGGAATCAACGAGCCGCCGCGGTCCGCGTAGAGATCCAGTTGGGTGTCGCCGGCCGCCCGCACCTCGGTGACGCCCGGAAGCGCCCGCAGCGCCGCAATCAGGGGCTCGGGTGTCTGGGACAGTTGCAGGCGCAGGACGAAGCCGCCCGGAATCGTACGCTTGAGCTCATGCGGCGTCCCGAGTGCGATGATCCGCCCGTGATCGACGATCGCCACTCGGTTGCAGAGGCTGTCCGCTTCGTCCATGTTGTGCGTCGTGAGCAGGATCGTCCGGCCCTGCCGGTTGTAGTCGCGAACCATTTCCCACAGCAGCAGCCGCGTCTGTGGATCGAGGCCCGCGCTCGGCTCGTCGAGGAAGAGCACCGACGGCTCGTGCATCATCGCGCGGGCGATCGATAGCCGCTGCATCATGCCGCCCGAGAAGCCGATGGGCAGCTGGTTGGCGCGATCGGCGAGCTTGAAGCGATCGAGCAGCCGGTCGGCGCGGCTCTGACGCTCCGCCGACGGCAGGCCGAAGTAGGCGCCGTGGAACGTGAGGATCTCGCGCGCCGTGAGGTTGAAGTCGAGGTTGGGGCGCTGCGGTACGACGCCGATGAGCCGCTTGACTTCCACCCGGCGCTCCCACACGTTGAAGCCGCCGATCCACGCCGTTCCCGACGTCGGGCGCACGCGCGTCGTCAGCACGCCGACGGTCGTGGACTTGCCGGCGCCGTTCGGGCCGAGCAGGCCGAAAATCTCGCCCGGCTCGACGGCCAGGGTCAGGCCGTCGAGGGCGACGACTTCGGTGGCGGGCCGGCCGCCTCCTTTTGGCCGTGCAAAGGCGCCACGTCCGGCGCCCGCAGCTGGCGGCGGGGACGAAAAGACTTTCCGGAGTGCGTCGGTCTTGATCCCGGCGTGCATCGTTGCCGTTCATTCTTTCATGCCGCGGGGACGCGCACTCGAGAACCCCCGTTGACTATAAATGAACAGTCGTTTACTATCACGCACTGATGCGCCGCACCGGCGGCGCGCTGCCCGGCACGTCGACCCTGCTGTCCGTCACTTTTCCGTCCAGCTCGGTGGGTCCGGATGCCTAATAAATGGATGCGCATCGCGCCGGCGTCGATCGCGATTGGGCTCGCGGTCCTGTCGGG
>DATAEK010000428.1:0-27340 GCA_036258055.1 Vicinamibacterales bacterium
GGAAGATCGCCCCGCGAGCTCCCGGCGGGCGTGTTCACGCAACAGGAACAGCAGCTCGCTCGGACGCGGAAACTTGGGCGCATCACCGAAGCCGCCGCGCCGGTGATCGAACGCCCTCTGGAACTGGTCGACGGCAACATCGAGCGCCTCGACTGATGCCAGCTCGGAATCCGCGCGCTGCGCGCCGTCAGTGGCGGTCACCGTCCGCAGTCGCTCCAGGAGCTCCGTCGCTGCGTCCTCAACACGAGGCCTCTCCGTTTTCCAGACGCGTGCGAGCTCAGCGAGGAGGTCGGAAAAACCCGGGCGACCCCACTTCGACGCCGGGGGAAAGTAGGTGCCGCCGAAGAACGGTTTCAATTCCGGAGTGAGGAATACGGTCATCGGCCAACCACCGGAGCCCGTCGTGGCCTGCACGAACGACATGTAGACACGATCGACATCCGGCCGCTCCTCGCGATCCACCTTGATCGAAACGTAGTCGCGGTTGAGGAGCTCGGCGATGGCTGGATTCTCGAACGACTCGTGCTCCATCACGTGGCACCAGTGGCAGGTCGAGTAGCCGATCGAGAGAAAGATCGGCTTGTCGCCGTTCCTCGCCCGAGCAAACGCCTCGTCGCCCCACGGATACCAGTCGACGGGGTTGCGCGCGTGCTGAAGCAGATACGGGCTCCGCTCCTGCGCCAGCCGGTTGGTCCGGGGCTCGGTGGCGGTTGACGATGAGCGCGGTTGCTGGGGGTCCAAGACAGCAACGATATCAACTTCCGCGCGCCCCTGCGACCGCGTTCGACGCGTCACGACGGGACGCAGAACGGGTAGCTGAGGTGTTCGCGCGATAGAATCCCCGCATGGAGCTGGCGGTTGAAACCCACGGGCTGACACGCGACTTCGGTTCGATCCGTGCGGTTGACGGGATCGATCTGGCGGTTCAGGCGGGCAGCCTCTACGGCTTTCTCGGCCCGAACGGCGCCGGCAAGTCGACGACGATCAAGTGCCTGACGGGGTTGCTGCGTCCGACCAGCGGAAGTATGCGGATTCTCGGCACCGATCCGCTAGCTGATCCCGTGTCGGTCAAGCGGCGCATCGGCGTGGTGCCTGAGGATCTCGCGCTCTTCGATCGGTTGACGGGTGAGGAAACACTGAACTTCATCGCCCAGGTCCACGCGATGGACGTTGCGACCGCAAAAGGTCGCGCGGTGGATCTCCTGGACGTAATGGACCTCAAGTCCGCGAGCCGGACGCTCGTGACCGACTACTCGCACGGCATGCGGAAGAAGCTGTCTCTCGCCGCGGCGCTGCTGCCCGGCCCGCGGCTGCTGTTTCTCGACGAGCCATTCGAAGGGATCGACGCCGTCGCCTCCCGTCAGATCAAGGATCTGCTGCTGTCGTTCGTCGCGCGCGGCGGTACCATCTTCCTCACGTCGCACATCCTCGAGATCGTCGAGCGGTTGTCCACGCACATCGGCGTCATCGCGAAAGGCCGGCTCGTCGCGCAAGGACGGATCGACGAGCTGCGCGCCGGCACCGGCGTCGGCAAGAGCCTCGAAGAATTCTTCATCGACCTGGTCGGCGGTGAGGCTCGAGCCCACGCGTCGCTCGACTGGATCTGACCATGCTGCGCGTGCTGAGAGCCTTCGCATGGCTGCGCTGGCGGGTCTTCATGAACTCGATCGAGCGGACGGGTGCGCGGGATACCGTCGAGCGGCTCTCCCTCGCGGTGGAACAGCTCGGGCCGATCGTGGCAGCGGTCACGCTGATCCCGGCGGTGTTGCTGCTCGCCGCCGCCGCGACCTACGGCGGCTACCGGCTTGCCACCGGCTTCGCGAGCAACATCCCGTTCGAGATCCTCCGCTACCTCATGCTCGCGGCATGCGGCCTGGCCGTCATCGGCCCCATTGTCATGCCGATCAACGAGCGCCCGAACGCGGTCCGGCTGCTGCTGTTGCCCATTCCGCGCCGCACGCTCTATGTCGCGCAGGCCGCTGGCGCGATTGCGGATCCATGGGTTCTGCTGATCCTGCCGGTCGTCATTTTCCTCGCCGTCGGTCTGGCCATCGGCGGCGCGGTCGTCGCGGCTCTTCAGGCGCTCGTGGCCGGCCTGCTGTTTGCGCTGGCGCTCGTGGGATTGTCGACGCTGACGACGAGCATCGTGAATCTGGTCGTGCGGGACCGCCGGCGGGGCGAGTTGATCGGGCTGCTGTTCATCCTGATCCTGCCGCTCGTCAGCATGCTGCCCGGGCTGTTGCAGATCCAGCGCGGCTCGCTCGAACATCGGCGGGCCATGAGGCAGGAGCGGAAGCTGCCGGACTGGACACAAGAAGTCGGTAGTGCGCTCTTCGACGCAGTTCCGTCCGAGCTGTATGTCCGCGCCATGCGCAAAGCCGTCGAGGTTGGGCCCCTCGCGAGTGCGGGATCAACGCTCGGCCTCGCGGGGTGCGTATTCATCCTGCACGGCCTCGGGCTTCTCACCTTCACGCGGCTCCTGAACTCACCCGCGTCGATGGGCCTGCGCAGAGCGGGCGGCAGGGCGGAAACCTGGGGAATGCGAATCCCGGGGTTGTCATCAGGCGCGTCCGCGGTCGCGCTCGCCCAAATTCGTCTGACCATGCGAACCCCGCGGGGACGGTCGATCCTGATCTCGCCGTTCCTGGTGTTCCTGGTCTTCACGGTGCTGGTGAAGCGCAGCGGCGGCATGGACATTGGAGCGCTCGCGATCACGAACGGGCTGGGACTGGCGACCTTCGGCTGCGCGATTTGCCTTCTGTCGATCCTGCCGTTCTCGATGAACCAGTTCGCGATCGACGGCGCGGGCCTCACGCTCGAGCTCCTGTCACCGCTCGCGGACGCCGAGATCCTCACGGGAAAGATGGCCGGCATCGGCCTCATGGCGATCGTGCCGTCGTGCCTCTGCCTGCTCATCGCGTTCGTGCTCTTCCCCACCGGGCCCCCAGCGCTCTGGATCAGCGTGCCGATCGGGCTCCTCGCCACGTACCTGCTCGTCGCCCCAGTGGCGGCGTTGCTGTCGGCGCTCTTTCCGCGTGCCGTTGACCTCAATAGCATCGGGCGCGGCAGCAACGCGCATGGTGCCGCCGGCTTCGTCGGGTTGCTCGCGTTCGTGCTCGCCAGCCTGCCCAGCGTCGGCCTGACACTCACGGCGGTTGGCATCCTCCGCAATCCCGCCCTGGCGCCAGTGCTGCTCGTCGCGTGGTGCGCGTTCGCGTTCGCGATCGGTCGCCTTCTTTTCATCCCGGTGCGCAGAGTGTTCGCCGGAAGGAGGGAGAATCTGGGTCTGGTCGTCTAGGCTCAGACCGAGAGCCTCCGCTCGGCCCACCACCACATGCCCAGCGCCGACATGAGCAGTCCGGCAGCCGCCGCATAGGTGACGAGGAGTGGTTGGGCCTGGAGCGCCGCTTCACCACCGAGGGCGCTCACCAGCATCCAGGTTCCCGACGCGAGGTTCATGACCGATCCGACGTTGAGCAACGCGAGCGCTCCGCCGATCACCAGCAGGATGGCCGCCGCAATCGCGACGTTGAACAGACGATCGACCTGCTGCTCGGACCGCCAGCGCTCGCGGCGGATTCGTGCGATGACGGCTGCCGTAAACGTCGCCGGCGCCAGTGGGGCTTCGCCCGCCGACAGCGCCAGCTCGATCCGCCGCGCCGCCGCGAGCGCGGCCGCGCACCCGGGACACGTCTCGAGGTGCGCGCGCACGTCCGGCGCCACATCGGCGTCGCCGCCGGCGATAGCATCCACGAGATCGAGCACGTCATGGCACGTCATGACTGGCCTCGGAGCCTGGTTTGAGGATCGAGGATCTCGCGCAGCTGGCGCTTCGCACGGTGCAGATGCGTCTTGACCGTGCCCAGCGGGATGTCGAGCGCCTCCGCGAGGTCCTCGTACTGCACGCCCTGAAGATAGTGCGCGGCGATGAGCAGCCGGTAATTGTCTGGGAGCTGCTGTATCGCCTTCTCGAGCCGATCCCGGGTCTCGAGAGCCGCGAATGCGACATCGGGCGCCCCGGGATCCACCCGGACGCGGCCGGAGGTATCCGTCTCCAGCGACACCTCGGGCCGATACTGCGATCGCGCCTGCGTGCAGACGTTCTGCACGATGCGATAGATCCAGGTCGACAGTCGCGCCTCGCCCCGGAAGTACGGCAGCCCGCGATAGACCTTCAGGAACACGTCCTGCGCCAGGTCGTCGGTGCGCGACCGATCCGGAACCATTCGGTAGACCAGCCCGTACACGAGATTCTTGTACCGGTCGACCAGTTCGCTGAATGCGGAATCCTCGCCGGCGCGGCACCGGTCGATCAGCGATCGCTCGTCGAAGTCGGCCATCCGCCAGCCTCATTAGAGCGGCGTCCGCACCCGATTGTTTCAAACCGGCCGCTGAAACAATCCCGCCGCGCGAGAAGTCTAATGCAGCAACTTACGGGAGGCGCCAGTGCGGGAAGAGGAAGTGATCCTCGTCATTTTTGCCATGATGATCTTTGCGGGTATCGCCGTCCTCTGGATGGCGATGCAGAGCCGCCGCCGCTTCCGCGAGATGGAGCACCGTGAGCGTCTCGCGATGATCGAGCGGGGGCTCGTACCCTCTCCCGAGTCAGACCCGCTGGCGTTCGAGCGCAGCCTGCCCAGCAGCCGCACTGGCTCACCGGTCAGCGCGCGGCTGCGCAGCGCCGGCGTGATCCTCATCGGCTTCGGCCTGGCGTTGACCACGCTGATCTGGTTCGCCGCGGAAGCGCCACGGATCGCCCTGGGTGTCGGCGGCGCCTTCGTGATGATCGGGCTCGCCTTCATCGCCAACGCCATGCTCACAGCACAGCAGGACATGTCGTACTCGATGCCGCCTCCGCTGCCCATGCGCGAGCCGGCGCGGCGCGACTCGTCACCACCCCCGTCATCGACCGACGCGAGACAGTGACGCTCCCAGCCACGCTGACTTTGGTTTCACAGCCCTGGGCATGTTGGCGGCGAGCGTCATACCAGTGTGACACTCGCTACCCACTTGCGATGACGGATGGGCTGCCCACTACCCTGCCCGAGTAGTCCATCGGCAAATATCGCAGAAAGACGGCGGAAACCCGCTGGCACACGCGTTGCTCCTGAGGAGGGCGTCGGGCGCTGAGGGTGAAGCGGTTAACCCCGCGACACTCTGAAGCAGCGTTCGGCCCGCCGCTCCGGCGCTCCGCTGGAGCCACCGCCTCACCTTCAACTGCCTGCCTACAAGGCTGCAGGGAGAGTCCTTGGACCTCCCTGCCCTGTCATGTACGCCGTTGAGTTCGACCGTACGTCGCGCGCACCTGGTCAGCGGCGCGGCATCGCTCGCGACGGCGGAAGAGTTTCAGGGAGGCGGAGACCTGCCGATCCGCGAGCACGGGGACTTCACGCCGTACCGGTTGCTGCGCCTGCCGGCCCAGGGCAATCTCTTCCTCGATCGAAATCAGTGAAAGCGTCGCGCCCAGAGAGAGCGTGAGCGCAATCGGAAGCGTGACGAAGCGCATCGATTACACGCGTGGAGCGGGGGCGGCAGGAATCTCTTCGGGCCGATGGCGGCGGAGCCGGGCGTACGCGGCCGTGACCTCGACGCCGTACAGGAGGATGACCGCTGAGATGTAGACCCAGATCAGGAACACCACGACTGCGGCAATCGATCCGTGCACGCTGAAGCGGCGCAGATCTCGCACGTAGAACGAGAAGCCGGCGAGCGCGCCGCGCCACAGAAGTCCCGTGATGATGGCACCGACCCAGACGTCCTTGAAGCGCACTTTGGCGTTCGGCACGAAGTAGAAGACGAGACCGACCACGAAGATGAAGGCGAGCGTGCTGGCCCATTTGACCGCGTAACTCTGCAGCACCATCAACCTTGGTACACGCGCGAGGACGCTCGCGAACCAACTGGACTCGGCGACGTTGATGGCGCTCACGAGCAGCAGTCCGGCCATGAGCAGGAGTCCAGCCGCAACCAGCATAATGAACGAGATCAGTTTGTGTTTCAGATAGCTCGGCTGCTTCTCGACGCCCCAGGCGTGATTGACCGCCGACGTGATCGCACCAAAGACGCCCATCGCCGCCCAGATCATCAGGATGCTGCCTGCGATCGAGAGTCGAAATTTCGCCGGCTGCAGGGCATCGAGCTGATTGGTGACGAACTCGAACTGGCGGGGAAAGTAACGCAGAACGAAACCAAGCGCCACCGCGCGGTCCTCGTCGCTGCTCGTGACCGATGCCACGATTGAAAACGCCAGCAGGAAGAAAGGAAACAGCGAAAGAAGAGAGTAGTAGGCGATCGACGACGCGAACGTCAGATCGTTGCTGTTGTAGACGCCGGTCACGCCCCGCCAGATGGCGAGGCCCGTGAGTTTGATCTCGGCGCGCGCGCGGCTCAGCGCGCGCCGCCAGCGCTGTGTTCCCCGCGGGACGGGCGCCGTCACGGCGCGATCATATCCCGCGCTGGCCGCTCTCTACCCAGCCTTGGCGGACTTCGCGGCCGAGCCACGCCGGCAGCGCACCGGTGACCGCGGTCACCGCCAACCGCCACGCCAGGCGCCGCAACGTTGGCGACCTCATCACGACGACCGTGACGCCCACGGCAGCGGCGGCAATCAGGGCATTGGCCACTCTGTTGGCTTGTTCGTTGGTCATCGTGAACGGTCCAGGCAACCCGTTCGATTACTGGTGCCGGACGTCAGTGAGGGCCGCACGGTGGCGGCCCCTCACGTCGGCAGATCTCACTAGATCCGGTTGGTCGATCCAGGCGTCGAGTACCCGCCGCTCGGTCCGGTCGTGCCCGTGCTGGTGCTCGGGATGCTGGACGCGACATTGCTCGCGGCGCCTCGCGCCTTATCGTACGCCTCGCGTCCGCGGTCCACGATCTGGCTGACCTTGTCGCTGGCCTGGCTGACCTTCTCGGACGCCTGCTGGTACGTGTCGCCCGCAGCCGAGCGCAGCCGGCCTGCCTGTTCGGACAACTGATTGCGCAGTTCCGTTCCTGCCTTCGGGGCAAACAGCATCCCTAATCCTGCACCGAGAACCGTTCCCGCAAGCAGCCCCATCAGAAACGAGCTGCCACCATCTTCGCGTTCGAGACGATCGTATTCGTAAGCCATGAAACCTCCTGTGTTCTGTGTTGATAATCGATCTGCTATAGCTGGCTGTCCGCCGCGGCCGGCGGCTGGCGTCGACCGTCACCGCTGAAGATCGAGGCAATGACGGCGCGGACGCCGCGGACGATTCCCGTCGCCTGATTGACCTTGTCCCGCACACTGTCCTTCACTCGTTCGGCGGTCTCGTCCACGCGATCGATCGTGCCGTGAATGGCGTGATCGACGCGAGCGGTCTGCTGCGCCACCCGATCGGTCACGGTCTTCACATCCACGAGGATGTCGTCAACCTTCGCGCGCAGCGGCGCGATCTGCCGCACCTCGAGGCCGTTCACGACCTCCATGACGCGGCGGTACATCACGAAGCCAGCGATGCCGGCGCCGATGAGCACCAGCGCTTCGAGCACGCTCACCGCCGCGATGATGCCTATCAACGTATTGGTCGTGCTGAGATCGGGCGCCATAAACCTCCTATGCGGACCAGCGGCCGCCCTGCACGCCGCCAGCGATGTCACTCAACGACCTCCACCCCTCGTTCGCCGCGCTGCGCGCCTTGTCGACCGTGCCGCGCACTCGCGTCAGCTCACCGAGAAAGTCATCGAGCTTGGGTTCGATCTGGTCGCGGACTCGCCGACCCTGCTCCGTGAGATACAGCCACCCCCACACCCCGCCGATGACCGCCCCCAGAAAGGTCGCCATCAGCACTCGTGATCGCTCGTCCACGGTTCCTCCTCGCGTTCAGACGCGCCTCGACAGGCGCGTCTCTAGTCTCTTCCCCTCTCTGCCATCAAACCTCATGCCACGGTCGGCCGGGCCTTCAGAGGGCGGCTCGTGGCACGAACATCGCCAGTGCGACACCATCCCACGTGTCGCCAGCCGGGCTGTCCTTCGCTTCTCTGCCGAGCGGCATGGTCGTCACGAAGTTCGGATTCAAGCCGAATTTGCCCACGATATAGTCCCGAACCAGCTGAGCCCTGGAACGGCTGAGCAGGAATCGGTCGTCTGCCGTTGGTCGATCAGCGTAGCCCTCAATCACGAACGGGCTCGTCTTCGGGTATTTGACGAACTGGGCCATCGCCGAGTCGATTCTTCTTTGTCCGTCTTCTGTCAGATGCTCCGCCCCCTTTGCATCGCGTTCGAACAGCAGGTCGCCGCGAATCCAGATGCGCAGCGCCCGCCGCTCCTTGGTCTGCAGCACGCCCTGCCGGTACTGATCGACGCTCACGTCGTCCAGATCGTAGTACCCGCGCCGCGTGAAGAAGCCGCGAAGAAGGAAGTTCCGCTTGAGCGCTTCAGTCGCATCCTCCAGGTCCGCCATTACGCTACGTGCGGCGGTGAGCGTATCGGTAAGATTGCCGGCGAGCCCTTTTATCGGGCCACTCTGACCGCGAAGCTCGGCGATCGCATCCTTCGCCTGTCCGGCTGCGGTTCGCACGTCGGCCATCGCGCGCTGGGCGTCGCTGGCGATCTTCTGGGCGTTCTGGAACAGGCTGTCGTCGTTGATCAGCTTGCCGAGACTGCCCCGCCCTTCCTTCACCCCCGCGACCATGGTTTGCAGATCCGCGCTCACCTTCTGGCTGGACGCCAGGATGGCTCGGGTATCGACGCCGACGTCATCGATGAGCGCACGGGCGGTCGCCGCCGTGTCCGTGATCGATCCGAGCGCATCGTCGATCTCACCCTTCAGTGACACGACCGTGGTGTTGACGGTGTCGATCGTGTTGCTCATCTTCTGGAGCAGATCGGTGAAGTCGAACGGCTCACGACTGAGGATCGTGCCCTGATCCGGCACGATCGGCGAGCGTTCAGTCCCCGCTTGGATCTGGAGGTACTTGTTGCCGACGAGCCCGTCGCTCTGAATCGTCGCCACCGAGTCGAGCCTGATGATCGGGTGCAAATCGCTCCGCACGCGCATGCGCACACGGAACTTCGCCGACGGGCCTGCGGGGACCTTAATCTCCTCGATCTCGCCAGCGTCCATTCCAGCCACACGGACCTTCGCGCCGTTCTCGAGGGACGCGACCTCGGCAAACTCGGCGTACAAGCGGAACGTGTCCCCGAACATCATCCGCCGGCTGCCGATCAGGAACAGCCCGATTGCGAAGAGCAGGATGCCCCCGATCACGAATGCGCCGACCGCTGCCAGTCGTTTCAACGGATCCTCATCCCGCGTGCTGCGAGGCCATGAACGCGCGCACGAGCGGATCGTCGCTTCGATCGAGATCCTCGACCGTGCCGCGGGCGACGATGCGCCCGTCGTGCAGCATGACCAGCTCGTCGGCGAGGCGCCGCGCGCTGGACATGTTGTGGGTCACGATGACGATCGTGGTGCGCGATTCTTTCTTGAGCGCGAGGAGCAGATTGTCGATTTCGTCCGCCGTGATCGGATCGAGGCCCGCGCTGGGCTCGTCCACGAGCAGAATCGGTGGGTCGAGCGCCATCGCCCGCGCGAGCCCTGCACGCTTGCGCATGCCGCCGGAAAGATCAGCCGGCATCTTGCGATACTCACGCTCCAGGCCGACGGCCTCGAGCTTCTCGGTGACGCGCCGGCGGATCTCGCCGTCGCCGTACCGCGTGTGCCGCCGCAGCGGAAACGCCACGTTTTCGCCAACCGAGATCGAGTCGAAGAGCGCGGCGTTCTGGAAGAGGAAGCCGATCGACCGTCGCACGCGTGACAGCTCCCGTCCGCGAAGCACGCTCACCTCGTCGTCCTGCACGAACACCCGTCCGGAGTCCGGTTTGATGAGCCCGATGATGTGACGAAGAGTGACGCTCTTGCCCGTGCCACTCCGGCCAAGGATCACGAACCCGTGCCCCGCTGCCACCTCGAACGACACGTCGTCGAGGACGCGTTGATCACCGAAGGCTTTGGTGACTCGATCGACGCGGACCGCCGGCGTCGTGGTCGCCCGGCCGCCGTCCTGGCGCAGCGGTTCACTCGTGGCGGTGGTCATCCGGCCGCCTCCGGGAAGATGAAGAAGATAAGCCGCACGAGGATCACGTTGATGACGATGATGAGGATCGACGAGAGCACGACGGCTCGGGTGGAGGCGCGGCCAACGCCCTCGGTGCCTGCGCGTGAGTTGAACCCGAGGTAGGAAGAAACCCCGGCGATGATGAATCCGAAGACCATCGTCTTGATCGTCGCCGGCACGTAGTCGGTCATAGCGACGATCGAGAAGGCACGGTTGAAATACAGCGACAGCGACATGCCGGTCGCGGCATGCTCGGCAAGGAAGCCGCCGAGCATGCCGGAGAAGTTCATGATCGTCGTGAGGATCGGCACGGCGATGATGCAGGCGGTCACGCGCGTGACGACCAGGTAGCGGAAGGCGTCGACCGCGGACGCTTCGAGTGCGTCGATCTGCTCGGTGACCCTCATCGCCCCGAGCTCCGCGCCAATGCCGGCGCCGATTCGTCCCGACAGCAGCAGTCCGGCCGTCAGCGGCCCGGTCTCACGCACGAGCGCGATGGCGAGCCCCGCCGGAATCAGCGATTCGGCGCCGAAGCGCTCGAGCGACGCGCGGGTGTGCATCGAGAGCACGACGCCAACCGCCAAACCCGACACGGCGATGAGCGGCGCGGAGCGCAGGCCGAGCTCGTACAGCTGGCGCACCGTTTCCTTGAATTCATACGGAGGGGTGAAAATCTCGCGCGCGGCCTTGGCGAGGAAGAGCGAAACCGCTCCCACTGCCGCGAGCAGAGTGATGACCGCGCTCTCCTGGCGCTCCGCCATTACGTCGGTTGAGGCTGCAAGCGAGGGGCCACTGGGGCGCCTACGCGGGAGCAGACCGTCGCGCGGCCCCCTTTCCTCCGTCCTGGATTTCGTGTTTCTTCATCTTGCTGTAGAGGGTGGGGCGGTACAGGCCCAAAATCTGCGCCGCCTCCTGCTTGTTCCAGTTCGTTCGCTGCAACGTCTGCACGATCGCCATCTTCTCGATCTCGGCCAGCGTGCGGTGCGGCGGAATGACGAACTCGGTCGTCGTGGTGCTTTCCGTTCTCAGCGATTCAGGCAGATCGTTGACCTGGATTTCCGAGCCCTTCGATACCAGCACACCGCGTTCGATGACGTTCTCGAGCTCGCGCACGTTGCCAGGCCAGCGGTGACGGATGAGCACGTGATAGGCCGCCGGCGCAATTGATTTGACGTTGCGCTGATGGCGCAGGCGGTACTTCTCCAGGAAATGCTCGCAGAGCAACGGGATATCTTCGGTCCGCTCTCGAAGCGGAGGCACGCGGAGGGTAATCGTGTTGATGCGGAAGTAGAGATCCTCGCGCAGCTTGCCCTCCCGGAGCGCCATGTCGAGGTCGATGTTCGTCGCGCAGACCAGTCGGAAGTCGACGCGCACGATCCGATCGCTGCCGATCGGCCGGTACTCCCGCTCCTGCAGCACACGCAACAGCTTGGTCTGGAGGTACGACGGCATCTCCCCGATCTCATCGAGCAGGAGCGAGCCCCCCTCCGCCATCTCGAAGAGGCCTTCCTTGTCCGCTTGCGCCCCGGTGAAGGCGCCCTTCTTGTAGCCGAAGAGCTCTGACTCGATCAGATCCTTGGGAATGGCCGCGCAGTTGATCTTGATGAAGGGACCTTTTGCGCGCTTGCTGTTGTAGTGAATCGCGTTCGAGATGAGCTCCTTACCAGTGCCGTTCTCCCCCTGGATCAGGATGTTCGCGTCACTGCCCGCCACGCTTTCGACCAGCTCGAGCACTTCGTGCATCTTCTTGCTCTTGCCGATGATGTTGCCGAACCGGAACTGCCCCTCGAGCTTCTGCTTGAGGAGGAGGTTCTCGCCGACGAGGTCGCGCCGCTCGATGGCGCGCTCGAGCATCGCCAGGAGCGTATCCGGCTCGATCGGCTTCTCGACGAAGCTGTGGGCGCCGGCCTTCATCGCCTCGACCGCCTTCGGCACGCTGCCGTGGCCGGTGATGACGATCACTTCCGTGTCGGGATAGGTCTGCTTGAACTTCCGGAGCAGCTCGAGGCCGTCGGCATCCGGAAGCATCATGTCCGTCACGACCACGTCCGGCTTCCAGGTGCGGAAGATCTCCTCGCCGCGCGTTCCGATCATCGCCGTCCGGACTTCGTAGCCCTCGTGCTCGAGCAGGATCTTCAGCCACTCGATCATCGCGGGCTCGTCATCGATGGCCAGGACTCGGTTTTTCTTCTTGGTCAGCATGCAAACCTCGGCTTTGGTCGCGCCTTCCGATCATACAACGCTACCGCCAGACAGGCGCAGGAATCATACACTTCGAGGAATCTGCGTCGAATAGATGACACACGTCTGATTTTTATACGACTGCGCTGAACGTCTGAGGGCGCCGTCTAGCGATCCACTGACCAGCCGTGGCGGCCGATGAGCGGAACGAACACGCAGCCTTCGCCGGTGGTCTCCGCGAATCTGCCGTCGCGAAGATCGAGGGCGGTCAGCCGCTGGAACCCGGGTGGGCCGACCGGAATCACCAGTCGGCCTCCTTCGGCCAACTGCGCCTTCAGCGTTTCGGGCACCGCCGGCGCGCCGGCGGTCACGAGAATCCGGTCGAACGGGGCGCGGTCGGGGGCTCCCTCCGTCCCGTCGCCGACGATCACCCGCACGTTGGTCAACCCGAGTGCTGCACAACGGGCAGCGGCCGCCTCTGCGAGCGAGACGTGCCTCTCGATCGACACAACCTCGGCCGCCAGGCGCGCGAGGATGGCGGTCTGATAGCCCGAGCCGGTGCCGACTTCGAGGACGCGGTCCGTCTCGCGCGGTTCGAGGAGCGCCGACATCGCCGCGACCATGTACGGCTGCGAGATCGTCTGGCCCTCTCCGATCGGCAGTGGCCGATCCTCGTACGCCTCGTCCTTCATCGCGTCGGGAACGAACGCATGACGAGGGACCGACCGCAAGGCGTCGAGCACGCGCGCATCGTGTATGCCACGCGACACGATCTGCTCCTCGACCATGCGATGCCGGGCCGCCGCATCGTCCATCCGCTGATTATGCGCTCGCCGCCTCGGCCCGGGATCGTCAGCTATAATCACGCCATGCCTGAGCCCAACAAACCCGCGGCGGCGCCGGTACCCGCGCCGACCGAGCGGCGCGCGTCGGCTGAGGACAAAGTGATCTGCGAGCGGTGCGGCGCAGAGATGTTCCGGATGCACGCCGTGTGGCGATGTCCGGTCTGCCGCTACAAGACCGACTGCTGCGGATGGTGACCCGCCCGCCAGAGACGTACCGAGCCGGCCGATCCCGGCGTCTCCCTGTGCGTTGATGGACATCCTCGAGTCGCACGTCGACATCACATCCGATCTGTTTCGAGGGAATCACGATCGCATGACCGCGCTCGTTGCCGAGCTGCGGGCGCGAATCGCGGAGGTCCGTCAGGGCGGCGGCGCACGGTATCTGCAGCGGCATCGCGAACAGGGCAAGCTGCCGGTACGGGAGCGCATCGATCGCCTGCTCGATCCGGGATCGCCGTTCCTCGAATTGTCTCCGCTTGCCGGCTGGGATCTCTACGACAACGACGCACCAGCCTCGGGCATCGTCACCGGCATCGGGCGCGTATCCGGGCGCGAAGTGCTGGTCGTCGCCAACGATGCGACAGTCAAGGGTGGGACCTACTACCCGATGACCGTGAAGAAGCACGTGCGTGCGCAGCAGATCGCGATCGAAAACCGACTGCCCTGCGTGTATCTCGTCGATTCCGGCGGTGCGTTTCTGCCGCTCCAGGCGGAAGTTTTCCCGGATCGCGATCATTTCGGCCGGATCTTCTTCAACCAGGCGCGGATGTCGGCGGAGCGCATTCCGCAGATCGCCGTCGTGATGGGCTCCTGCACGGCCGGTGGTGCCTACGTCCCGGCGATGTCCGACGAGACGATCATTGTCCGCGGTACGGGCACGATTTTCCTCGGTGGTCCGCCGCTGGTGAAGGCGGCCACGGGCGAAGAGGTCACGGCCGAGGAGCTCGGGGGCGCGGAAGTGCACACGACGATCTCCGGCGTGGCCGACTATCTCGCCGAAGATGACGACCACGCGCTCCACATCGCCCGCACCGTGATTGGCACGCTGCACAGCGTGAAGCAGCTGCCTCCCGACATGACGACGCCGGAGGAGCCCCAGTACGATCCGAAGGAG
This sequence comes from Vicinamibacterales bacterium, assembly GCA_036258055.1. GTDB lineage: Bacteria > Acidobacteriota > Vicinamibacteria > Vicinamibacterales > 2-12-FULL-66-21 > DATAEK01. The sequence goes on from DATAEK010000428.1 coordinate 14,221, forward strand.
ATTTACGGGATCGTCAACGTGGACACGCGGAAGTCGTACGAGGTCCGCGAGATCATCGCGCGGATCGTGGACGGATCGAGGTTCGACGAGTTCAAGGAACGCTACGGCACGACGGTCGTCACGGGGTTCGCGCGGCTACACGGCTTTCTCGTCGGAATCATCGCCAATAACGGCGTGCTGTTTTCGGAATCGGCGTTGAAAGCCACGCACTTCATCGAGCTCTGCAATCTGCGCGGCATCCCGCTCGTGTTTCTGCAGAACATCACGGGGTTCATCGTCGGACGCCAGTACGAACGTGCCGGCATCGCGAAGGACGGCGCGAAGATGGTGCACGCCGTCGCGAATTCCGTGGTGCCGAAGTTCACGGTGATGATCGGCGGGTCGTTCGGAGCGGGCAACTACGGGATGTGCGGGCGGGCCTACGAGCCTCGTCTCCTGTGGATGTGGCCGAACGCCCGGATCTCGGTCATGGGCGGCGAGCAGGCCGCGGGCGTCCTGACGACCGTCAAGCGCGACCAGATGGCGCGTGACGGCAAGGCCCTCAGCGCCGAGGAAGAGGACGCCATTCGAGCGCCCATCCTCCAGAAGTACGAAGAAGAGGGATCGCCGTACTATTCGACGGCGCGGCTCTGGGACGACGGCATTCTCGACCCCGCGGAGACGCGGCAGACGCTGGCGCTGGCGTTGTCCGCAGCCTATAACGCGCCGATTCCCGCCGCGAAGTTCGGCGTGTTCCGAATGTAGGCGCAGGGCACGTGCCGATGGGATCCATGCCTTCCATCCTCGTGAACCGCGATGGACCGATCCTGCGCCTGACGCTCAATCGACCGGACGTCCGCAACGCGTTCGACGAGGAAGTGGTCCGCTCGCTGACGGCACATGCCACCGAGGCGGCCGACGATCGGTCCATTCGCGCCGTCGTGCTGGCCGGCGAAGGCAAGGCGTTCTGCGCCGGCGCCGACCTCGCCTGGATGTCGAAGGCCATTGCCTACAGCCACGTGGAAAACCTCGCGGATGCGGAAGATCTGGCGCGCATGATCGAGCGGCTCGACACGCTGCCGATGCCGCTCATCGGCCGCGTGCATGGCGCCGTGCTCGGCGGAGGCGTAGGCCTCACCGCGGTGTGCGACATCGTAATCGCGGCCGAAGACGCGGTCTTCGGACTGAGCGAGGTCCGCCTCGGCATCCTCCCGGCGGTTGTCTCGCCGTACGTCGTGCGGAAGATTGGTATCTCGGCCGCACGGGAGCTGTTCGTGACCGGCGCACGATTCGGCACGGTACGCGCGCGCGAAATCGGACTCGTTCACGAGATCGTTTCCGAAGACGAGCTGGACGAGGCGGTCGCCCGGCGCGTTCGCGAAATCCTGACCGCGGGACCGCGGGCCGTGGCCGCGGCCAAAGCGCTCATCCGTCAGGTCGCAGGAGCCAACCCGAGCGACGTCATCGGTCTCACGACGAACAGCATCGCGGCGCAGCGCATATCCCCCGAGGGTCAGGAGGGGATGCGCGCGTTTCTCGAGAAACGGAAGCCGAAGTGGAACGAGTAGCCGCAACCGAACCAGCCTCCGCGACGAGCGAGCCTTCTCTGTGGCACTCCGGCGCGTTCTGATTGCCAATCGCGGCGAAATCGCCGTCCGGATCGTCCGGGCATGCCGGGAAGTCGGCATCGAAAGCGTTGCGGTGTTCTCCGACGCCGACGCTGACGCCGTTCACGTCCGCGCCGCGGACCGGTCGGTCCGGATCGGGCCCGCGCCAGCCAGCGAAAGCTATCTTTCCATTCCGGCGATTCTGCACGCGGCGAAGACGTCCGCTGCCGACGCTGTCCATCCAGGGTATGGGTTTCTCTCGGAACGCGCCGCGTTTGCCCGCGCGTGCGAGGAAGCCGGTCTGGTTTTCGTCGGCCCGCCGGCAGCCGCAATCGATCGCATGGGATCGAAGGTGGGCGCCCGGGAGCTGATGCGATCGGCGGGCGTGCCGGTCGTGCCCGGTGCGACTCCGGCCGATCAGAGCGATACCGGCGTTCTCGCAGCCCTCCACGACGTCGGCTGCCCGGCGCTGGTCAAGGCCTCGGCCGGAGGCGGCGGCAAGGGAATGCGGGTGGTGCGCAGCGAGGCCGATGCGCAGCCATCGATCGCGGCGGCGCGCCGCGAGGCCATCTCGGCTTTTGGTGACGGAACGCTCTATGTCGAGCGACTGATCGAACGTCCACGACACATCGAAATCCAGATCTTCGCCGACGCTCACGGCAACGTCGTCCACCTCTTCGAGCGCGAGTGCTCGGTGCAGCGCCGGCACCAGAAGATCGTCGAGGAGAGTCCGTCGACGGCGCTCACGCCGCGTTTGCGGAACGCGATGGGTGCCGCAGCCGTGGCTGCCGCGCGCGCGGCCGGCTATCGCAACGCCGGCACTATCGAGTTCCTGCTCGAGGGCACCGGCGACCGGGCGCGCTTCTATTTCCTCGAGATGAACACCCGCCTTCAGGTCGAGCACCCTGTCACCGAGGCAATCGCCGGCGTCGATCTCGTGCATGCGCAGCTGGCGGTCGCTGATGGCGCCCCGCTGCCATGGACGCAAGAGTCCCTCACCACGCGTGGTCATGCAATCGAGTGCCGCGTCTACGCCGAAGATCCTGATGAGGGCTTCCTGCCACAAGCGGGCCGGCTGCTCCTTTATCGGGAGCCGTCTGGTCCGGGGATCCGCGTGGATTCGGGTGTGGTCGAAGGTACTGAGATATCGGTGAATTACGACCCGCTGCTGGCCAAACTGATCGTCTCGGCCGAATCGCGCGATGCGGCCATCGCCCGGGCCGCGGCGGCGCTCCGCGCGTATCCGGTCCTCGGCATCCGTTCCAACGTGCCGTTTCTGCTCTCGCTCCTGGATCTGCCGGCCTTCAAATCGGGGCAGCTCCACACCGGTTTCGTCGACGAGCATCTCTCTGACCTGTTGGCCGACACCCCGCCGACGGCGCCGGTGCTCGCGGCGGCTGCACTCGCGGACGGCCAACGTTCCGATCTCCGATCGCTGAACCCGCTGGACACGCGTCACGATCCGTGGTCGTCCGGAACGCGGTGGGGACGCTGACGTGCCGGAACGAATAGTCCTGCGGTACCGCGATCGCGAACATATCGCGGAGGTCATCGATCCAACGCACGTCCGCGTGGACGGCGAGACGGTCGAAGTCGCGCGTGATAGCGACGGCGTGGTTCGCTTCGTCAACGGTCCAGCGGGATCGGCGTGGACCGCGGCGTCGCGCGACACGCGATGGGTGTTCTTCGACGGCCGCGTTTATGAGATCGACGTCACGACCGGCGCGTCAGCTCGGCGCGGCGCCGGGCATCACGGCTCGCTCACGTCGCCGATGCCCGCCACCGTACGCCAGATCCTGGTCGCACCTGGAGCGAAGGTCGCGCGGGGCGACACCGTGGTCATCCTCGAAGCGATGAAGATGGAGCTGCCGGTCCGCGCTCCCGCGAATGGGGTGGTCGCTTCGATTCACTGCCGCGAAGGCGAGCTGGTACAACCGGGCGTGGCTCTGGTCGAGATCGCGGAGGGGTGAACACGATGGCCAGGCCGTCATCCGTCACGATTGTCGAAGTCGGCCCGCGCGATGGCCTGCAGAACGAAGCCGCCGTCGTCTCGACGGCGGACAAGATCGAATTCGTGAATCGTCTCGGTGCGGCAGGGTTGCCCGTCATCGAGGTGTCCGCGTTCGTCAGCCCTCGCTGGGTACCCCAGATGGCCGACGCCGGCGATGTCTTCGCCGGAATCGACCGCCGCCCTGGCGTCAGGTACACCGCACTCGTTCCCAACCTCGCGGGCCTCGATCGGGCTCGCGCTGCCGGCGTCGGCGAAGTCGCGATCTTCGCCGCGTCGTCCGAGACGTTCAGCCTCAAGAACATCAACCAGACGATTGACGCGTCGCTCGAGACGTATCGTGACGTCGCTGCGCGCTGCGCCGAGCTCGACATTCGCCTGCGCGCGTATCTGTCAACCGCCTTCGGCTGCCCCTTCGAAGGAGCAGTGGATCCGGTGCGCGTGTCTGAAATCGCGGCGGCCCTGATCGACATGGGCGCGTTCGAAGTGTCGGTCAGCGACACGATCGGCATTGCGCATCCAGGCCAGGTCCCGGTTGTCGTGGACGCCGTCGCCCAACGCATTCCGTTGCAGCAGATCGCGCTCCACTTTCACGACACCCGAGGTACCGCACTCGCAAACGTGCTCACCGCGCTCGATCTCGGCATCCAAACGTTCGACGCGTCTGCTGGTGGGCTCGGAGGCTGTCCGTATGCCCCGGGCGCCACCGGCAATCTGGCCACCGAGGATCTCGTGTACATGCTCGATGGCCTTGGGATTCGAACAGGCGTCAACCTCGATGCGCTCGTGGAAGCCGCACGATTCATCGAAGCGGGCGTCGGACACCCGCTGCCCTCCCGCTACAACAGAGCTGTGCGTGCTGCGAAGCGCTGAGTCGGTGCCCCGGCGCGAAACGGTATTACGCACGGCGTAACCCGGCCGTCGGCGGGATGGCGGACTCTCATCAGCCTCCCACGGCACATGACTTGCGCTCGACAAGGCCATGGCCGCTCGAGGCATGTTCATGTGGCTTCTCCTTGCCGCGCTCAGCAGTGGCTGCGCGCGTCACGATGGCGTCGCCGCAGCAAGTCCTCCGGCTCAACCGCCGAGAGAGGCGCCCCCAGCGGCATCGAAAGCAACCCCCGTTCAAGTCGCCATGCAGCACGTCCACTTGCACGTCGCGGACGGCATCGTCCTCGATGTCGCCTCGTTGCGCGGCGAGATGATCAGCCGTACCAATGGCCCTCCGGTCTTCGACGACGGCCGTTCGTACGTGATGCAGATCTCGAGCGCCGTGGTTTCCATGGACATGTCGAGCCTGCAGACGCTGCTGAACCGATTCGCGTTCGGCTACGAGGGGGCGCCGCTCAAGAACGTTCGCGTCAGGAACGACGGCGGTCGTCTCGAGATGAAAGGCACACTTCACAAGGGAATCGACGTGCCCTTCTCCACCAAAGCGTCGCTCAGCGCCACGCCGGACGGACGCATGCGGCTCCACGTGGACTCGATGAAGGCCGTCGGAATCCCGGCGAAAGGCCTGCTCGGGCTCTTCGGCCTCGAGCTCGACGACGTCGTGAAGTTGAGGCAGAGCCGCGGAATCGAGGTGCAGGAGAACGACATCGTGATCGATCCCGGCGAGATCCTGCCACCGCCGGAGATGCGCGGGAAGCTCACGAGAATCGAGTTGCAGGGGGATCGTCTGTCGCAGATCTTCGGCGACGCGAGCGGCAAGCATCTTCCCCGTCTTTCACCACCCGATCCGTCCGCCCGCAACTACATCTACTTCGGCGGCGGCGACATCAGGTTCGGCAAATTGACGATGCACGGTGCGGATCTGCAGTTGATCGACAGCGATCCACGCGATCCGTTCGAGTTCTCGCCCCCCGAGTACAACAAACAGCTCGTGGCGGGATACTCGAAGAACACACCGTCGCACGGACTGAAGACGTACATGCCCGATATCGACGATGTAGGCCGCAAGCCGTCAGCGCGAACAACGCCGGCGGGCAGGCCGTCACGGTAGGACCGGCTGGAGCCGGCCGCCACGTTCTGAAGTGTCCGCCTTCCAGGCGGACTGCCTCCCCAGGCCAACTGCCCGCACTCAGGCGCGCCGCCGCTCCGCCATCCACGCCTCGAGCCGCTCGTCGTCCCAGCAGTTGATGATGCGATCGCCGGGGATTCCCGCGATCCGGGCGTGCGCCAGCGCGTAGTCCGCGAAGCGGAGCTCGCCGGGCGCGTGACCATCGCTGTCCACCGCGAAGATGCAGCCCGCGTCGAAGGCCCGCGATGCCAGCGCGTAGTCGAGATCCTGTCGATGCCAGTTGCCATCGAGCTCGATTGCAACCTCGAGCTCCGCGGCCGTCTCGAATACGCGGTCCCAGTCCGCGACGACACCAAGACGCTTGCCGAACATGCGCCCCCGAGGATGTCCAAGGATCGCGACGCCTGACGCGCGCACGGCGGCGAGCATTCGCGCGCTCTGGTCGTCGCTGCCGCGAAGTTGCGAGTGCGCTGCGGCGACGACGTACTCGAACTCACCGCGTTCCGGCGGCGTCAGGTCCAGTGCGCCATCGCTGAGGATGTTGGCCTCAACGCCTTTGTAGATGCGGAACCGACCCGCAAGCTGCGAGTTCAGGCGATCGATTTCCAACCGCTGCCGTGTGGCTGCGGTCATGCTCATGCCGCGGGCAACGGGCAACCCGTAGGAGTGATCGGTCACTCCCATCCGCGTGTATCCGAGATCCTCACAGGCTGCTGCCATCTCCGCGACCGAGGCCGCGCCGTCGCTCCACGTCGAGTGCATCTGCAGATCGCCCCGGTAGTCGTCGCGGCTGACGATCTCGCCTCCGAGCTCGACATCGAGCGCCTGCTGCAGGATGTGATGGCTCAGAAAGCCTTCGCGCAGTTTTCGCAGGTTCCGGATCTGCGAGGTCTTTCCCGAGCGGGCGACGGCGGCGTCGACGGTCGGCGAGTGCCCGTGCTCGACGAATTCGGTGACGATGCCCGCACTCGAAGGTCCGACGTACGGTACCTCCCGCAACGTATTCGATCGCACCCGATCGGCGACAGCGTCGGACAGACCCGCTACCGCTCTCGCTGCGCGCTTGTAGCCGAGGCCACTTCGTTCCGATTCCTGAAGAGCGGCCATGTCGTAGAGGAGTGACGCCGCCTCGAGATTGGGGTCCGCGATCGCCGGCAGCGACCGACGATCAGGGTTTCCGCCGGGTCTCCGATGTGTAGCCAACGTCACACTCCTGGCAGTGATGAGCTTCGATCGTGCCAATGTGTCCCGGTTTTCGGGCCTTCCGGCCGGGCATCCCCTTTGCCAATGAAGGGTTGGCAAGGAGGAGGGCATGCGGCTGACTGCCGCCCTAATCGTAGCGGCCACGCTCGCATCCGGCTGCGGGCATCTGTACCTCGAAAGGACCGACGAGCGTGCAGAAGCCTTGCAGAAAGCGCTCGGCGGCCAGCTGGCCCTGGTGCGCCCACCGTTCGTGACGCCTGATGCCGAGGGCACCCGCCTCTGGAAACGCACGCGCGAGTTCTACGCGCGACGGCAGTTTGCACCAGCCTGGGTCGAACGCCTCGCACCGAGCCCGCAAATGAATGCGCTCCTCGCCGCCGTCGGCAACGCAGATCGCGAGGGCCTCGATCCCGCGACTTACAACATCGGCGCCGTGATCGTGAAACGCGATCTCGCGGCGACAGGCTTCCTGACCGCAAAAGGATTCGAACCGCGCGAAGCCGGCTCGCTCGACGTATGGCTCACGTATCTCTATCTCAAATTCTCGTCGGATCTCGCCGATGGAATCTCGGACCTCGCCCACGCGGACACCACGTGGAAGATCGAGTCCGAACGGTTCGATCCGCTCGCGCACCTCGAACGCGCGCTGGCGGAGAACCGCGTGGCCGAGTCGCTCGTGGCGCTGACGCCGGACCATCCACACTATCGCGCGTTGCGTGACGCGCTCGCGAGGTATCGAGAAGAAGCCGCGCAGGGGGGCTGGCCGCTGGTGCCGGTCGCGGCCAGGGTCAAGCCCGGTGAGCGCAGCGCCTTCGTGTCCGCCGTCGCCGCGCGGCTTGCCGCGTCCGCCGACTACACGGGTCCGGTACCGGACGCGCACGCTCCGGCGATCTACGGTGCGGAGCTCCAGGACGCGGTCAAGCGGTTTCAGCGGCGGCACGGGCTGGACGATGACGGCGTGATTGCCCGTCGAGTCGTGGCCGAGATGAATGTCCCGATCGATGCGCGGATCCGGCAGATTGCGCTGAACCTGGAGCGATGGCGCTGGCTTCCCCGCAAGCTGGGCGACCGTTACATCCTCGTCAACATTCCGGCATACCAGCTCGACGTCTGGGATCACAGTCAAGTCCCGCTCTCCATGCGCGTCGTCGTCGGCAAGAAGGACTCGCCGACACCGGTTTTCGAAGGGCGCATGACCTATGTGGTGTTCAGCCCGTACTGGAACGTGCCGCCCGACATTGCCCGCGATGAGACGCTGCCCGCCCTCATGATGGACGCACGGTTTCTCGAACGCACGAACATGGAAGTCGTCGACGAGAAGGGCACCGCCGTCGATCCGAGCTCGATCGACTTGAACGATCCGTCGCGCTACCGGTTCCGCCAACGGCCCGGCGGCGCCAACTCGCTCGGCCTCGTGAAGTTCATGTTCCCGAATGAACACAACGTCTACCTCCACGACACGCCGGCGGACTCGCTCTTCGCACGGGCGAGCCGATCGTTCAGTCACGGCTGCGTCCGGGTCGAACAACCGGTAGCACTGGCGGAATATCTACTGCGGGACCAGCCTGAGTGGTCGCCCGAGCGGATTCAGGAAGCGATGCACGCGGACGAGGAGCGGACGGTCAAGCTGCGTGAAGCGATTCCGGTGTATCTCGGTTACTGGAGCGCGAGCGTCACGAAGGACGGTCAAGTGCAGTTCGCAGCAGACGTGTACGGCATCGACGCGCGCCAGGAAGCTCTGGTCGCCGACCGCGTGGGACGGCTGCGAAAAGCCGCTCTCGCGGCGGAAAAAGCGATGCGGCAACAGCCGGGATCCAGAGCGGCTGGACTCTGACGATTCAGGCGGGCTTGCAGAAGCGCGTGACGCGCAGGAGCAGCTCGTCGAGATCCACAGGTTTCGAGAGATAGTCGTCCGCATGGATCTGCTCGATCCGATCCCGTCCTGCGGCCGACACCACGATCACGGGAATTCGCGACAGCGCGACTTCGCGAATCTGGCGGCGGCGGAACTCCCAGCCGTCCATCACCGGCATCATCAGATCGAGCAGGATCACGCAAGCGGTGGGCTCCGTTCCGAGGCACTCCAGCGCCTGCCGTCCGTTCGACGCGAACTGCACGGTGAAGCCCTCGTATTCGAGGAAGCGGCCGATCATCTCCCGCGTGTCGGGATCGTCTTCGACAACGAGGACGGTGGAGTGACTCACGCGCGCCCCCGTCGCGTGCCCACGACTTCCGCGGCGGCGCGCGCCAGCTCGTCGGGGAGACACGGCTTGCTCAGCACGCGATCGATGCCGGCTTCTCGCGCCCGTTCTTCGTGCGCTTTGCCATCGAATCCGCTGAGGCAGATGACCGGAACATCGCTCGATTGTGGAAGCGCGCGGATGCGCGCGACCAGCTCGAAGCCATCCATTCCCGGCAGCGACAAATCGGTGATGACGAGCGCCGGCACGCGCTCACGAATGATGTCGAGGGCACGGGCGCCGTTTTGCGCTTCGAGGACGTCGTAGAGGGGACTTAGAAACGTGGCGTACATCGCGCGTGTATCGTCATGATCTTCGACGATGAGCACGGCGAGGCGATCCGATTGGTTCGGTGAGACTGCCAGGGCGAGCACGCGTGATCAACTGCGGTGGGGGCGCGCAGCACGCCCATTAGGGACAGGGACCCCCGGCATCTTGAGAAATACCGCCAGTTCACTGACGAGGTCGGCAGGCAAGCAGGGCTTGGCGATGAACCCGTCACAGCCGGCCTGCCGTGCGCGTTCGCCTTCAGGACCAAGAGCGTGCGCGCTAAGCGCGATGATGCGAAGACCGTTGGTGTCCGGACTGGACTTGAGAATCCGCGTGGCCTCCCAGCCGTCGATGCCCGGCAGGGAGAGATCCATCAGGATCACGTCTGGGTGAAGCGATCTCGCCTTGTCGAGGGCCTCCCGGCCGTCACGAGCGGTCTCGACTCGGAAACCAGAGAACTCGAGATAGTCCCGGTACATGTCCCGAGCGTCATCGTAGTCCTCGACGAGCAGGACGAGGGGTTTGGATACCGCGCTGGTCATCGTGCGTGCGAGGGACGGAGAGTGCTCATGTTCGCCGTTCACGCTGCCAACCGCCATCGTGCGTGGCCGGCAGCCTGCTGGCCACCGGCCGCGCGCGGCGACAGAGTATAGCAACACCAGCGCTCCCCGCCTGGCTCTCCTTGTCTGTGCTCTACTTGATATCGGACGGTAGGGCTCAAGGGATGCGCAGAACCTGGCCCGGCTTGATCTTGTCCGGGTCGCTGAGCTGGTCCTTGTTCGCCTCGAAGATCTTCATGTAGTCGTTGGCGCTCCCGAGTTGGGCCTTGGCAATCGCGCCGAGTGTATCGCCAGCCTTCACGGTGTACGTCTTCGCTGCAGTGCTTCCGCCGACGGCAGCGGCGGCCGCAGCGGGCGCGCCCGTGACCTTGATGTCGGCGACGACGTCGTTCCGCCAATCAGGAATGGTCTTGATGGCGTTCCAGATCTCGTTGGCCTCGGCCTCGGTCTTCACGGTTCCCTTGAAATAGAGCTTTCCTTCTTTCTCCTCGGCGGATCCGTCGAATTTGCCCTTCGCGGTCGAGATGGCGTAGGCATATTTATCTCGCAAGCCCATCGGTGCCCTCCAGTCTTAGAGGGGACCCTAAGCTGCAATTGGCATACCTGGACTAGCGCGGGCGCGCTACCAGCGCGATCCGATCCCCCGACGGGCTGACCGCGATCCGCGACACGCCCGCGAGGCCGAGGACCGAAAGGTCGGCCACCGGCCGCATCTCGGGATCCCCACGACGCCATCCGTAGAGCGTTCCGCCGGACGCCATCAGCAGCAGACCCTCCGGCGTCCAGGCAACGTCGGCGTCCGTGGCACCCGCGGGTGCGCGAACGAGCGGCACAATCGCTCGTGACGCCGGCGTCAGCTGCGAGATGGTGAGGACTGGAGGCTGACCGGCACTGCTCGCCTGCCTCGCGACGAAACTGATCTCGCCGCCGGGCATGCGCTGAATCGACCGGCCGATATCGCGCGCGACGACATCAGCCTTGCCGCTCTTGACGTCGGCGATCTGCAGCGTCGCTGGAGATCCCAGCACGAAGAGCGCGAGCGTACCGCTGTCGATCCACGCGTGATAGCCCACGGGCTTGACGTCCACCAGCACCAGGTCGGGATTCTTTCCGTCGAGCGTGAAGCGCCAGAGCCGCTGCGTCCCGTCGGCTTCCACGCGAATCGTCGAGAAGTGCGCGCCGTCCGGCGTCACTAGAGGCGAGTACTCGCTCTCGGGCGTGTCAGTGACGCGCGTCAGCTGTTGACCGGCGATGTCGTAGCGATAGATGTCGCTCCCCGTCGCGGCGCTGTTGGCCGCATCCGGCTTGCGATCGCCACGCACCGACGTGAACAGGATGCTTCTGCCATCAGGGGTGAAGGAGGGCTGATTGTCGTAGCCGGGACTGTTGCTGATGTCGACCGGCGCGCCGATCGTCACGCGCCCGGACGCGGTCGAGAGACTGGCGAGGTAGATCTCGGTGTCAGGCGGCGCGGTCTGAAGGACCGTCCAGGCGAGGAGCGCGAGCAGCGGGCATTTGAACATGCCCACATTCTAGGTGGAAGCGGTTCTTCATCGTTCACTGCCCCTTTGGCAGACCATCGACCCGTCAGGGCACCACCGGCGCCTTCACCCATCCCATCTGCTGATACATGGTGAGAAAATCGAACGCGTTCCAGCCCTCGACGATCTTCCCGTTCACCACGCGCAGGATCGTCACCCCCTCGAACTCGACGGGCTTGTGGGTCGCAGGCCCGCCAAGCGCTTCGCCGACGTGCCGCGCGGTGACGTGACAGTGGACGGCGACAGTGTCCCCCTGAACGACCGTTCTCAGGATTTCGACCTCGAGGTCGCCGAACGCGTTCAGGAACGTCCGGTAGAACGGCTTGAACTCGGCCGGGCCCCGCATCGGCGGGCCGCCCAGGCCGTGCGCGACCGCGTCGGGCGCCATGAGCTCGTCGATCGCTGACTCGCGCCCCTCGTCCCAGACTTCACGAAACCAACGGCGGGCGACGGTAACCGGATCAGACATGGCAGCTCCTCCTCCGAACGATCAGCCACGCCGCAACGCACGTGCTGCAGGTGACTCGGAGGTTATAGCGGCGTCGAGATTGTTTTAGGAAGGACTTTTTTGGCAGGTCAAGAGTTTCGCCGGCCGGGGATCGCCGAGTCTGCGGGCCGAGGTTCCCGCGCCACTCGACGTTCCCCTTTCGACGCTCCTCCAATATCAGCGCTCGCGGGGCCCCACCCCCGCTCGCTGCAGCCTCGCACCTTCGTGCTCGGCTGCGGCCGCAGGCGCTGCTGATTCACCTACGAGACTCGTTCACCGCCTTCGCAGCACGGCCGACTCTGCGTGGCCAGCTTCTCAGCAGCTCATTGCGTCCCCGAGCTCCGGGACTCGGAGCCCGAGCGTCAAGCGCCGAGCCCCGAGTACCGAGCGCCGAGTGCGTTAGAAGACGACCCTGAACCCGATCTGACCGACGCGCTGTTCCGGTTCCTGGAAGTCGCCGGCATACGTCGTGGGCTGCAGGAACGTCGGATTCGGCGTCGCCAGGCCGTCGGATCCGACCAGCAGCCGCGGATCGCGGAACTGCGTCGAGGGGCCGAAGCCCGAGGGGTTCTTCGAGTTGAACAGATTGAACACCTCGGCGATCGCTTCGATGCGCAGGTTCGGCATCAGCGTGAAGCCGCGCGAGACGCGCAGGTTCACCTGGTTGAGGCTGGCGCCGCGGCCGCAATTCACCGTCTCGCACGGACCGATGTCCTTGGGCGGCTTGCCAACGCCATCGAACGCATACGCGCGCTCGGGGATGTCGTCGTTGACGTTGTCGTGATTCAGGTCGACGCCCTCGACGATGTTGACGGGCAGCGCCGAGCGGTACCGCCAGATCGGCGAGACCTGGAGGCCCCACGGCGCGCTGATGATCGCGCTGATCGTTGCGCGATGCCGCGAGTCCGAGCGCCGTGACGGCCCGTTCTGCACGTCCGCGAACGGATTGCCGGCGTCCTGAATGTTGATGAGATCCAGCTCGTCGCCGCTGTTCCCCGTCGTGCTCTTGGAGGTCGACAGCGAATACCAGGCCGACAACTGGAATCCGTGACTCATGCGGCGGCGAAGACCAAGGTTCAGACCGTCGTGCTCGCTCTCACCGCGGCTGATCGCAATCGCGATGTCCTCGGGACTCGGCACGATGCCGAGCAGCGCGAGCGGGCGCTGTGTCTGCCCCGGATGGATGGCGTTCAACCGCGGCCGCC
>DATAEK010000436.1:0-6145 GCA_036258055.1 Vicinamibacterales bacterium
GGCGGCCGCAATGACGGCGGCCGAACCCAGGATGGTCGCAACGGAGATGGCGACACGACCGGAGCATTTCGTGGCGGCGTCATCGAAGGCTACGGCGACCGTCGTCCTGGTCCAGGGCGCTACAACAACGACGACATCCGCCAGTTCCGCGGGGAGGTCCGTCAGTGGACGCGCGAAGGCGAACAACTCCGTCGCATGCTGCAGGGCCAGCGGATCGATCCGAAGGATCTCGATGCGATCCTTCGCAACCTGCGGCAGATGGACGACGACCGCGTGTATCAGGATCCGCAGGAGCTGCTGCGCCTGCAGGCACAGGTCACCGAGGGATTGAAGCGGTTCGAGTACGGCCTGCGTCGGAAGATCGAAGGCAACAACAACCAGATCCTGCTGTCAGGGTCTGACGAAGTGCCGGAGCAGTTCCGGAAGCTCGTGGAGCAGTACTACCGCTCGCTCTCAAAGGCTCCTGATGGCAGCAAGGGACCTGACGCGAAGACTCCGGACATCAAGCCTCCCGACAAGAAATGACATGCGAGCCGTCCGCCTCGCCGTCCTTGTCGCGCTGCTGGCGGTAACGGCTTCGGCGCAGGATCCCTTCCAGTGGCGCCGCGGCGGTTTCCGCCGCGAGGCGCCGCGCTTCGCGACGCCCGACAGCTTCGACGGCGGCTTCTCTTTCTGCCGCCTGATGTACAACAGCTACACGCGTGAGGCCGGCGGTCAGGGCTGGTGGACCGACTATCCCGACGCCGACAAGAACTTCTCGATCCGTCTCTCGGAGCTCACCAAGACGCACGTCAGCCGGCAGTCGAACGGCGAGCCCAACCACTTCGTCGTGCAAGCGATGGACGATTCGCTCTTTCAGTGTCCGTTCGTCGAGATCGAGGACGCGGGCACGGCGGAGTTCAGCGACGACGAAGTCGTGCGGCTGCGGCAGTACCTCCTCAAGGGCGGATTCCTGTGGTCCGATGACTTCTGGGGAACGGCGGCGTGGGACTCCTGGGTCTCCGAGCTCGCGCGCATCCTTCCGCCGGCGGAGTACCCAGTCTTCGACATTCCTCGCGACCACCCGATCTTCCGCATGCAGTTCGAGGTGAACGCGATCCCGCAGATCCCGTCAATCCAGTTCTGGCGCACGAACGGCGGTGAGACCTCCGAGCGCGGATCCGAGAGCGCGCAGGTCCACTTCCGCGGGATTAGGGATCAGCACGGACGGCTGATGGTCCTCATGACCCACAACACCGATATCTCGGATGCGTGGGAGCGCGAAGGGGAGGACCCGCGGTTCTTCTACCAGTTCTCACCCGACGGGTACGCCGTAGGGATCAACGTGCTGCTGTACTCGATGACGCACTGACCCGCTTCTCAAGAGGAGGTCAGGAGGTCAGGAGAATACGCTGGGTCCAAGACGAAAGGCTCTGGTCAGATCTAGAACGCCCCTAGATCCAGTCGCCCGATCGCGCCCTTCTCACCCGCACCCCACCCGAACTTTCCCGACCGCGAGCAGCTGAACGTGTGGAAGCCTGGTCCCTCGATCGGCGCCCAGTGTTCGCCATCATCGGTTGAATAATCTGCGCCTGAGGGGCCGACGGCGATGACTGTCCGCTGACGGCCGGGCACATACGCCACTACCGACCGGAAACCGGACAGACCCTTCACCGCAGTCCACGTGACGCCTCCGTCGGTCGTGATCGCGGCGTTATCCACCGCTTCCTTTTCCTTCCGGTAGTCGCCGCCGACCACGATACCGTGGGTGGCATCACGGAAGGCGATGGAGAAGATGCCCGACGACGGACCCGCTGCGATCGGTGTGGCCGAGACCGCCCAGGTCTTGCCGCCGTCGGCCGATCGGAGCACACGCGCCTGCGCAGCTGCGCCGGTGCCAATCCACACGTGATCCTTGACGCCCATGGCGAGGTTGGTGCCGCTCGCAGCGAATGCACCCTCGTTGTCGAGGGCTGCTGGCAGCCGATCCGGCGGGATGCGCGTCCAGGTGGCGCCGCCGTCGCTCGTTGCGAGGATGTGAAATTGATTGTCGGCGGAGTCGCTGAACGCGAGGCCATGCGCTTCGTCCCAGAAGGCCATCGCGTCGAAGAACGCCTTGGGATCGTGGTTGACGAATTGTTCCTGCCAGTTCGCGCCGGCGTCGCTGGTCTTGAAAATTCGTGATTGCTCGCCGTTACCGATGCTCAGGACGTACGCCGTGCGGTCGTTCACGGCGTCGACGTCACGGAAGTCGAGCTTGTCGGTCCCGGGAATGCTCAGGGTCTGCCATGTCGTGCCGCCATCGGCGGTGCGGACGATCGTGCCGTTCGAGCCGCTGGCCCAGACGACGCGATCGTCGACGGCGCTGATGCCGCGGAAGCGTGCGGTCACACCGCTTGGCTGCGACGTGAATCGCAGGCTGGCGGCCGCCTGCGTGATCGAGAGAGCAAGCAGGAGCGGAAGTGTCAGTCGCATGTGAGCTCATGTGAAAAGAGTGGCGAACGTCGCGGGTATTCTGCCGTCGCCGGCCTCGATTCACAAAATCGCTTGACCGTGCGGTCCCGCGACGGCTAGACTGCCAACGATGTTCGCAATGCGCCACGCGGCCGACCGAAAGCGAGTCAAGCGACTCTCCAGGTCGGTGGTGTGTGTGCCGGTACGCTAAGTAGTCATAGACGGACCCTACGAACCCGCCGGCCACACAGGTCGGCGGGTTTTTTTTTGCCCGAATCCGTATGCATGCACAAGCTCGTCGCCCGGACACGTCGATAGAAGTCGGCATCCTCGGCGCCACCGGCACCGTAGGGCAGCAGTTCCTGCGGCTGCTCGAGCGGCATCCCTGGTTCAAAGCGTCCTGGCTCGCCGCGAGCGAGCGCTCTGAGGGACGTCCTTACGAAGACGCCGCCACGTGGCGCCTGGAGTCGGCTCCACCGGCCGATTTGCGGCGGATGCAGGTCAACGCCTGCACGCCCGGCAAGGGCCCGAAGTTGATCTTCTCGGCGCTCGATGCCGCGCCCGCCAAAGAGATCGAACCCGCCTTCGCCGCCGCCGGTCACATCGTCGTCAGCAACACGCGGACGGCGCGCATGGATCCCGCCGTTCCGCTGGTGATTCCGGAGGTCAATCCCGATCACCTCAACCTCATCCCCCGGCAGCGGCGGGAACGCGGTTGGTCCGGCGCGATCGTGACCAACCCGAACTGCTCGACCGTGGTGCTCGCGATGGTCCTGGCGCCCTTGCGCGATCTCGGTCTCCGTTCCGTGATGGTGACGACGCTCCAGGCCGTTTCGGGCGCCGGATATCCGGGCGTGGCGTCGCTCGACATTCTGGGCAATGTGATCCCCACGATCTCCGGCGAAGAGGAAAAGATCGAAAGCGAGACGCAGAAGATCCTCGGCTCCTTTGCGGAGGAGCGTGTGACTGCGCATTCCGTCGTCATCTCGGCGCAGACGACACGGGTGCCGGTCGTGGACGGCCACACCGAATCGATCTCGATTGGCTTCGACACGCAGGTCTCGCCGGATGAGGTGAAAGCGCGACTATCCGAGTTCCGCGGCCGTCCACAGGCGCTCGCGCTGCCGAGCGCGCCGGCCGCGCCGATCGTATGCGCGGTGCGGCCGGACCGTCCGCAGCCGCGCTTCGATGCCGCGCGTGACAACGGCATGACCGTGACCGTCGGCCGGATCCGTGCATGTCCCGTTCTCGGTGTGAAGCTCGTCGCGCTCGGTCACAACACCATCCGCGGCGCCGCGGGGGCGGCGCTGCTGAACGCCGAGTTGATGGTGGCGGAAGGGTGGCTCTAGCCATGGGGAATGGGCCAGGGACCGTTGGAAACGGAAATGACGATTACAGGCTCCGGCTTCGGCCGGACCGGAGGCGGCTTCAGCCGGACCCGCAGCGAGGAATCTTGGAGAACGATTTGTTTGTGGTGATGAAGTTTGGTGGTACCTCGGTCGCGGATGCCTTGGCAATCTCGCGCGTGATCGGCATTGTGCGCGACGAAGTGCAGCGCACGGGGCTGCCGCCGGTCGTCATCGTCTCGGCGATGGCAGGCGTGACCGACAGCCTGCTGGCGCTGGCGCAGACGGCGGCGGATGGCGATCGCGACGCCGCGACCCGCGATCTCGAACAACTGAGACAGCGGCATCTGAACGTCACATTCCAGCTGATTCCCGAAACGGCAGCGCCGAATCTGCGGTCGGATCTCGAGCGGAGCTTCGACGATCTGCGCGCGATCGCGACGGCGATTTCCGTGCTCCGTGAGGCGTCGCCGCGGTCGCTCGACGCGGTCGCCTCAGCCGGCGAACTCCTGAGCAGCCGCATCGTGGCCGAAGCGCTCAACGCCGCGGGCGTCGCAGCGCAATTCGTCGATGCCAGGCGGGCGATCGTCACCGACGATGGGTATCCCGCCGCGCCTATCGTGAGCGAGACGCGCAACCGGGTCGGGCGAGAGGTGTTGCCGCACCTGCGCCGCGGCCTCGCGCCAGTCATCGGCGGCTTCGTGGGAGCGACGGTCGCGGGTGTGACGACCACCCTCGGACGCGGCGGCTCGGACTTTTCGGCGGCGATTGTCGGTGCGGCGCTGCACGGCCTCACCGATCCTGATCAGAGTAGTGACAGCGTTCCCGCGCCCGCCGTGCGATGCCGCGAGATTCAGATCTGGACCGATGTCGACGGCATGCTCACCGCCGATCCCAGAATCGTCAAGAACCCGTCGGTCGTTCCGCGCCTCTCGTTCGCGGAAGCGTCGGAGCTGGCCTACTTCGGCGCCAAGGTTCTCCACCCGAGCACGATTCTGCCGGCCGTGCAGGCAGACATTCCGGTGCGTATCCTGAACAGCAGGAATCCCGCCGCGTCCGGTACCGTCATCAGCGCCGCGCCGTCCTCCGATCGGCACGCGGTTGCGGCCCTCGCGTGCAAGCGGCAGGTGACCGTGGTCGAGATTACCTCGACGCGAATGCTCATGGCTCACGGGTTTCTGCGACGGCTCTTTCAGGTCTTCGAGACACACCGGACAGCGGTGGACGTCGTCACGACTTCCGAAGTCAGCGTGTCGGTGACCGTCGACGATGCGCGTGAGCTGAAAGCGATCGTGAAGGCGCTGGAGGAGTTCGCGGAAGTATCGGTCGAACGGGGAATGGCGATCCTGTGTGCCGTCGGTGACAGCTTGCGTGGTGATCCGCGTCTCGCAATCCGCTTGCTCGGCGCACTCGACGGCGTGCCGCTGCGAATGGTCTCGCAGGCCGCATCGAGGAGAAACCTCACCGTCGTGCTGAACGAGCGCGACCTCCTCGCCGCGATGTCGCGGCTGCACGAGGCGTCGTTCGCGACGGAAGGACTCGTGGCCGCTGGCCGTGGAGAGGACCGATGAGCGTCGACAAGAACTCCGGTCGGCGTGCTCTCCTCATTGGATACGGGCGGATGGGCAAGCTCATCGAGTCGCTGAGCTCCCAGTACGGCTGTCAGATCGTCGGTCACATCGATCGATCCAACGTTGGCCGGCCCGACGATTGGCCTCGAGCCGACGTCGCAATCGACTTCTCAAACGGGGATGCGGTTCCCGTCAATTTCCCGAAGCTGGCCGCACGCGGGATGGCGGTGGTCATCGGCACGACCGGTTGGAATGCGCACGAGGAGGCGCTCAAGCGGGAGGCCCAGGCACGGGGCGTCGGTGTGGTCGCCGCGCCGAACTTCGCGCTCGGTGTCAGCATTTTCACCGCGATGATCGAGCGCGCGGCGGACGCGATGTCGCGCCGCCAGGATTTCGGGGCCTGGATCCACGAGCTCCATCACGCCACGAAGCGTGACGCCCCCTCCGGAACCGCGCTCGCGCTCTTCGCCGCCATGCGCCGTGCGGGATACACCGCGAACATCGATGTGTCGTCGACGCGCGCAGGATCGATTCCAGGCACACACACGATTGGCTTCGACGCGCCGGCAGAGACGATCACCCTGACCCACACCGCTCGCGACCGCAGCGTCTTCGCTCGCGGCGCACTCGAAGCGGCGGTATGGGTCCACGGTCAGAAGGGGTGGTTCACGATGCGGGATGTGCTCGGCTTGTGATCGCGGAGAGCGGAGGGCGCGGAGGGGTCTACACGGAGCCCGCGAAGGAGCGCGGAGGAACGACGGGATGTGAGGAACGTCGGGGCGAAGCCCCCCGGTC
>DATAEK010000442.1:0-7032 GCA_036258055.1 Vicinamibacterales bacterium
GACGACGGGACGATTCGGATTCCTATCCTGCGGCTGAATACAACGACCGACGCGCGTGAGAACTACACGACGACCCGCGCGTACCTCGCCGAGCATCTCGTCCGGGAGCGGCGGCCGGAGGACGAAATCACGCAGGAGCACTGCGACGTCGCCGCGTCTCTCCAGGCGTGTCTCGATCGCGTGATGTTACATATCGCCTCCAGCTTTGCGGGGCAGACCGGACTGCGCCGGCTCGCCATGGCCGGAGGCGTCGCCCTGAACTGCACGGCAAACGGCCGCCTGATGCAATCGGGACGGTTCGACGAGATCTACGTGCAGGCGGCGTCGGGTGACGATGGCAGCGCGCTCGGCGCCGCGCTCTACCGCGCGTCGCTGAACGGCGGCGTGGACAATCAGCGCATGCCCGTGCCGTTCCTCGGCCCCGCGTACTCGCGCGAAGAGGTCGAGGACGTCATCCGCGAGTTCGCGGATCGGATTCAGGTCGCCCGCTTCGACACGCGGGACGAGGTCTGCCAGCGCGCCGGCGAGATGATCGCCAATGGGCAGGTGATCGCCTGGCATCGCGGGCGCATGGAGTTCGGCCCCCGCGCGCTCGGCAACCGCAGCATTCTTGCGAACCCGGGCGATCCTGTCATGCGCGACCGTATCAACGCGATGGTGAAGAAGCGCGAGGCGTTCCGGCCCTTCGCTCCAGCCGTGACCGTCGAGCAGGTCGATCGTTGGTTCGACGTACCGGCGATGACCGAACTGCCCTACATGATCATGATCGTGGACGTGAAGCCGGAGCATCGGGCGTCGCTGCCCGCGATCACCCACGTGAACGGATCGGCGCGTACGCAGACCGTGGCGTGCCACGACAATCCGGACTTCTATGCGCTGCTCAAGCGTGTCGGCGCGCTGACGGGCCGTGAGATGGTCCTGAACACCAGCTTCAACGTGAAGGGTCAGCCGATGGTCAACAGCCCCCGCGAAGCCGTGGAGACATTCCTCGGAACCGGCATCGATGCGCTGTTCCTCGAGCACGCCCTCATTACGCGACGATAACCGGACCGCATCAACGCCATGACCGCCGCGATGACCGTGCTCACCGAGACGCCGCCAGGCACCGTGCCCTCGCCGGCCGAGATGCGCCGCACGTTGATGCGCGTCTCCTTGGCGAGCCTTGCCCGGTTCGCGCCGTCTGACGGCGGCATCGTCGCACGAAGTCTGGTGCGGAGCGATGGACAGTGGGCGACGACCGAGCCGTCGAATCTCAACACGGCGGAAGTCCTCAAAGCGCTCCTGCTGCTCCAAAAGCACGGCGTGTCCACGCCGTTCGATCCCATCCCGCTCTTGAACAGGCTGGTGCAGCACCATCTCGAGACGGCCGACTACCAGGTCGTGTCACTTTCGCTCTGGGCTGCCGCGATCGGCGGTCAGCGGTGCGCACATCTGTTGTGGTCCCTGCTGAAGACGCGTCTGCCAGGCGCTGTCACACACAGCATGGGGCTCGCGTGGGTCCTGTGCGCGCTCGCCGAGTACGCGCCGATGGCGCGGGACCATCGCGACGTCAGCGAGCTGGCCCATCAGATGTTCGATCGGCTCATCGTCAACCAAGTGTCTGCGACTGGTCTCTTCCGTGAATCGGCGCGACGCGAAGGCTGGCTGCGGCGCCGGCGCGTCGACGCGCTGCTCTCGGCACAGGTCTACCCGATCCTGGCGCTCGCATCGTTCGCCCGACGCTTCGCTCATGGCGACGCGGTCGCTCGCGCGGTCCGCTGTGCTGATCGGCTGTGCGCGCTGCAAGGACCGCTCGGACAATGGTGGCGTCGATACGACGCAAATCAGGGTACGGTCTTCGAGACGTATCCCGTCTACTGCGTGAATCAGGACGCGTCAGCGCCGGGGGCGCTTGGCGCACTGCAGGAGACACTGGGGGACACGCGCTATGAGGCGTCAATCGAGAGGGGGCTTGGCTGGGAATTCGGCGCCAACGAGCTGAACCTGTCCCTCATCGACGACGCGGAGCGCGTGATCGCGCGCGCCGTTGAGTCGCACGAAGGAAACTTCTCCGTCGATCGTGAGCTCTACGCGTATCAGCCGGCGCGGTGCCTCGTAGCGCTGCTGACGAATCCCCGCTGGGCCAGCGAGGTGGCGTCATGACCGGCGTGGCCGAATCTCGCCCGCGGGTGCTTGTCGTCGCGTACTGTTTTCCGCCCCATGCCGCCATCGGGACGCATCGAACACTCCGCCTCGTCTCTCATCTCGTGGATCGCGGATGGCAGGTTGACATCCTGACGGCGCGGCCTCGGGCGTATCTGCCGAGTACGCCGGTCGACGACAGCCTGCTCTCGCGCGTGCCTGGCGATGTTCGCGTCGTCCGGAGCGGTGCGCTGCGAGGATTCACGAAACTCGGCCGTCTTCTCGAACCGCTCAAGAACAGAACGCGTGGAGTTCAATCCGCGGCTTCGACGGTGTCGAATCCCAGCGATGCGAAGAAGCTCGGGATCAAAGTGCTCCTCGAGGAACTGTGGGCGATGCCTGATAAGGACGTGGGCTGGCTGACGCCCGCGTTGCTCAGGGCTGTCCCAGCGTTCGCGACTCGACGCCCCGATGTCATTTTTTCGTCGGCTCCCCCTTGGACGACCCACCTGGTGGCCGGCTCCCTGGCGTCGTTGTTCCGGTGCCCGTGGGTGGCGGACTTCCGTGATCCGTGGGTGCGATCACCGTGGACGCGCTATCGCACGAATGCCGCGGTCGCGATCGCACGACGGCTCGAGTCGGCAGTCGTGAGGAAGGCGGCGGCCGTGCTCTTCACGACGAATGCGGCCCGGCACGAGTTCGCGGAGTACTACGGACCCGAAGCCGCGCGGAAATTCCAGGTCGTGACGAACGGCTGTGATCCGACGGAGCTCGGCGCGCCGGAATCCGTGTCGAGCGATGGTCCGTTCTTGCTTCTTCACGCGGGCACGCTGTACGGCGGCCGGAGTCCTGTGCCCCTGCTCCGCGCGCTGGCTAGTCTCCGGCGAAGCTCCGTATCGGCGGCAGCCTGCCTGCGGCTGCGGTTTCTGGGATCCACCGGCTTTCCGGGCGTCGATCTGCCAGCCATGTGCCGGGCGCTCGGGTTGCAGGATGTCGTCGAGTTCCTGCCGCGAGTGGATCGAGGCGAGAGCCTCCGTGAAATGCAGCGCGCGTCCGCCCTCGTCATTCTGCAGGGCGGAACGGCGATGGCAATTCCGGGCAAGCTGTACGAGTACCTTGCAGCCGGACGCCCGCTGCTCGCGCTTGGCGAACCCGGAGAGATGACCCAGCTCGTACGGGCGCATCGGCTCGGCGTGACAGCGCTTCCGGGTGACGTGACCGAGATAGAGCGAGCACTCGCCACGCTTCTCGCCTGGTCCAGGAGACCGTTCATCCCCGCCCGCCCTTCGCTCTACGACGGTCGTCTCCGCGCCGCCGAGATGGCGGCCATTCTGGAGCGGGTGATTCCCGCGCGCGTGCCGGCTGACGTCGTGCCGCACGCCGCTGCGGACGGGAGCCGACGTGCATAGCGGGGCGCTCCATGTGATGCACGTGCTCTTCTCGCTCCGGATGGGCGGGACCGAGCTCGGTGTCGTTCGTGTCGCCAACGGTCTCGATCGTTCGCGCATCAAGACGTCGATCTGCAGCTGCAAGCCCGCGGATGCCGCGAAGGATCGTCTGTCGTCCGACGTGCCGATCTTCGAGTTCGATCGACGCGACGGCAACGACCCCAGATTCGTGCTCCAGCTCGCCCGGCTGCTGCGCCGGACGAAGCCGGACATCCTGCATACACACAGCTGGGGCACGCTGGTCGAAGGGCTGATCGCCGCGCGGCTCGCCGGCGTCCGTCGCGTGGTGCACGGCGAGCACGGCACGATGGAAATGCGCGGGCGGAACGTGATGGTCCAGCGATGGGCGTGGGGTCGCGTGGACCGCGTGCTGTCGGTGTCGTCCCGACTCGCGGAACGGATGTCGTCGTCTGTGGAGTTCCCGCGCGAGCGCATTCGCGTGATCAGGAACGGCATCGACACGACGCGCTTCACGCCAGCCAGACGTGAGACGGCGCGCCGGAAGCTCGGGCTGCGCGACGATGACGTGGCCGTTGGAACTGCAGGGCGTCTTGTACCGGTGAAGGATCAGGCGACGCTTCTGGCCGCGTTGGCCCGGCTCACGTCCGAGGGCGTGCGTTTTCGGGCGATTCTCGCGGGAGACGGCCCTTTGCAGAGCGCGCTCGCAGACCAGGCTCACGCGGCCGGAATCGCGGACCGGGTCGAGTTTCTCGGCGCTCGGGCCGATATCGAGGATGTGCTCGCAGCCTACGACGTGTTCGTGCTCAGCTCGGTTTCCGAGGGATTGTCGAACACGATCCTCGAGGCCATGTCCACGGGTCTGCCGGTCGTAGCCACCCGGGTGGGCGGGGCTGACGAGCTTGTCGAGCACGAGCACACCGGGATGTTAGTTCCCGCGGGCGATCCGATGGCGATGACCGCTGCGATCCGCCGGCTGCTAGAGAACGCTGCCTTGCGACACACGATGGGTGCCGCCGGACGCCGGCGCACCGAGGCCGAGTTCTCGCTGACGAGGATGATCGCCGCCTACGAGGACATGTACCTGGAGCTCGCGGGCATGCGGCCACGGAGCGCGCGACACGAGGTGATGCCCACATGTGTGGCATAGCGGGGCGCTTCAACTTCCGGTCGGGAGCCCCCGTGGATGCGGCGGTCGTGCGCGGCATGTGCACGTTGCTGGCCCATCGTGGTCCCGACGGCGACGGCGTGTTCACTCGCGGCGACGCGGGTCTGGGCCACCGGCGGCTGGCGATCATCGACCTCTCTGATGCCGGCCGGCAACCGATGTCGTCGGCGGACGGACGGTTCTGGATCACGTTCAACGGCGAGATCTACAACTTTCTGGAGCTTCGGAAGCAGTTCGAAACTGACGGCTATCGCTTCCGTTCGCACACCGATACGGAAGTCATCCTGGCGGCCTACGCAGCGTCCGGTCCCGCGTGCCTCGAGCAACTGCGTGGCATGTTCGCGTTCGCGATCTGGGACGCGCAGGAACGGTCCCTCTTCATCGCGCGCGATCGCCTGGGGAAGAAGCCGCTTTACTATCGGCTCGACCGAGACGGCATCGCGTTCGCCTCCGAACCGAAGGCGTTTCTCGCGGAACCCGGTTTCGAAGCGCGCCCGAACCTGACCGCGATCTCGCAGTACCTCAGCTATCAGTACGTGCCCGCGCCGCATTCGGCGTTTGCAGGCGTCTCCCGCCTGCGGCCCGCTCACTACCTGCTCGTCAAGGACGGCGCCGTCTCAATCGAACGCTATTGGCGATTGAACTACACGCCAAAGCGGGTGGTCAGCGAAAACGACGCCTGCGCGGAGATCCTGCACGAGCTGCGTGAAGCCACGAGACTGCGTCTCATCAGCGACGTGCCGCTCGGTGCGTTTCTCAGCGGCGGCGTCGACTCCGGCACCATCGTCGCACTGATGGCGGAGCATGGATCCGGACCGGTCAAGACGTTCTCGATCGGGTTCGACGAAAAGCCCTACGACGAGCTGGAATATGCGCGTCTGGTGGCACGGCGCTACGGAACCGATCATCACGAGTTCGTCGTGCGGCCGCAGGCCGTCGAGATCTTCCCGGACCTCGTGTGGCACTACAACGAGCCGTTTGCGGACTCGTCGGCCATTCCGACCTACTACCTCTCCAGGCTTACGCGACAGCACGTCACCGTGGCTCTGAACGGCGACGCGGGGGACGAGAACTTCGCGGGATACGATCGGTACGGGCTGGGCGGTCACGCCGCGCGGTATCAGCGGTTGCCCGCGGGTCTGCGTACACTCATCGCGGCCCTCATCTCACCGATCCCGTCGTCGCCGGTAGGAGCCGGAGTCTGGCCGCGAGCCAAACGACTGATCGAAGCTGGCGCGCTGTCAGCGCCGCGGCGCTACGCGCTGTCGATGATGCAGTTCGATCCGTGGGTCAAGGCGGACCTCTGCACGCCTGAATTCCAGCGTGCGGCGGGATTCGCGGATCCGGCTACGCTGCTCCTGGACGAGTTCGACCCAAACAGCGGATCAGATTTGCTCGACGGCATGCTCGCCGCGGACGTGAACTGGTATCTGCCGGACGCGCTGCTGGTCAAGGTCGACATCGCCACCATGGCGCACAGCCTCGAAGGGCGATCGCCCCTTCTCGACCACAAGTTCATGGAGCTGGTGGCAACACTGCCGTCCGACATGAAGCGTCGGGGACCGACGTCGAAGTACATCTTCAAGCGCGCCATCCGTCATCTGCTTCCAGCAGACATCATCGATCGTCCGAAGAAGGGCTTCTCCGTGCCGCTCGATCACTGGTTCCGCAACGAGCTGCGCGAGATGACGGCTGATGTCCTGCTCGATTCACGCGCCATGGGCCGCGGCTATTTCCGCACGGCGACGGTTCGCCGAATGATCGACGAGCACGTGAGGTCGGAGCGGAACTGGCACGAACAGTTGTGGAATCTGCTGATGCTCGAGCTCTGGCACCGGACGTTCATCGACGAGGGTCAGGCTCACGCGCGTGCCGCCGCTGATGGTTCGACGACGGAACGCGACGTCCTGGCGCGAGTGGTGTGATGACGACAAAGATGCGATGGCGCCCGACGGACCCAGCCAGCCTGCGCCGGTGGCTGCTTGCCATCGTGTTGCTCGCGGTCGTCGTCCGTGTGGGCGCCTTCACCGTCAACCACCCGTTCCCGCCGTTGGCCAAAGATGACTCCGTCTACGACGCGCTGGGCTGGAATCTCCTCAACGGACACGGCTTCACGGCCTCGCCGAAACCTCCCTACGAGCCGCTGGTGTTCCGGACGCCTGGATATCCGGCCTTTCTGGCAACGATCTACGGCGTCGCCGGGCATCACCCCGACGTCGTACGGCTCGTGCAGATCGTCGTCTCGCTCGGAACGTTAGTGGTGGTCTACCTCCTGGCGCGGCGACTGATGTCGACGCTTGCCGCGCTTGTTGCGGCGGGCGCCTTCGCCCTCTGTCC
>DATAEK010000447.1:0-33050 GCA_036258055.1 Vicinamibacterales bacterium
CGGGCTACGGCCTGGACGTCGACGCGCGTCGCGACTACGCACGGCTGAACGTCAAGGACCGGATCGTCCTGGCGTTCGAGGGCGCGCCCACCGGATTGGATCTACAGCCGGCGGAGCGGTCCACGTTCACGAAGGCCCGAACGGCCAGGGAGCGCGGCGCTCGCGGTCTGCTCCTCGTGCAGGCGGCGCTCGAGGCTCCGCTGCCCCGCGATCGTATCTGGGTGCTCCGACCGGAGAATCTACTCGAGGGTTTCATGCTCGGGCGCGTGAGCTCGGGCGTTGCCGGCGAGCTAGCCGGCATGGATCCAGCCGCGTTGCGCAGGCGTGCGGATGATCCGGGCGCCGCGGGCGCCATGCGAGCCGCCGAGATCGCGTGGCGAGTGTCAGTGGTCTTCGATCCCGCACGGGCAGGAGCCAACGTGCTCGGGCGACTGATCGGGCGTGATGCCGCGCTGCGCGATCAGGTCGTAATCGTCGGCGCACATTACGACGGCGGCGGCGTCGATCCGGACGGCACCGTCTATCCCGGAGCCGAAGACAACGCTTCAGGGATCAGCATCGTCCTCGCGCTCGCGCGCACGCTTGCAGCTGCGCCGCGCTCGGCGCGCACGATTGTGCTGGCCGGGTGGGGTGCCGAGGAACAAGGGGCCTGGGGATCCCGGCACTATGTGGACAGCCATCCGCAGCTCGGGCGGATCGCCGCGACGTTCACGCTCGACAACGCCGGCATGGGCGACGGCGGGTTCCGGTTGTACGGCGCCACGAACTTTCCCGAGGAGTGGGCCGTCATCCGACCGACGATTCCACCTGCCTTGCGCGCCTCGTTCGACCCGCGAGGCGCCGGTGGCAGCGACGGCTGGACGTTCCAGATCCGCGGTATCCCGTCGTTCTTCGCGCACGCCGCGGCGCCGCAGCCGTACGTCCATACCCCAGGCGATACGCCATCGACCCTGACGCGCATCTCGCTCGATCACGCGGGTGGCTTCATGGCCGCAGCCGTCCTCGCAGCAGCCAACGCGCCGGCATCGTTCGTCGACTCGCGCCGGCTCGATCGATACCTGGCCCGACACGGCTTCATTGTTGGCTACACGCGCGCCGCGCGGCCGGACTGGGCCGCCCTGCGCCGCCGCGGATTCGATCTCGTCATCTGGGAGAGGCCGACAGCCGATGCCGCAGCTCCGCCGGAGGCTTCGAACGGGATCGTAATGGTCAAGGGGCGCGACGATTTAGCGGACACCGAGGAAGGGCGGCCGCTTCGTGTGCTCACGGCCAGGTCCGACGGCGCGACGCTCGCCTTTCGCGAGAGCGGTGTGAGTTGGCGGCGCACACACGACGGCTGGCAAGCCGGCGCCCTGACAGTGCAACTCGTGTCCGCGCCGGCGTCGGCCACCGCGAGCCTCGCTGCGGGCGTGGCCTTCATCCTCGACGCGGACGCCCAGCTGCGCGTCGACGAGATCACAGGAGCGCTCATCGGCGTGGGGCAGACGGTCGACGAGATCGAGGCGCTGGTGGGTGGACGCGCGCGCGACGCCCTCCAACGCGCGATGCCGCCACTGCGGTAAGAACCGTCGAATAGAACTGTCCCTGAAATTATCCCCGTCGTGGTGACAACCCACGTAGTTCAGCCATCTATCGTAAGATCATCGGAAGTCGCAATTGCTTGCGCTGCAAGGGCTGCGTCGTGCGGAGGGGTGGCCGAGTGGTCGATGGCGGTGGTCTTGAAAACCACTGTACCCGGAAGGGTACCGGGGGTTCGAATCCCTCCTCCTCCGCCAAATCTTTGAGGCGCTGACCTCACCATCGCGATGTGTACGTCGTAGCCTGCGATCGCGATATTTCGACAGCGACCACTTCGATGTCCGACCTTCGCAGCGCGCTCCGTCACCTCCGCCGCGAGCCGGCGGCCGCCCTGCTGGCCATCCTGACCATAGGTCTCGGCATCGGCGCGACGACGTTTCTGTTCAGCGTTGCCAACGGCGTGCTGCTCGAGCCGCTGCCGTTCCCGGCGGCCGACCGTCTAGTCCGCGTGACGGAAACGCGCGCCGGCCGTGCCGCCCGCATCCCGGGGACGATGTCGAACGGCACGTTCAACGCCTGGCGCGAGAGTCCCGCGACGATCGAAGGCCTCACCGGGTGGATGCGCCGCACCGCGACGCTCGAAGGCGTGGGCGATCCGTCGCGCGTGCTCGTCGCGATCGTGAGCCCGGCGTTTTTCGACGTCCTCGGCGTGCGTCCCCTCCTCGGCCGCGTGTTCGTCGAAGCCGACGCTCCAGCGGGCGAGAGCTTTCAGGCCCGTAACATCGCCATCATTTCGTACGGCCTGTGGCGCGAGCGCTTCGGCGCGCAGGACTCGGTTCTCGATCGCACGCTCGAGCTCGATGGTCGACGCCTCACCATAGTCGGGGTGATGCCGCGCACCTTCGCCTTCCCCGAACGGGAGACGCGTATCTGGACGCCGTTCGCCGTCGGCTCGGTGAAGGGGAGCGACGGATCGCTGCGCGTGTCGGTGTTCTCCGGTATTGCCAGGCTCCGTCCTGACGTGACACCGGCGCAGGCCTCCGCCGAGGCGACGGCGCGGGCCCGCAACGCTCCAGACTCCGGCATGGCCGGCATGGGGATGTTCGGATCGAAGGCGCCACCCGACATCTCTGCCGTCCCGGCGGTCGATGCCATGACCGCCGACGTGAAGCCGGCGATTCTGATTCTGCTCGGCGCCGTGACGCTGCTCCTCGTGACGGCGACGGCCAACGTGGCCAATATCCAGCTCGCGCGGACGATGGCGCGGCGGCGCGAGATAGCTGTCCGATCTGCGCTCGGCGCCGGGACGGGACGCATCGTGCGTCAGCTGTTCACCGAGCACCTCCTCGTCGGCGCGACGGGCGGTGGTGTTGGTCTCGCGCTGACGCTCGCGTTCCAGGAGATGGCGCCGCGATTCCTGCCGGCGGATTTCCCGCGTCTCGACAACATCGACATCAACGTCCGCGTGCTCCTGTTCGCGGCCGCGGTTTCCGTCGTCGTAAGCGTCGCGTTCGGCGTACTGCCAGCGCTGCAGGCTCGACGGCTGAATCTCGTGGTCTCGCTGGCCGACGACGGCACGGCCCCGGTCGGCTGGTCGGCGCGATCGCGCACAGCGCGGTTCCGCGGTTTCATCATGGCGACGCAAGTCGCCCTCGCGTGCGTGCTCCTCATCGGTGCGGCGCTCCTCGGCCGCAGCTTCCGGGCGATGCTGCACGCGGACCGCGCCTACGACGCGAGCAACGTGCTCACGGCGCTGGTGCCGCTGCCGTCACCGCGGTACACCTATGCACAGCGCGCCTCCATCGCGGATGCGATGCTCACGCGACTCCGGTCGATGCCCGGCGTGACCGCTGCGGGATTTGCCAGCGGCCTGCCGCTCTCGCCCGGAACCGGGGGCACTACCGGCCTCCGTCTGCGTTCCCCGCTCGGCCGCGAGCTCGAAGTGCAGACCGCGCTGCGAATCATCAGCCCTGGATACCTCGAGGCGCTGCGTTTGCGGTTGCTCGAAGGCCGCGTGTTGACCGACAGCGACACCTCGTCGTCTCTCCCGGTCGCGCTCGTCAATCGCGCGTTCGCGAAGCAATATCTCGACGATCGCGCGATCGGCGTTTCGCTTCCGATCGGTCTCGCGGAGAATCGACGGGACGCCGTTGTCGTCGGCGTCGTCGAGGACGTGCGTCAGCGGAACGTGACGGGGGCGGCCGAACCGGAGGTGCTGCTGACCTTCCGCCAGGTTGAGAACCGGCCGTTCGATGCGTCGATCGTCGTGCGGACCAGCGGCGATCCGCTCGCGCTTGCGTCCGATCTCCGCGCCATCGCGCGCAGCGCGGAACCGTCGCTTGCCCTCGACGCCGTGATGACGATGGAGGATCGCGTCATGGGGAGCCTGGCCAAGCCGCGGCTCTACGCGGCGCTGCTCTCGGCGTTCGCGCTCGTCGCGGCGCTCGTTGCCGGCGCCGGGCTCTTCGGGGTGCTGTCGTACAGCGTGGCGCAACGATCGAGAGAAATTGGTGTCCGCACCGCGCTCGGGGCGCAACGCACGGATGTCATCGCGCTCGTGCTCAAACAGGCGGCTGTCATCACGGGCGCGGGGCTCATCGCGGGGCTTGGCGCCGCCGCGATTCTGGTGCGGTGGATGTCGGCGCTCATCTATGGTGTGAGCGCGCGCGATCCACTCTCCTTCGCCGGCGTGAGCATGGCCATCGCACTCGCTGCGGGGCTCGCCTGCGTCATTCCTGCGCGTCGCGCCGCGCGAATCGATCCGCTACGCGCGCTGCGGGGCCAGTAGCTCTTACCGAAAGATTTCAGGCTAGCGCGCCCCAAAGATCAGGAGCCAGGGGCCCACCGCGCTCACGGCGTAGAAGATCGTAAGGGCCGCCAGGATCCGGTGAACCCCGCGTGTGTAGAGGAGCACGCCGCAGGCGGCCGCGAGGGTCTTCGCGGCGAAGAGCGTGGGCGCGGGACCGACCAGCACCATCCAGGTCGAGAGCAGCATGTTGCCCTCGGCCGCGATCCCGTCGGAGCGCACCGCGAGGTACGTGAGGATTCCGTCGCAGGCCTGCGCCAGCAGGAAGGCGAGGAGCACCAATCGCGTCACGCGCACAATCTGCATTCTGCAAATGGCGGTGCTGCCTCAAGTGTTGCATTTTCTACAACTTACGGCGCTCAAGTCTGCCAAACGTAGACCTTTTGTCGCCGCAGGGGTCTCCTTGTCGAGCTTCACGTCAACAAGTCCACCTTCCGGGATGGCTCGCAGAGCACGGACTGGGAGCGCTCGCCGCGAATCGGCGGCATCGGCGTCCGACCAGGAGCCTTCGTGAGCGACCCCGTCCCCACCGAATGGCTCGAGGCGCTCGAACGTCGCCACCTCGCGGAGCTTACCGCGTCTGAAGTGGCGCGCGCGCTGAAGGCGCTCTCCACGCGCTACGTCGAGCGCCGATCGACGCTCGCCTCCGGGGCGGCGCTCGACAGCGCGGGGAAGCGCGCGGCGTTCGCGCTCTTCTACGCGCCGCTCCATTTCCTGGCGGTGAGCCGGATCGTTCGTGATCTGCCAGCGGCTGTCGGCGGCGTGACGGACATCCTGGACATCGGGTGTGGTACCGGCGCCGGTGGCGCAGCGTGGGGCCTCGAGGCCGGGACGGCGCGGCTCTCGGGATTCGATCGGCACCCGTGGGCAGTGGCCGAGGCGAACTGGACCTACCGTGAGCTGCGATTGCGGGGCCGCGCCGTGCAGGTGGACGTGCGGCGCACAGCCATCACAGGCGAGCGTGGCCGCGCGATCCTGCTTGCGTACACGGTGAACGAGCTGCTCCCCGAAGTCCGGGACAGCTTGCTGCCTCGACTCCTGACGGCTCACACCCGAGGCGCACGGGTGCTCGTCGTCGAGCCAATCGCACGGCGAACCGTTGTCAGTTGGTGGCGCGAGTGGTGTCAGGCCTTCGGACGTGAGTCCGGACGCGAAGACGAATGGCGCTTTCCCTTCGAGCTGCCGGCGAGGCAGCGAGACCTCGCAAGGGCCGCCGGTCTCGATCCGCGTGAGGTCACCGCGCGCACCCTGTATCTTGGGTGATTGTTTTCTCGGCGCTCGGCGCTCGGCGCTCGGCGCTCGGCGCTCGGCGTCGAACCCCCGTCTGCACGAACGGCCGGCAACGACTCTCGGGGTAGAATCGCCGGATGCTGGCGCTGGTGTCGAGGCGCCCGGAGGATCTGACCGGATGGCACAAGCGGCCTCTTCCCCTGCACCTCGCCGCGGGCTCACGTTAACGCAACAAATATTCGTCGGACTCGGCATCGGAATCCTGGTCGGCTGGCTGGTCAGCGAATACAACCCGGCAGCAGCCATCTACTTCCGTCCGTTCAGCCAGCTCTTCCTCAGGCTGATCAAGATGATCATCGCGCCGTTGATCTTCGCGACGCTCGTCGCGGGGATCGCCGGCGCCGGGCACGTGAAGGTCGTCGGGCGGATGGGATTCCGCGCGCTGCTCTACTTCGAAATCGTCACCACGCTTGCGCTCATCATCGGCCTCGTTGCCGTCAACGTGATGAAGCCCGGTGTGGGCGTGAATCTTCCGACGACAACCTCGTCGGAGATTTCTGCGAAAGCGCAGACGTGGGATCAGGTGCTGCTGCATACGGTCCCCGAGTCCGTGCTCAAGTCGATGGCGGACGGTGACGTGCTGCAGATCGTCGTCTTCAGCATCTTTTTCGCGATTGCGCTCGGCATGATCGGCGAGAAGGGCCGGCCGGTCGTTGTCTGGTGCGAGGCGGTCGCTGAAACGATGTTCAAGTTCACGAACATCGTCATGCACTACGCGCCGATTGGCGTGGGCGCGGCGATCGCCTACACCGTCGGTCATGGCGGCCTGCGCGTGCTGTGGAACCTGGCGTGGCTGGTGGCGACGCTCTATCTCGCGCTGACGGCCTTCATTCTCCTCGTGCTGCTGCCGGTCGCGCTCATCTTCCGCGTACCGATCCGCAAGTTCCTCAAAGCGGTGAAGGAACCGGCGGTCATCGCGTTCTCGACGACCTCGAGCGAAGCTGCGCTGCCGATTGCCATGGAAGTCGTCGAGCGTCTCGGCGTGCCGCGCCGCATCGTAGCGTTCGTGCTCCCGCTCGGATACAGTTTCAACCTCGACGGCACGACGCTGTACCTGTCACTGGCGTCGATCTTCGTGGCCCAAGCCGCGGGCGTTCAGCTTTCTGCGGGCCAGCAGATCACGATGCTGCTCACGCTGATGTTGACGAGCAAAGGCGTGGCTGGCGTTCCGCGTGCGTCGCTGGTGATCCTGGCGGGTACACTTGCCACGTACGGTTTGCCCCTCGAAGGGGTGACGCTCATCCTCGGCGTCGATGAGCTGATGGACATGGCGCGGACGATGGTCAACGTCATCGGCAACTGCCTTGCGACGGTCGTCGTCGCGAAGTGGGAAGGGCAGTTCGTCGAGGCGACCGATCACGATCTGGAGCTGGCGGCCGCGCGCGGAGAGATCTGATCCAGTCATGGCCTACGGCCTGACGACGCGCCAACGTCGGCGCTTCACGCTGTGGTTTTTCGAGGGGCTGCGGGAGCCAGCCGGCCCGCACGCTCGACACGTCCATCAAACGGCGTGGTGGAAGGTCATGTGCCTTACCGGGGTCGATTACTTTTCGACCCTTGGCTATCAACCGGGCATTGCCTTTCTGGCCGCCGGCGCGCTGTCGCCCATCGCAACACTGATCCTCATCCTCCTCACACTTTTTGGCGCGCTCCCGATCTACACGCGCGTCGCCGCCGCCAGCCCCCACGGCCAGGGCAGTATCTCGATGCTCGAGGAACTGCTCCCGCGGTGGCGTGGCAAGGCGTTCGTGCTCTGTCTGCTCGGGTTCGCCGCGACCGACTTCGTCATCACGATCACGCTGTCGGCTGCCGATGCCACCGCGCACATCATCGGCAACCCGTTCGTACCGACGTCGTTCAATCACCCGATCGCCCTCACGCTGCTGCTGCTGTTGCTGCTCTCAGCGGTGTTTCTCAAGGGATTCAAAGAGGCGATTGGGCTTGCCGTCCTGATCGTCGGCATCTACCTCGCGCTCAACGTCGTTGTGATCGGGTGGGGGCTGAACGAGATCATCAACCATCCGGAATACCTGCCGAGGTGGCGAGATGCTCTGCTCACCGATCACGGAAACGCCGTGATGATGATCGGCGCCGCGCTGCTCGTGTTTCCGAAGTTGGCGCTCGGGTTGTCTGGCTTCGAGACCGGTGTGGCGGTGATGCCGCTCGTCGAAGGCCGTCCCGGCGACGATCCCGAGCGGCCCGCCGGCCGCATTGCGAACACCAAAAAGCTCCTCCGCACCGCGGCGCTGATCATGACCGTGCTGTTGCTCGGGAGCTCGTTCGCCACGACGCTGCTCATTCCGCCGGCAGCATTTCGAGCTGGGGGCGAAGCATCCGGCCGCGCGTTGGCCTACCTCGCGCACACGCACCTCGGTGAGGTGTTCGGCACCATCTACGACCTCAGCACGATCTCGATCCTCTGGTTTGCCGGTGCATCGGCAATGGCGGGGCTCTTGAACCTCGTCCCGCGCTATCTGCCGCGGTACGGCATGGCGCCGGAGTGGACTCGCGCGACGCGTCCGCTCGTCATCCTCTTCACCGCGATCACGTTCTTCATCACGGTGCTGTTCAACGCGGACGTCGAAGCGCAGGGTGGCGCCTACGCCACAGGTGTTCTCATGCTGATGACGTCGGCAGCCGTCGCGGTAACGCTTTCGGTCCGCGGTCGGCGCAACCTGTGGCTCGCGTTCGGGGCCATCACGCTGATCTTCGCCTACACGACCATCACGAACATCATCGAACGGCCCGACGGCGTGAAAATCGCGTCGTGGTTCATCGTCACGATCGTGTTCACGTCGCTGGTCTCGCGCGTCCTCAGATCCACAGAGCTGCGGATTCAGGCAGTGGACCCGGACGAAACTGCCCTCAGATTCATCCGCGAGGCAGCGTCGGCGCCAGTGAGGATCATCGCCAACCGTCCCGACAGCGGGCTTCCCGAGGAGTACGAGCACAAGCTGCGGGAAGCGCGCGAGTCGCACCATCTTCCGGGGGCGGATCGCGTGCTGTTCCTCGAGGTCAGGCTCGGAGACGCGTCCGAGTTCGGCAGCCAGCTCCCCGTGAGCGGCGTCGACGTCGACGGCCACCACGTCCTCCGCAGTGTCAGCCCTGCGATTCCGAACGCGATCGCGGCACTGCTCCTCTACATCAGAGACGAAACCGGCAAAATCCCTCACGCATACTTCGGCTGGACGGAAGGAAACCCGATCGCCTATCTCCTCAAGTTCCTGGCGTTCGGTGAAGGAGACACGGCGCCCGTGACGCGCGAGGTGTTGCGGCAGACCGAGCCGGATCCCCTCAAGCGGCCGCGGGTTCACGTGGGGTGACAGGAAGCAATTTCCAGGTTCTCGGTTCTCACGTTCTCGGTTCTCCGCCCGGATATTCGTTCTTGGGCTTTCGAACCCTGGAACCGCGAACCACGGAACCGAGAACTGGGAACCGGGAACAGAGAACCGGGAGAATACGTTCAAGCCGCCATCGACACCGCGGCTTCCTCGACGCCGCGGCCGGTCACTCTCGTGACCTCGAACTCGAGACGGTCGTAACGCACGATGTCACCGACTCGCGGCGGGCGTCCCAGAACGGTGAGGATGAGACCGCTGACGCTGTCGACGTCCTGATGCTCGAGCTCGAGGTCGAACTCACGTCCGATCTCGTCGATGCGCATGGTTCCAGGAACCCGCAGCCGGCCCCCGCGGTCGCGATACATTGCCGGCGTCCCTGATCCTTCCTCGATCTCGCCGACGACTTCGTCGAACAGATCCTCGAGCGTGACGATGCCGGACGTCCCACCGTGCTCGTCGAGCACGATCACCATCTGCGTCCGCTCGCGCCGCATCGTCGCGAGCACTGTATCGAGCGGCGCCGTTTCCGGTACGAGTGGAACGGGGCGGGCGTGCGCGGGAGTAATCGTTTCGCCGCGAAGGAGCATCCGCAGGAGATCCTTGATGTGAATCATGCCAAGGATGTGATCGAGGTCGCTCTCGACGACCGGATATCTCGTATGCGAAGACCGTTTGAGCAGCTCTCGAATCCGATCGGGAGTGCTGCCGACCGGAATTCCCGTAATCCGGACGCGTGGCACCATGGCTTCTCCCGCGGTCAGGTCGCCGAACTCGAACAGCTCCTGAAGCATCTGACCGGACTCGGATCGAATGACCCCCAGCTCTTCGCTCTCCTGGACGATCAGCTGTAACTCCTCCGGCGTGTAGTACTGCTCGGTGTTCTGGGCCTGTCGGTTGACGCCGACGAGTCTCAACACCGCGTTTCCGGTTCCGTTCAGCGCCACCACCAGCGGATACACGATGCTCTTGATCCAGAGCATCGGCGGCGTGATCCAAAGCGCCATGCGCTCGGCCTGCTGGAGCGCCAGCGATTTCGGCACCATCTCGCCGATGACGATGTGGAAGTAAGTCAGGATCGCGATCGCGAGAACGCTCGCCACGCCGTGCGAAAAGAGCCACGCCGGCCCGGCCGCCCGGCCGAGCATCGCGAAGAGGCTGTCGGCCAGGACATGCTCGCCGTACATGCCGAGGCCGAGGCTGGCGACCGTGATGCCAAGCTGCGCAGTTGCGATGTAGCGATCCTGACGCTGCGGATCCCGCAGCACGGACTGAACGATGACCGCCAGGCGATTGCCCCGAGCCGCACGCGCGTCGATCGCCGCACGAGGCGCGCCCACGATGGCGAACTCCGCGGCCACGAAGAGGCCGTTGAGGAGAATGAGCCCGGCGATGATCAGAAATGCGGTCATGCCATCGCATCCTCGGGAGGGCGCGGGGTCCCGACGATGACCGACGCAATCGTGCCGCCTTCGACGACCTCGATCTCGACCTGGACGCCGTCGATAGTCACGACTTCGCCCGGCTCGGGAACACGCCCGAGCATCGAGACAATCGTCGCGGCGATCGTGTTGCCTCCGCCGCTCCACGATCGCAGCACCGGGCCGGCCTGATCCACGCGCATGGCGCCAGGAAGACGGGTCCGGCCGTCCGGCAGTGTCAGCGCCTTCAGCTGGGCCGACTTGAATTCATCCGACACGCCTCCGAGCAGCTCCGCGACGACATCTTCGAGGGTGATGAGCCCCGCGACCTGACCGTGATCGTCTTCGACCAGCGCCTGATGACTCCGCCGTTCACGCAGGAACGCGAGCAACCGATCGGCGGGCATCGAATCTCTGACGCGAACGATCGGGCGCAGCAGCGGAAGGATCGACGAGCGCCCGGCGCCGCTGATGTAGTCCATCACGAGGTCCTTGGTGTGCAGGATGCCCGAGATGTGGTTGAGGGACCCGCGGTAGACCGGCAGGCGGCTGTACGGGCTCGTGGCGACGACCCGCAGAACGTCCTCGAAGGGCGTGGACGCATCGATCGCCTGGAGTCGCGCGCGGGGGACCATGAGCTGGCGTGCCGTCCGGAGCCCGAGCCTCAGGGCACGGTGCAGCCGCACCTGCTCGAGAGGCTCGAGCAGACCTCCGTCGCGGCTTTCAGCGATGAGGAGCTCGATCTCTTCGGGTGAGTGCACGTGGCGATGTCCGGTGGAGGACATGCCGAGAATCTTCAGCAGCGCAACGCCGCTGCCGTTCAAGAACACGATGGACCACGCGAACAGCCGCAGCGACCACTGCATCGGCAGGACGGTCACAAGCGCCGTCCGCGTGGGATCCTGGAGCGCGATGGATTTGGGAACCAGCTCGCCAAGAATCATGGCGAGCACCGTGAGCGTGAGCAGCACGACCGCCACCGACGCTGATTTGGCCGACTCCGGCCGCATGCCAATCGCTTCGAGCAACGGCGCGAGACGCGGTGCAATGCTGGCCTGTCCGTAGGCTCCGAGGATCAGACTTGACAGCGTGATCCCGACCTGCGACGCCGCGATGTAGCGGTCCAGCGCACGGGGATCGTCGAGAACAGGAAGGATTCGGGCGGCAAGCCCATTGCCGTCTTCGGCCAGACGGCGTAGCCGGCTGCGCCGCGCACCGACTGCCGCGAACTCAGCCGCCACATACAGCGCCGTCAGCAGGATCAAGAAGAGGATGATCGCCGCCGCGGAGAGCATGCGGGGGGATGGTACATCAGTCGGCAGTCCCTATGCGCGACTGTCGACTGTCGACTGCCGACTACTCACTCCTCAGCGCAATCACCGGATCCACCCGCGTCGCTCGTCGGCCCGGGAGATAGCTCGCGAGGACGGCGACGGCACCGAGAACGGTCGCGACGGCAAGGAACGTCGCAGGATCGGTCGGCGCGGTGGCGTAGAGCAGTCCTGTCATGAGCCTCGTCAGGAGCAGCGCCACGGCGCTGCCGATGGCCATGCCGACGACCGCGAGCATGACCGCGTGACCAACGATCATTCGCAGAACGTCCTGCTGCTGCGCGCCGAGCGCCATGCGGATGCCGATTTCCTGCGTGCGCTGCGTGACACTGTAGGCGATCACTCCGTAGATGCCCACGGCCGCGAGCATCAGCGCGGCGCTGGCGAAGATCGTGAGCAGCAGCATCAGCAGACGCCGCTCCGCCAGCGAGTTCGCGACGACCTCGTCCATGGTCTTCACGTCCGCGACCGCAAGCTGCGCGTCTTGATCGTGAATCAATCCGGTGACGGCGTTGACGACGGCCGATGGATCCCCCGCGGTGCGGATGGCAATCGTCATCGATCCGTAGACGTTGCGTGCGTAGGGCCAGTAGGTCGTGGGACGCGCCTGCACGTCGAGCCCGGCGTGCTTCGCGTCGCCCACGATCCCGATGATTTCGTCGTCGCGGTTGTCGTCCCAGGAAATCCGCATGCGCTTGCCGAGGGCGTCCTGGCCCGGCCAGTACTTGTGCGCGAGCGTTTCGTTGACAACGACGCGGTCTTTTGCGTCAGCGGGGTCGTGTTCGTTGAAGAGCCGTCCCTTCAGGAGCGGAATGCCCATGGCCTTGAGGTAGTCGTGGGTGATGACCCTCACGTCCGCGACCGGTTCCTGTCCCATCGGCGGCTTGGGTTTGTCCACGACGATGAACGATGTGGCCGAGCCAAGGCCGATCAGCGGCAGCGTGCTGGTTGCGCCCGCGGCCTGCACGCCGGGAAGCGCGTCGATGCGGGTGAACAGTCGCTCGTAGAACTGAATGTAGTTGGGATTCGCCGGGTAGCGCGACGGCGGCAGCGACACGCGCATCGTCACCGTGTTCGCGGTCTTGAAGCCCGGGTCGACGTCGAGGAGCTGACGAAAACTGCGCATCAGAAGGCCGGCACCGACGAGCAGCACGAGCGCCAGCGCGATCTCCACGACGACGAACGTGCTCCGCGTGCGATTGCCCCGTGCAGCGGATCCCGTTCGCCCGCCCTCCTTGAGCGCGTTCGTCAGCGAGTCGGCAGACGACGTGAGCGCCGGGACGATGCCGAAGATGAGGCCGCTCAGGAGCGACACCCCCAGCGTGAAGATCAACACCGGCGGATCGAGCCCCACGAGCTCCAGGCGCTGAATGGGCAACCGAGCGGCTACCACGAGCCGCAGGAACCGGAGCGCCCACCACGCCAGGAGCAGGCCGGTCGCACCGCCCGCGGCTGCAAGCAGCAGGCTTTCGGCGAGCAGCTGCCGGACGAGACGGCCGCGCCCGGCGCCAAGCGCCGACCGTACGGCGAGCTCGCGCTGGCGAGCGGTCGCGCGCGCAAGCAGCAGGTTCGCGACGTTCGCGCACGCGATCAGGAGCACGAACACGACGGCGCCGAGCAGCACGAAGAGCGCCGGTCGGACGTCGCCGGTGAGCTGTTCACGCAACGGAACGACGTTGGCCGTCCATCCGGTGTCGAACTCGGGGAACATCCGCGTCAGCTCGGCGTGCACGCGCGTCATGTCCTCCTGCGCGCGAGCAAAGGTCACGTCAGGCTTCAGACGGCCGACGACGACGATCCCGCGGCCGCGTGGGATTCGCGACTGCGCCGTGAACGTCAGCGGCGACCAGAGATCGACGGTCTTGTCGAGAAACGAAAACCCGGGCGGCATGACACCGACGACCAGGTACGGCTGGCCCAGCAGCATGATTGGTTGCTGCAGGATCGAGGGATCGCCGTTGAATCGTCGCTTCCACAGCCGATCGCTGATGATCACGGCACTGTGCCCGGGCTGCCCTTCTTCCTCGGTGAACGTACGGCCAAGCGCCGGCTGCACGCCGAGGATGGCAAAGAACTGTCGCGCGACGAACTGCGCAGGGATCTCTTCGGGCTCACCGGCACCGGTCAGCGTGCGATTGAACGTCTGCGTCAGCGCGGCGATGTCCGTGAACACCTGGTTCGCATCGCGCCAGTGCATGTAGTTGGCGGGACCGACGGGGTTCGTCTTGCGATCGCGCGGGATGTTGCGCTCCCAGATCACCGCGAGCCGGTCCGGATCCTCGTACGGCAGCCGCTTGAGGAGCAGCGTGTTGATGACGCTGAAAATCGCGGTGTTCGCGGCGATGCCGATCGCCAGCGCCGCGACCGCTACGATCGTGAAGGCGGGCGAGCGCATGAGCAGACGAAAGCCGTGACGGAGGTCGTGGAGGAGGGTCATGAGGGACACTATTCTTCGCTGTCCGCGGTCCGCTGTCCGCGGTCCGCTGGTGGTCCGGTCTAAAGCCGGAGATGTGACCGCTGTCCGCTTACCGGTTCATGTAGCGTCCGGCTTTAGCCTTCTAGCGGACTGCGGCCAGCGGCCAGCGACAAGATTCACTTCCCGATGACGCCGATGGCCCAGGCGGCCTGGCGGCGAACGGACGCGTCCTGATCCTTGAGCGCGGCGAGCAGTCCATTGAGCGCACGTGTGTTGCCGATCGCGCCAAGCGCCCAGGCAGCCTGCGAGCGGACGCCCGCGGCCTGATCGCTCAGTGCTCGCACGAGCCCGTCGACCGCTCCCTCGTCGTCGATGGCGCCGAGCGCCCAGGCCGCTTGTTTGCGGACGCCGGCTGAAGAATCGCCGAGCGCGTGGATCAGCGGCTGAACCGCGGCGCGATCGTCAATCGCGCCCAGGGCCCACGCTGCCTGCTGGCGCGCGTGCTCGTCGGAATCGGTGAGGACCTCAGTGAGCGGCTGGACGGCGCGGGGATCGTCGATGGCGCCGAGCGCCCATGCCGCCTGCTTCCGGACGCGCGGGTTGTCGTCCTTGAGCGCGGTCAGGAGCGCCGGTACGGCGGCGCGATCATCGAGGGCGCCCAGGGCCCACGCGGCCTGCTCGCGGACCTGCGGTTCCCGATCCCTGATGACGTCGATGAGCGGCTTGACCGCGCGGGGGTCATCGAGCGCGCCGAGCGCCCACGCGGCATTCTTGCGCGCCACCCACGACGGCCGCTGCACTGCCGCGAGGACCGCGGTGACGGCGCGCGAGCCAATGGCCACGAGCGCGCTCGCCGCCTGCTCTCCTGGTGTCGTGACGTCGTCGTTCGAGCCGCGCCACCACCGGCGGTCGCAGACTGTGGGCTCCACCGGCGAGGCGTCGTCGAGGAGCGCGACGAGCGGCTCGATGGCCTCGGCGGCACCGTCGCCAAGCTCACGCAGCTCGCAGGCCGCGCGCGTGCGCGTGACGGCGTCGTTGGCGCGCAGTTCGGCGACCAGCTGCCGCGCGTCGCGGCTCTGATCCGGTGGCGTCCGTAGATCGTCGCCGCTGCCGGTGAGGAACACCGCCAGCGCCACCATTCCACAACCGAACGAGCGGATCATCGTCTTATCTCCCCGCCGCCGGCATCACATCTCCGCCGGCCGGACGCGGATGCGGGTGCGGATGGGGATTGGGATTGGGGTTCGGCATGGGCATGGGCATCGGCATCGGCATCGGATGCGGCGTTCCGCCAAAGTGTTCGTGATCGCCGTCACCACCGATCTCCGCGAGTGCCCGCACGGCGGACCTGCGGACCGCAGGGTCTTCGTCCTTGAGCGCGGCGGTCAGTGCCTCGACGGCGCGCGTGTCACGGATCTCGCCAAGCGCAGAAATCGCGCGCCGCCGGACGTCGACGTTGCTGTCGCGAACCGCGCCGATGAGCGCGTCGACTGAACCGCGGTCGCGCAGCTCGCCGAGCGCCGACGCCGCGCGGGCACGTACGCGCGCGTCGCTGTCCTTGAGCGCACCGGCGAGCGCCGGCACCGCACGCGCGTCGCCGATCTCTCCGAGCGCGCTGATCGCGTGCTGACGAACCTCGACCTGGCTGTCTTTGAGCGCCTCCATGAGCCCCGGGACCGCGCGCGTGTTGCGCAGCTCACCGAGGGCGGCGGCGGCCTGACGCCTGACGCCCGGATCGCTGTCTTTCAACGCCGCGACCAGGCCGTCAATCGCCGCCTCGGACGGGCTCTTCTGCGCCGTCACGCCCCAGTCGCGCGTCGGATGGAGAATCCCATCGAGCGCGGACTGCGCGGCGCTCCGCTGCGCGGGCGCGGAGAACTGCAGCGTGGGGTGGAGGAAGATGTAGCCCGCGCCGAAGAAGATGGCGCTGGATTTGAGGAGCGTGCGAACGAACACGGTCAACGGCGTCATGGTCTTCTCCTGCTAGAAAACTAGCATCACGAACAACACCGGCGGCACGCGGCGGCAGCGCAGCCGGTATTCGGACGTCGAACTATCGAGCGAGTTGGCCGAGCGCGAACGCCGCTTGCTGGCGTACGCCGGCGCTGGAGTCCTTCAACGCGGCCGTGAGGCCGTCGATGGCACGGGGATCCCGGAGTTGTCCGAGGGCAAACGCCGCCTGCTCGCGCACGTCCGCGTCGGCGTCCTTGAGCGCGATGACCAGCGCTTCGACGGCAGCCACATCGCGAATCTGACCGAGGGCGAATGCGGACTGCTGGCGCACGTCGGGCGCGGCATCCTTGAGGCCCGAGATGAGCGGCTCGACCGCGCGCCGATCGCGAATCTGGCCGAGCGCGAACGCCGCCTGCTCGCGCACGTCCGCCTTGCCATCCTTCATCGCGAGCATGAGCCCGTCGATCGCGGACGGGTCGCGCAGCTGGCCGAGCGCGAATACCGCCTTCTCGCGCACGTCCTCGCTCGAGTCGGTCAGCGCACTCATCAACCCCGGAACCGCGCGCCGATCGTGAAGCTGACCGAGCGCAAATGCGACCTGCTCGCGGACGCTCGGGTTCGTGTCCTTGAGCGCGGCGGCGAGCGCATCGACCGAACGTGCGTCGCGGAGCTGGCTCAGCGCGAAGGCAGACTGCTCACGCACGCTGGGGTTTTCGTCCTTCAGCGCGCCGATCAGCACGTCGACGGCACGCGGGTCGTGCAGCTGGCCCAGCGCGAACGCCGCCTGCTCGCGGACCGACGGGTTCTGATCCTTGAGGGCCCCCATCAGCGGGTCGACGGCGCGGCGATCGCGCAACTGGCCCAGGCCGAACGCGGCCTGCTCGCGGACGTCGGCCGACTGATCGTGGAGAGCCTGCACGAGCGGATCGTAAATCGCCGGATCGCGGAGCTGCACCAGCGCGTGCATCGCGGTCTCGCGCACCTCACGGTCGGTGTCCTTGAGCGCCGCGGTCAGCGCGGCGATAGTCCGGGGGTCCGCATTGGCTCGACGTTCGCCTTTCTTGTCGACGTCCTGATCGACGTCGGCCTTCAGGTGCTTCATGTCGACGTCGCCGCCGAGCGCGCCGACGGCTCCTTGAATCGCGCCCTGAATCATTCCCTGCGTCACGCTTTGGGTGACACCCTGGGTCACACCTTGTGTCACACCCTGAGTGACCCCTTGCGTCACGCTCTGCGTGATCCCCTGGGCGGTGCTCTGTGATGCGGCAGCCGCCGCCTGATCCGCCGTGGCCTGTCCGGATGTAGATTCAAACGGGCGTGCCGCGTGAGCATCAGGCGATGCCTGCTCATGCGGGACCGCGACCGGCTGTTCGGTCATCTGCGCGTCCGGCCGTACCTGCGCCTCTTGCGCGGCAGGCAACACCGGATCGGAATACGCCCACGGCTGCACCGTCGCGAGTGGGATGAGCGCACACGCGGCGACGGCGGTGACGGCCGCGGTCCGGAACGTCGTCATCGCGGAGCGCGGAACTTTCGGATCGAGGATAGCGATCACGCGGCCCTCGAGCTGCGTACGGTGCGCCATCGCAAGCGTGGCGCCGGCGAGGACGACGGGGAAGCGGCCCGCACGCATCACGCGGGCGATCTCGAGCAGCTCCTGCGCGTAATCGGGTCCTTCGGTTCCCGTCGACAGGACGAGGTCATCACACGCCCGCTCGCGTTCAGCGCGGGCGCGGCGGGCAGCCATCCAGGCGAGCGGATTGAACCAGTAGAGCGCGCAGGCCAGCTGCGCGAGCATGTGCGTCAGGCAATCGCGGCGTTTCACGTGCGCGAGCTCGTGCAGAAGCACGATGCGGAGGCGATCGGCCGGCCAGTCGTCCGCGTCCGCCGGCATCAACACAGACGGATTGACAACCCCCCAGGCCATCGGCATCGTCGCGCGGGCGCTTCGCTGAAACGAGATCCGCGACGAGACGCCGACGTCGTCCGCGAGTTCACGCGCGAGCGGCAGCCACGGTGCGTCGAGGACCTTCTCGGTCCGCCGCGACATCCATTGCACGGCGAGGATGCCGATCACGAGACGGGCGAGGATCGCGAGGCAGCCGATTGCCCAGAAGCCAAGCACGATGGCGGACCACGAAACACCGCTCAACCAGGAGGTCTTCGCAGCCGCGCTGGTATCACTGGGCAGCGTCTGGACGGCAGGCCTCGTCATTTCATGCGAGGGGCCGGCGACGGACGCGCGCGATGCACGGTGGAGCGGCGGAGCCTCGGGAGCTGCCGTGCTCATAATCGTCACCTGATCCGCAACTGGCGCCGCGAGACGGACGAGCGGCATCTGCCAGCGAGGCAGAGCG
Organism: Vicinamibacterales bacterium; assembly: GCA_036258055.1. Taxonomy (GTDB): domain Bacteria; phylum Acidobacteriota; class Vicinamibacteria; order Vicinamibacterales; family 2-12-FULL-66-21; genus DATAEK01. The sequence continues at coordinate 18,431 of DATAEK010000447.1, forward strand.
AGGGAGAGCACCGGCAACACGAGCGACGCGAGCAGCGCGACCGTCCACACCACGTGCCGGACCGAGGCCGATACGCCGCGAAGCGCGACGGACAGGGCGGCGGCGCCGCCGAGCAGAAGGCTCGCCTTCACCACGACGTCCGCAACGGGGATCCACACGCCGAGGTCGAACGAAGAGAGACTCATGGCTAGGCTCCGGTACGGCGGGCCTGATCGATCAGGCTCGCGAGGCGATCGAGCTCCGCGTCGGACAGCCGTGCCGACGAGTCGTCGAGCAACGCCGAGATGGCCTGCTCGGCCGAGCCGTCGAAGAAGGTCTGAAGCAGATGTTTGAGAGCCGACCGCTTGGCGTTGTCGCGGGCCACAGTCGGCAGATACACATAGCGCGGCCCATCCTGCTGGTGGCGGACGTGGCCCTTGTCTTCGAGGATCCGCAGCATCGCACGGACGGCGGAATAGCTCGGCGGGTCGGGGAGGAGCTCCTGGACTTCCGCGGCGGTCGCGTGTCCACGCTCGTAGAGGATGTCGATGATTTGCCGTTCACGACGGCTGAGGTCGACGTGGCTTCTCTTGGTCATGCGTTTCAGGTCCGACATACCCCTTAGACGAGCCCCCCTGACGAAAGGTGCTATGAAAATAGCATACCGCGGGAAAAATAGCACGAAAGCTAGCCTCCGAGCCCGCCTCGATACTCAGCCATCACCTGCTCCAGTAGCGCCTCGTCCTCGATTTTCGTATCCGCCGGCATCGTCAGTTTCGGCCGGATTCGGGCGGCCAGTTCGCCGCGGGCGCGCACACGGAAGTGGTCGTCAACCGTCCCGCGGCGCCTCAGATAGGTGTCGATGGCGGCGATTTCTTCCGGGCTCAATCGGTTGGCGCCGTAACGGGCTGTGGCGGCGGGGACCGATGGCTGCTGGACTACCGGGCGGTCAACGGGCCGATCGTGAACCACGACTGTGCCCGCAGCCAGATCGCCAAGGCGTTGATTCCTCGACGTGAGGAAGACCGAGAGTGTGCCGACGGCGTAGATTGCCGGGAGCTGATCGACGATCCGCAGCAGGTTGCGCAGGATCGCATCGAAGGCGCCTATCGGCCGGCCGGTCTCGCTGATGACGCGGAGTCCGACCCAGCGCTTGCCTGGCGTCTGTCCGTTCCAGAGCGCTTCGAATGCGGCGAAGTACCCGTAATAAAGAGTGAAGCCGGCGAGGATGGCGAGCGCGGCGCCCCAGACCCCGGCGTTCACGCCCGCGACGGCGCCGGCGATGCTGACGACGAAGACCAGCATCAGGAACGCGAGAAACAAACCCGCCTGTACGAGCGTGTCGAGGGCAATCGCCAGGAAACGGCTGCCGACGCTCGCAAGCGGAAACTCCAGCGCAATCTGCTCCGGAGTGTCGATGGTAAGCTTTTCGGATGCCGGCACCGGCGCTCTCCTCACGCTGGGTCGAGAAGCGGAGGGCTCATTGGGCCCGGCTCGAAGCGCTCGTCGCACAGGGCCGTCGCGGCGTCTCCGGCCTCTCACATGCCGAGCTGCGGGAACTGGGCCAATTGTATCGTCAGACCGCGGCCGACCTCTCGACGGTCCGCGAGAGGCCGGCCGGTGCGCAGCTGGCCGCGTACCTGAATCAGCTGCTCGGCGGGGCGCACAACCTTGTTTACAGTCCGCCGCCGGCTCGTCTGACGACGATCGCCCGGTTCTTTGCTCGGACCTTCCCTCAGGTATTTCGTGACACCTGGCAGTACACCGCCACCGCGGCGCTGATCTTCGCCGCGGGCGCTGCGGCTGGGCTCGCGCTGGCGATCCTCGATCCGGGCTTCGTGCGGTTCGTCATCGGCGGCGAGATGATGGACACCATCGACCGCCGCGAGATGTGGACGCATTCCATTCTCGCAATCAAACCCGTCGCGTCGAGCGCGATCCTCACCAACAACCTGAGCGTGTCGTTCGCCGCCTGTGCCACGGGCATCATCGTAGGCCTTGGTCCGATTTACATGATGGCGTTCAACGGTCTGTTGATGAGCGCGATCGGCGCCGCATGCCATCGTGCCGGAATGGATCTGTCGTTGTGGAGCTTCGTCGCGCCGCATGGTGCGCTCGAGCTGCCCGCAATCTTCATCGCTGGTGGCGCCGGCCTGTTGATCGCCCGCGGTCTACTGTTTCCCGGCTGGCTCTCCCGGCGTGAGTCGCTCGCGGCGGCGGCTTCAGTGGCCGTACGACTCGTGCTCGGGGTGATCCCACTGCTCATCGTTGCGGGCATTCTGGAGGGGTTCGTCTCGCCGACGTCCATTCCCGCGGCCGCGAAATTCGCGACTGGCCTTGCGATGTTCGTGGCGCTCGCGGTCTACCTGCTGCAGTGCGGCCGCACGCGCGGCGAGTTCACAGAACGCCGCGCTCCTTGATCTCGAGATATCGATCGACCAGCCCGCCGGCCAGCTCGGTCGGCGAGACTTCCACGATCAGGGCGCCGCGCTGCGTCAGCGACGAGAGGAGCGCGGCGCGCCGCTCGAGGGCTTCCTGCGCCGCCATGAGCCTGTACATCTCCGCCGGTGTTGCGGGCGCTTCGGTCGCGACGGCCTGAATCGCCGGATGGCGCATGACCGCGAAGAGGACCGCGTGGCGCAAGGCCATGGCGCTCGCCTGCTCGATGACGTCAGGAGTTCCAGCCGTCTCCGCAACGTCCGTCAGCCACACAACCAGCGCCCGCCGCCGTTGCGCGTTCATGACTTCCGCTGCCGCCGCGGCGTGATCGGCTTCCACGCTGTCGGCCCGGATCACCGCCAGCGCGTCGACGAGATCCCGAAGGTGGCTGGACCCGCGGCCCGGCGCGACGCGCCGGTGAACTCTTCGCCCGTAGGTCAGCAACCCGACGCGATCGCCCGATGCGAGTGCCACCTGACTCAAGGCCAGCGCGCCCATGACGGCGTGATCGAGCATGCTGCGATCGCCGGCCCGGGCGCGCTGCAGCCGGCCGCCGTCCACGAGCACCCACACCGCCTGACTGCGTTCCGGCACGTAGACCTTCGTGACGAGCTTCGCGCGTCGCGCTGACGCGGTCCAGCACACGTCGCGCCGCTCGTCGCCGGGCTGATAGTCGCGCAGGCTCTCGAATTCACGGCCGCCGCGAGCGCGTCGTACGCGGCGCCGCTCGATCGAGATCTGACGGCTGCGGACGAGAAAGCTCCACTCTCGGCGTGACTCCTGCAGGTTGGGATAGACCCTCACCGTCTGCTCGAGGGGAACCGTCGCCCAGCGCTCCGCCAAAGCCCAGTCGCTGCGCCACCGGACCACGACCACGCCGACTTGAACATCACCGCGTTCGCGCGGCGTGATCGCGTAGGTGGCACGCGCCTCGCGACCCGGCGTAACGCGCATCGCGACGTCGGGCGGGTTGTCGGACCACGTCGCGTTCGCGTAGTCGGTCAGCGCCAGATCGATCGGGATGTCGCCCGCATTCCGTACGATCAACGTGGCCGTCGCGGATGCGCCCTGGGTGAGGACCCCCGACCAGGCGCGCGTGACTTCGATCAGAGAGGATCCTGGGAGCCGTCGCAGGTCCCACGCGGCAACGGCGATGAGCGCGGCGTTCCAGACGGCCATGATCGCGATGGCCCGGCGATCGATCACCGCCGGTACGATCCAGATGAGACCGGCGGCAAGGATCAGCAGCCCACGCGGCGCGAGGGCAAACGGCCAGCGCGACGTCGCACGCGCGACGGCCGACTTCGAGGGCGCGATCAGTCTGTCGCTCACTTCGGCACGTCGACGCTGGCGAGGACGTCCGCGACCACCTGGTCTCCTGTGACGCCCTCGAGGTCCGCTTCCGGCCGCAGCACGACCCGATGACGGAACACCGGCAACGCCGCGCGCTTCACATCGTCAGGCAGCAGGTAGTCCCGGCCTTCGGTCGCCGCAAAGGCCTTCGCCAGGTGCAGGAGGTGGATGCCCCCGCGAGGGCTGATGCCCAGCGTGACGGCAGGCCAGTCACGAGTACGCCGGACGATTGTGGCGATGTAGGCGAAGAGCGGCGCCTCGACGCGGACCGCGGCAGCCTCACTGCGTGCTTGCGCGAGGGTCGCGGCGTCGAGCGGCGCCAGATCGAGCTGGCTGACGGCGCGCACGTCGAAACCCTGGTGATGCCGTTCGAGGATGGCTTCTTCCTCGCCACTCCCGGCAGGGGGATAGCCAACGCGGATCTTCACGAGAAACCGATCGAGCTCCGCTTCGGGAAGGGGATACGTGCCCTCGAACTCGACGGGATTCTGGGTTGCGAAGACGGAGAACTCCGAGGACAGCTGATGGCTCGTGCCGTCGATCGTCACCTGCCGCTCTTCCATCGCTTCGAGCAGCGCCGCCTGGGTCCTCGGCGGCATCCGGTTGATCTCGTCGACGAGCAGCAGATCAGTGAAGACCGGACCCTGGTGGAGCGCGAACGTGCCGGTCGCCATGTTGAACACGTTGGCGCCGACGATGTCGGCTGGCATCAGGTCGGGCGTGCACTGAACGCGCTGGAACTGCAGCCGGAGGATCCGCGCGAGGGTGCGCACCGCGAGGGTTTTGGCGACGCCCGGTACTCCTTCGATCAGCGCGTGACCGCTGCAGAGAAGCGTTAGGGCCAGCAGATCGAGCGCCTCGCTTTGGCCGACGATGGTCTTGCCCAGCTCCTGACGCACGTGGTTCATCACACCTTGGACGGTGCTGCTCATCGTTTCTCCTGAGAGTGCGGCGCTCGTCCGTCGAGAACCGTCCGTTCCAGATCGTGCAGCGCCCGGATCAGAGCCAGGCCTTGCTCATCGTTCAGGACACCTGACTGTTCTGCGTCGTGCGCCCGCCTGAGCGTCTCCGCTGCCGCCGTGACCGTCACGCCTGGACGCTGCGCCAGCACCGCGGCGAAGCGATCGTCGGAGCTCGATGAAGGGAGACCGGCTTTGCTCGCAAGCAACCTGCGCACCCGCGCCCGCGCGGTCGCGACTGCCGCCGACGCGGCGTGCGATCGCTGATACAGGCCCGCCATCGTGTCGATGAATTCGAGCGGCGACGTCCGGGGCACGGTTTCGCTCACGCGGATCGGGCCCCGCCGTCGCGCAAAGGTGAACAGGGCAAGGATCGACACCAATGCGAGCTGCGCAATGCCCCAGGCGATGGGCGTGCCCACGATGTACGACCAGAACGAGCGCGCGAAGCCGTGGTAGTACTCGTCCCAGAGAATCGTTCTTTCCCCGGGAGCACCCATCACGTTCAGCAGGAGCTGCGCGTGACCCGGTTTCGCGATGTGTTCGTTGGACAAGGGATCGGACGAGGCCAGCCAGATGATCCGCCCTGCGCCGAGGTGCAGCAGCTGCACCGCTGGTTCGTCGAACGTTCCAAACAGCGGCAGCCATCCCGGACCCGCGCGCCGCCACACCACCGGTCGCATTTGGATCGATGGGACTCCCGACGTAAGCGGACTCGGAAACGCTGGATGATACGTGCGCGCGGTGATTGTGCCGCTCTGCTCAGATTGAACCGCGCGCGACTGCGGAACGAAGAGCCCAGTCAGCGCTCCGGCCGCGAGGACCGTCCCGCCGTTCTCGACGAAGCCACGGAGGGCCGCGACGTCCCGCTTCGATGGCTGACCCAATGGATCGGCCAGCACAATGACTGTTCGTTTCGGATCGCGACTGAGCGCGCCGAGGGGCTCGATCGATCGCTCGACGTGATACCCGAGCTCCTCGAGGAGCAGGTACGCAGCTTTCGCGCCGGCGAGATCGGCGGTGTAGCTGGAACCCGAGAGGACTGGCAGGCCGGCTCCAGGTGCGATGGCGAACGACAGCGCCGCGAGCAGAACGACGACCACGCCAGCAACGATGAGAATCGTCAGATCGCTCGTTCGTGCGCGCCCAGACATCCCAATCTCTCGAGAGAATCCCCAACGGCGGTCAGATCATCACGCGTCAACGTGCGGCGCGCAAACCACGCCAGCTCGAAACGGCGGACGAGCGTACCGAACAGATCGCGTTTCGGGTCGTCTGGCTTGAGCAGCTGCAGGTACTCGCGTGCGGTGCGGGACTCGTCGATCTGCCAGATCCCCTGTTCCTCCAGCCGGCGCAACGCCGCACGATAGCCACAGCGCGCCGCCTCGCGCGTCTCCCCGTTGCGCGCAGCCGCGATCGCCCGGAGCGCCCAGGCGTGTGACGAAAGAGCCGGTTCGCTCTCGAGCCCTTGCCGCGGCAGCCCGGCTCTCGGTGCCGCTCGTCGAATGAGCCAGACGGCAAGCGACACGGTCCCGATGAGGATGGCGAGGCACGCGAGTACGAATGCCGTCGTTCGGCTGTTGAGGCGGTCGCCGCCCAGGCTCTTCCAGATTCGTTCCAGCCACGCGGTGATCTGACGCCTGATGTTCTCGCTCCACTCCGCGTTGCGCCGTGACGCGAACTCGCGGCGCGACAGGATGGCCGCCAGCGCGGCCTGCGGGTCGGGTGACGGCGTCGATCCAGCGAGCAACGCCGCGGCTTCGGCCCGAATGACCCGAAGGTCGGCGGTGATTTCCTGGCGTTGCGAGGCCCAGTTACCCTTCGGGTCGCGCGCCGCGGCCAGCCGCTGCGCGAACCGCTCGAACGGAACATCGAATGCCCATTGACCGTTGCGAACTCTGTAGGCCCGGGGCATCGTGGTCAGGATCTGCGACGCATCTCGAGCCTCCGCGTCCCCGATGACGTTCGCCAGGCGATCCATCTCGCGCACGAAGCCAGGAAGGTCGACGCTCGACTGGCTCGAGGGCGATTGCGCAACCGCCGTGGCGGAACTGACCAGAAACACCAGGTACAGCGCCACCAACCGAAGCGTCGGGTATTCAGGCCGGAAAGGCACCTGAGGGGGGTACCGCAGGAGTGGCGCCGAGCTTCTCCATCATGATCTGAAGGTCGAGGCCCTCGTGACGGATGCGGACGTCGTAATAGAGGACCGCGAGGGCAATGATCATGATCGGTCCGCTGATCGCGCTCGCGATCGCGCCGGTCACGGCGGCTGCGAGGTTCAGCCAGAATGACGCGGCCGATTCGGGGCCCGCGATCATCGCCGCCGTCAGCAGCGGCACCTGGAAGATCATCACGCTGATGTAGGTGATGATCGACGCGAAGATCGTCAGTACGAACACGCGCCACACGTTCCCGCGCGTCAGGTCCACGCTTCGTCGAATCGCCTCGCTCGGCGACAGCGGCTCCAACGTGAGCGCAGGCACGGCGAGCGCATAGCGAAGAGTCATGAGCATGACCAGCACGAAGCCCGCGAGGCCCGTCAGGATTGCCAGCAGTCCGCCCAGGAACGGTGCTCCGCTGCCGAAGATGCCCATGATGATTCCGATGACCAGCAGAGTAACCAGGATGGCCCCGAGTACTCGCAGCCCCGTCAGCAGCATCAGGATCATCAACGATCCCTTCAGGCCCCGCATCTGCGCGTACGCGCCGGCAATGGTGATGGGACGGTCCAGATAGAGCTCCGACACCGCCGCCGTCGTCGCGCCCAGCGCCACCATGTAGGCGAGAACATATGCCAGCAGGAGCATCATGCCGAACAGTGCGCCGGTCATGATCCAGCCGGCGCTGACCGGGTTCAGCGTGGATGCGGTCTGAGCCGCTCGATGGGGCACGAGCTGACTGCTCAGGCTGAAGAGCAGCGTCACCGCGGCTGGCACCGCCATGATGCCAACGAAGGTAATGAAGTGCCGGCGGTAAAGCGTGAAGGAGCGATCGAGAAGCTCGCCGAGCGAGAGCGGTCGCAGCTCCATGGACATGCCGTGGTCTCCGGGGGAAGCGGGCTCATCCTAGCACACGCAGCCGCTCTCTCGGGCGGCACCGCCCGCGTCGCGACGAGTAGAACCTACCCACCGAGGCCCGAGTTCGGAACTCCGTCCGGTCCACGTAGCGTCCGGCTTTAGCCTGGCTTTGCCGGACCACGAAGGCCGAGCGCCGAACGCGAGCCTAATCCACCCAGTGAAGGACGTTGCGGATGATCGACCATCGCGGCGTTCGCGCGGTGGCTTCCTGTCCGAGAATCCAGTAGCGATACAGCGTATCGAGCGTGCCGTCTTTTCGTTTGAGGTCGATCCACGTGTTGACGAAGGTCAGGAAGGCCTGGTCGTGTCGGGCAACCGGAAACGCCAGCGGGATCTTGATGACGCCAGGCTCGGGTACGACGACGGAGTATGCCGGATACATCAGCGTCCAGGCTGAACCGCGCTCGGCCGGCATGGCGATCGCGTCGACGTCGGATGGCGTTTTCGACAGCGTCGCGGGGATGTCGGTGAGGGGCTGGATTTGGGCGCGGGGCAGCAGTTGTTTGAGCTTGTCGATGTAGTACGGAACGGGAGGCACCGCTATCTTGATGGCGCCCATCGATCGAATGTCGTCCCAGGTGGCGAATCGATCCCGGTCTTCGTCGTGGACGAGGAGAGCAACCGTCTCGTCGAGGTATGAGTTCGAGAGCGACGTGCGGCTCGCACGGTCCGTGGTGACGGCGACGCCCGACATCACGATGTCGCAGTAGTTCTTCGCGAGCGCGTCGTCGAGCTCCTCGCGCTGGACGGGAACCAGCTCGAGCCCCACTCCCAATTCCCGCGCCATCGCGTGCGCGAGCTCGACGTCGAGTCCGACGAGGTCGCCGCTCTCGTTGAAGAACGCGAACGGCAGCGCGTCCTTGATGTAGCCGACACGAAGGCTGCCACGGGCCCGAGCGTCCTCCAGCAGGTTGCTGCCTGGGGTCACTGCCGGTGGAGGCGGAGGTGTTCGATGAACGACGGCGGGCGTGGGGTAGTGCAACAGGTGCATGCCGGCGAGCACCTTATCCTTCGTGTAGCCCTGGTTCAGCACGAGTGCGAAGAGCACGCGCGCGCCACCAATGACCGCGACGGTGAGCACGGCGGTCACGATGAGATACCGAATGATGCGCCGGCGGTTCCATGTCAGGGTCCCGGTCACCGCGCACGTCCCGAGCAAGGCGACGGTAATCGTGTGAACCGCCGCGACGAGCGTGCCGAAGCGCGAGTTGATCACTCCGCTCGCGAGAAACAGCTGAAACGTATCGGCGGGGATCCGGAAAAGATCGAGCAGGAACGGGACCGCGACGTTCAAGCTGCCGAAGAAAGTGACGAGGCCGGTCAGGGCGAGCCGTGGATACTCGCTCACGCGAACGACCGCATCCGTGAACCAGCCTGCGAACAGAATGAAGCTGATCGACAGCAGCTTCCCGGTGTGCGGGAAGTTGAACGACGACGGCACGATCACGTCAGGCAATGACGCTGCTCGTGGATCGACCATCCCCTGCTGCTTGATGAGCGTCTTGCTGGCCTCGAGCAGGCTGGGCAGGATGATGAACAGATCGCCGGCGACGAAGCCCGTCAACAGGGCGTCCCTGGTCAACGCGAAGATGTCGCGGATGCGGATCGGCGTCAACGCCGCGACGAGACCAGGCAACACCCACAAGCTGACGAGCAGCGACACCAGGACGTAGGTAACCAGGTAGATCTGCAGCCGCCCGATCTGCTCGAGGCTCATCGTTCCAGCGGCCGTCGCCGCAATCGCGAAGAGGCCGTAAGGCGTCAGGCCGACGACCAACCGCGTGGCGCGCGACAGCGCGTCGTTCATCACCGCCAGGACGTCGAGCAGCATCTGCTTGTGCTCGACTTGGATCAGCGCGATTCCCAGTACGACGGAGAACAGGACCACAGCCGGGACGACGTTGTTCGCCAGCGAGTAGAACGGATTCGACGGGATGTACAGGTCGACGAAGTTGAACGGCGGCCGCCGTTCGACCAGCGTGGTGCTGAAAAAGGACGCGTTGCTGACCGAGGGAAATGCCAGGGGAATGAGGAAGGTGAAAACGAGCGCAAGTGCCCACAGGCCTGCGAGCACCGCGCCGGCCCTGAAGCCCAGCGTGCGCGCATCTTCGGCGCGAAGCTTTCCCAGGCTGCCGACAATGGAGATCATCACATAGGGCAGGACGGTCATCTGGAGCAGCTTGACGAAGCCGTCTGCCGCCCACTTCAACGCGCCGGCGCGCTCGCCCAGAAACACGCCAAGGAGCACGCCCGCAGCCAGACCGACGAGGATACGATTTGAAAAAGACATCGACATGCCCGATGGTCGTGACAATTTACCAAGAATGCCAACGGTCGGCTGGCATAGTATGCAGTGGAAGTTCACGGCGGGCGACGGCGGGCTGGATTGAACGCCACGGCGTCGGCCGTCTTTTCGACCGAGGTTTTTGCGTATGAACAGTCTTGCCTGTGCGCTCGTGCTGCTTCTGGCGATCCCCCAGACAAAGCCGATCGGTGAGGTCGGCAGCACGACCGACAAGAAAACCAATTTCAGCGCCTTTCACACTTACGTGTGGGAAAAGGGACATGAAGCGTTCAACCCCGAAGCCCACAAAGTCATTGTCAGCGCCATCGACAACGAGATGGCCAGCCTCGGGTTTACGAAGGGGGAGGCCGGGAAGGCGGATGTGATCGTGAAGTACCACGCCGTGGCTGGCACGGATGTGGACATGAAGATGCTGGAGAAATGGCAGAAGGAAGGGCACACGGATCCGGCGCCGACGCAGATCCTCGGATCGCTCGTCGTCGTGATGTTCACGCCCGGTGGCACGAAGCCAATCTGGGAGGCCCATACCCGCAGTCACCTCAGTAACGATGCCGCCGCGCGCGCGGAAGAAATCAAGAAGGTCGTCGCGTCGCTCTTCGCGGCCTATCCGACGCGCCAGCCTCAGAAGAAGGACTGATGGCGGCCGCCAGCCGTCGCATCGGGCTCGCGTTGACGTTGACCGCGGCCGCCGGCCTCGGTCTCGCGGCACAGGAGGCGGCGCGGCCAGCAGGACAGGAGGCGCCGCGGCCCGCACCGCAGCTGGCCGACGTCATCGTGACCGTCGGCGCCCCGTCGGCCGTCCTTCGTTTCAACAACCGTCCGATCACCACGCTCCGGGCGACGGTCTTCGGCCGACCTCCTGCGGAACGAGCGGCGGCCGCAGCGCAGTTTCTTGATCGCGTGGTGCAGGAGGGCACCGCAGGCACCGTCTCGACCCGCCTGCTGCAAGGTTTCTCGATGGTTTCGGTCGGTAGCCGCGACATCTTTTCGATCGCCCCGCAGGATGCCGACCAGCTCACCGGTGAAACGCTCGAGGGCAAGAGCGCCGAGACGGTCACGAATCTGCAGCGGGCGCTCGACGAGGCCGTCGAGCTCCGAACGCCACGACGTCTGCTCGTGAGCGCCGCGCAGGCGATCTTGGTCACGATCCTGTTGGCGCTGGGCCTGTTGCTATTACAACGGATGCACCGCGGGTCCGTCGATCGGCTCCTGCTTCGGGCCGAGCACAAGCTGGAGGAGCTGTCGCCCGATCTGCAACTCCTGCGAGCGTCCAGGGCGACGGCTCTCCTCAGACGTGGGCTGAAGGTCGCGTTTGTCGCGGTCGCGCTCTTCTTCACCTATAACTGGCTCACCTTCGTCCTTCGACGGTTTCCCTATACGCGCCCGTGGGGAGAGTCCCTGCGGGAATTTCTGACCGCTCGGCTCGAGGCGTTCGGCCTCAGCATTCTTCAGGGCATTCCGAATCTCTTCACGGTTCTTCTGATCGTTCTCGTCATTCGCTTCTTCATTCGACTCTCGCATCATCTCTTCCAGGCCGTGGAGGACGGGCGGATCAGCCTTCCCTATGTCTACCCGGAGACCGCACAGCCGACCCGCAGGCTGGTCTCGATACTGCTGTGGCTTCTGGCTCTTGCGCTGTCGTATCCGTATCTTCCCGGAAGCGAATCGGATGCGTTCAAGGGTGTCAGCGTCTTCGTCGGCCTGGTCGTCTCGCTGGGCTCGAGCGGGATCGTCAACCAGATCATGAGCGGCCTCACGATTACCTATTCCCGCGCGCTCCGGCTGGGCGACTTCGTGAAGATAGGCGATGTCGAGGGGACAGTGACGCACGTGGGGGCACTCTCGACGAAGGTGAAGACACCGCACGCGGAAGACGTCACGATCCCGAACGCCGTCGTCGTCTCGCATGTGACGACCAACTACTCGCGTTTTGCGGAGACCGAAGGCGTGTACGTCCCGACGTCGATCACCATCGGATACGACACGCCCTGGCGCCAGGTGCAGGCGTTGTTGTTGCTCGGCGCCGCGCGGACGGCGGGCGTTCGTAAACAGCCGAAGCCGGTCGTGCGTCAGACGGCGCTCCAGGACTTCTACGTCCAGTACACCCTGCTGGTCTGCCTCGAACAGCCCCATCTGCGCGCCGCCACGCTCGACGCGCTTCACGGGAACATCCTGGACGCGTTCAATGAGTTCGGGGTGCAGATCACGTCACCGAACTACGAGGCGGATCCGGAGGGTCGCAAGATCGTCCCGCAGGATCAGTGGTACTCTGCTCCGGCGGCTCCGCCAGAGCGGATGGTAGATGGCAAAGGGTAAAGCACTAGCGGCGCTTCAGCGCCAGGTGTACTGGTAGCCCACAGTAATTGAATCGAAGTCCGCGCCCAGCCGGGTCGTGAGCCCGCTCGTGTACGAGAACTTGAGCGCGCCGGTCCGTGCGATCGGCAGCGAGAATGCAGCTCCAACGCGATTGTTGCGTTGCAGATCGTTGCGAAGGACGCCGTCGATCATGGTTTCGCCGCCGTTGGCGATCCCGTAACTCACTGAGGCCCAGAGGCTGCGCCGGAAGGTGTAGAGCAGGTTCCCCTTGACGTAGTAGAGGGGACGTTGCCGGAGCGTCGTGTTTCCGAAGTTCTCGCCGTTTTCCGTAAAGAGCCAGCTTCCCGCCGCGGCTTCGAGCGTCCAGCGTTTTCGCGCGTGCGAGAGTCCGATCTCGGGCCGGAAGGCCCAGCGGTTCGCGCCAAGATTGATCAAACGATCCGCGTCGTACTGTCCGAGGGGCAACGCGACCTGCACGCTCGCCCCGAGGATCGTGTGCTGACGATATCGCACGTAGTCGGGCGGATCGAGTGCTGGCGCCCCGAGCAGGTTCACCAGCAGCCGGACTCGCGGATCGGTCAGGCCCGTGGGAACGCGCGTGCGAACCTCGCCGGCGACGAATCCCTCGAATCGGGCGTGCGAGGCGCCGACACCGGCGTCGACCTTCGAGGACAGCCCGAAGAGACGGAAGGTCCGCAGGTAACCCAAAACAAGCGTGTGAACGTGAGCGTTGGCTCCTTCGATCGGCAGCGACGCATCGACCAGGACGTTGCCCTGCGAGAACCCGTACGAGACGATCGCCACGTTCACCCCGATGGGCGCGTTCTGATACGCCCCGGGTTCGAGCTCCTGCGCTGAGGCGCCGGGAACGGCGATGGCGAAAGCGGACACGAACGCGATCGGCGCCGATACGATGGCGACGGCTCGAACGAATCGGAGAGTTCCGCCTCTCAGTGGCTGGAATCCTCGTTTCTCATGCACCATGCGTCAAGGAAAACGAGTGCGAGGATGACAGGAGCGACCGGCGCGGCGCAAGACCGGCCCTGCGCCGCGCGGGGATGGGATGCGTCCGACTACTTGACTGGCTTGATCTCGTTGAACCGGACCGGCTGCTGACCGTAGTTCTCGAGCACCACGTTGTTCTTCTTGTCGATGTAGACCTTGGTTCCCGCCAGAATCTTTCCTTCGCCCTTGTCGTTCTTGTCGAGGTGAATCTCGATGATCGTGAAGGGATAGTCGATGGACCGCGGCTGGTTGCGAGCTTCCCAGAACCCAATCGGCCGATCCGTGGCCAGCACGACCTGGCGCCCGCCTTCATCGAGCGGGTTCTGGCGAGCGAAGCGCAGATCCCACGCGAGCGACTGCGGCGTGCGGATGTAACCGACCTTCGGCATCTTCTGCAGGGCTTTGAGAAGCGGTGCCGTTGGATTCTTGTTTTCTTTCAGGATGGCGAGCAGGGTTTCCCGTTCGGCGTCGGTCGACCAGCGTTCGATCGTGAAATCGATGACGGCGGTTTTCGGCCCGCTGTTCATGTTGATCGCGAAGCCGGTGAATTTCTCTGTGACGTTCTGCGCGGAGACGCCCCAGTCAGGCATCAAAAGCCCGAGGGCGACTGCGGAGGCGGCAAACACGAGTCTGGGCAGCATGGATCGCATCTTCATGATCTCTCCTCTAGGGCGGCAGCGTTCCGGTCCGAAAGGACCGGGCCAGAGGCGCGGGACGCTGTCGTCGCCGAAAACCCGCGTAAAGCCCATCAACCTGGAAAGGACCCGGCGCAACCCCGGTCAGACCGGCAGCGCTGCTCACAATATACGGTGAGTGGCATTCCGCGCGCGATCAGACGTGGCCAGTCTGCGCCAGGCGTTTGACGGGTGCCGTCCACCGTCAACGACAGCCCGCGGCGGATACACACGCATCGTAACTCCCAGCACATCACTTTCGGCGCCGGAAGCCAGTTCGTCACCGACCATGACGCATCCGCTCGTGCCAGCTCGTCTTTGGCGACGTGGTGGGTGGCTTCACGCGCGGGCGATGACCGCGAGCAGCGCGACCAACCCCATCAAAGCCACGAGCACGGAGACGGGGCCGGCAACTGAGCGAGGGATGGTTCCGTACATCTCTTTGAGCAGACGCAGGCTCTGGTGGTGCTGCAGGCCCGCCATCGCCAGCGAGAAGAGACCGATGCTGAT
>DATAEK010000023.1:0-8278 GCA_036258055.1 Vicinamibacterales bacterium
GGCGGCCAACAGGGACCCTCCGCACAGCAAGGCAAGCATGAGTGCACTGGCTTTCTTCATCACGATCGATGTCCTTTCGTTGCAACCGTCTGCGAGCGAATCGTCTCGCGCACGCGCGGCTCGGGCGCGTCACAGCGTTGCATTGGTCAAGACCACGCACCGACATTGGACGTGGTGTGCCGCTCGAACGAGATTACGGAGTCACGCGTGGCGAATCGTGACGTGACGGTGCCGTTACGGTCCTGTTTTCGTGACGCTGTTCAGCGGGCGGGGGCGTAACCTACACGGATCGGCTGCGGCCGCGTGGGGCGCGAAGGCGGCGATGAAGCAATTTCGGATTCTGTTCGTGCAGCGTGCCGGTCTTCTCCCGGACCTCTGGATCGCACGCGGACAGTGCGTGGAAGGATTCGGCGGCCAGGAAGCGTACTACCCAGTCTGACTGGACGGCAGCAAGCGGGTGTCGTGGGGCGGCGTCTTGTTCGCGTTCCGCGCGGGACGGATGCCGATCACGTTGGTCCCACCTCGACTTCGTCCTCGCGAAGGCGACGGACCGCGGGGGCGCTGAGCAGCACGTCGCGCAGCGGCTCCCCCGGTGGAAAGGACTCGGCGAGCGCCGTCACATGGACGCAGGCACTCGCGCGGTGCGTGGCCGCCAGTTCGAGTTGCGCGGTTCTTCGGTACAGATCCCACGCCGCGGCATGCACCCGCCAAGTAGATATCGGCGCGTCGAAGCGCGTCAGCGCCGCGAACGCTCGATCGAGATACTGCGCCGCGTCGTGCTGCTCAGACTCGGCCATTGCGACTTGCGCGCGCGCCTCCCACGCGAGCGCGTGCAGGTTGGGATCGTCGGTCGAAAGCGCGACTCGCGTGAGTTCACTCGCGTCGATCGCGGCGCGCTCGACATCGCCGGCTTGGAGCGCCGCGCGCGTCGCCCCGACGTGCGCGTGGACGCGCCAGTACCAGTGCGCGAAGAAGTTCGGCGTCGCGGCAGGATCGCGGACCTCATCGAAACAGTGTCGCGCGCGATCGACGGCCCCTTCATCGAGCGCCTGAAAGCCTGCCGCCACGCGAGCGATCGTTTGCGCCTGCCCCGTCGGATAAACACTGCTGTCAAGCAACTCCTGGCACACTCGCTGCGCTCCTGCGAAATCCATCGCCACCGTTCGCAGCCACGCTTCGCGGTACAAGAACAGCCAGGGATCGCTGCCGTTCTTCTGAGCGCTCTCCTGGCTGGCGCGAATGATGCGGAGGGCGTCACCGAATCGCCCGAGCTGCAGGAACGCGAGGATCTGTGCGCTCAATGCGAAGAGCTGCACCATTACGCCGACGGTTTCGTGCGACTTGGGAATGCCCGCTTCCGCGGTGCCGAGCGCCGCGACCGCGTCTCCCCGGAATGCCTGCACGTGCGCGTAGACCATTCTGTCGAAACCAGCGGTCGTGGTGTCTCCAGTTCCACGCGCGAGGCGGTCGGCGGCGGCTTCACAGACGCGAAAATCCTCAGCGTCCCACGCCTTGTACATGATGCGGGTACCGGCCGCGAGCAGTTCGACGCGCGCCTGCGTCATGGGATCGGCAAGGGCGACGCTCGCCTTCGCCGCTTCCTGCAGTACAGCGATTGCCCGATCGGGTTGGAGCAAGCCCAGCGGTCGCGCGAAACACGTCTGCGCGCGAACCTGCGCGGCGGTGAGGCCGGCGCGGCCAGCTAGTTCGGACTCGGTCTCGTAGGCCTGCGCCGACTCGACCATTGCGCCGAGCGCATATTGGTCATCCCCGATCCGCTCGAGAATCTCGACTTCGAGCGCGGTGCGGCGTTCCGGCGGCAATCGCGGAACGAGGCGCATCGCCTGCTGCAGCACGTCGAGCGAATCCCGCACCGCGAACCGTCGCACAGCGTTCGCAGCCGTGAGCATCAGGTACTGCACCGCTCGCTCGTAGTCGTGCGCTAATTCGAAATGCATGGCCAGCTGCGGCGCCAACGCGAGCGACTCGGGACCGAACAACATCGCCAGCCGCCCGGCCGCGGCACGATGGAGCTTCGATCGGACGACCTCCGACAGCAGACGA
Source organism: Vicinamibacterales bacterium (assembly GCA_036258055.1). GTDB lineage: Bacteria > Acidobacteriota > Vicinamibacteria > Vicinamibacterales > 2-12-FULL-66-21 > DATAEK01. Next base: position 2,065 of record DATAEK010000023.1, read on the forward strand.
TAGATCGCCTGCCGATACAGTGAATGGTGGAATTCGTAAAACGCCGACATCGTCCCGTTCGGCAGCTCGGCGATGCCTGCGCTTCGAATGAACCGCCGCCGTTCTGCGAGGCGTTCGCATACCGCCTCGACGTGCTCCAGTTCACCTCCATCCGCGGCGAGCGTCCACGCGGCGAAACGGTCCCCAATCACGCTGGCTGATCTCAGCGCCCGCTGTTCGTCAGTCGACAACTGATCGAACTGGGTCCTCAGCATGTCCTGGAGCGACGCCGGCACACCCGGCTCGATGCGGTCGACGGGGGTGGTCAGTTTCCACGTATCGCCCTCGCGCCTCACGACGCCGTCGGCAACGAGCTCGCGCACGACGGCCGAGACGAACAACGCGTTGCCGCCCGAGTGGCGATGAATGGCGGACGAAAGGTCCGTGGCGAATGTTGCGTGGTCGAACTCGAGCGCGAGGTACTCGGAGACTTCGGTTCGCTCGAACGCGTCCAGCGCGATGCTTTCGCAAAGTCCGCGGATCGCGAGATCCTGCTGAAGGCGGACCGACGCTGGATCTGCCGCTCCGACGGATGGACGCTGGGTCGCCACGACGAGCACCCGGGCGGGTTCGCGCCGTCGTGCGAAGGTCGAGACCACATCGAGCGTCGCGAGATCCGCCCAGTGCACGTCTTCGAGTACGACGATCAGAACCCGATCGGTTCCGATGGCTTCGAACACCTCGCAGATCTCGCGCACCATCCGCTCGCGCGTCGCCCCGATCGTTTCGCGCTGCAGCGCGTCGCGTTGGTCGGCCTTGACGAGCGCGGGAAACTGCAGGAGCCAGGTCGGTGCGCCCTTTCGCAGCAGCTGAAGCAGTCGCTCATCGTCCGATCGCCTGACCAGCTGATCGACCGCTTCGAGCACTGGATAGTACGCCTCCTGTCCGCCGAACGTCTCGATGCACTGGCCTCGCCCGATCCGGACGTCCGGCCTCAGCGCCACGCGTCGCACGAACAGATCGACGAACGTCGTCTTGCCGACTCCCGCTTCCCCCGTGACGAACACCACCTGGCGCACGCCGCGCTGGGCCTGCTCGAGACACGTCTCGAGTTGCGCGCGGGCGGCCCCCCTGTCGATTAACGGTCTGGCGTGAGCCGGTCTCGCAGCCGACGTCTCACGATCGTCGGTAACAGGAGCGATGAACTGGTATCCACGCTTGGGAAAGGTGCGAATGAACTCTGGCTTTTCGGGGCGGTCGCCGAGCACCTTCCGGATGCCGAGGATGTACTTCTTGACGACCTCGGGGTTCACATAGGTGTCGGTCCATAACGCCTCGAGGATCTCCTCCTGCGGCACGAGCCTGTCGCCGTGCTCGACGAGATACCGAAGCAGGTCGAATGCTTTCGGCGCCAGCGGGACACGTTCATCTCCGCGCCATAAACACTGATTCGTCGTGTCGAGGCGGAAGGAGTGAAAGTGCTTCATCGTGGGAGAGGGCCCTCGTCTCGCCAATCGCGGTAACCACGTATGGTAGCCGACACAGGTCACAAGGTCACGAAAACAGGACCCTCAGGACACCGTTCCGTCACGTGCCGAACAGCTCCAGTTCCTATCCTGGCTGTGGGCAATGAGGAAAGGCGACTCGCGACGATCGCTCCTCGCGGTCATCGTCGCAACGCTCGGCTGCGGTGCAGTCATTTTTGGAGCTTCCCGCGCGTCGGTCGTGGCCATTCAGGCAGACGCGGGCGGGAGCCTCGGGATCCGCATTCGTCTCCGAATCGAGCGGTCGGTCCCGATCGCACGTATTGCCGCCCACCTCAGGGACGAAACAGAAGCCATCTGGCGGCCGTACGGCGTTCAGCTCGAATGGGTCGACGTGGATACCCTCGAAACCAGGGCGACCGGCGTTTCTGTTGACGTAACCGTAGAGCGTCCAGACGCCCACGCGGGCGGCATTGAATGGGCTTCAACCCTGGGTCGTACCTTTGTAGGGCCGGACGCGTGGGGCTGGCGCCCGATTCGCGTGTCGTTCGATGCTGTGACGAAAGTGCTGGGCGACGGAACGAGCGGCGCATCCGGGACCGGACGCGTGCCGGCGCTCTATCTGAGCCGCGCGCTCGGACGCGTGCTCGCGCACGAAATCGGGCATGTGCTGATCAACGCCACCGAGCACGATCAAACGGGATTGATGCGCGCGAGCTTCAGTGCCGATCAACTCACGCAGCTGGACCGATCGCCATTTCGGCTTACGTGTGCGACTGTCGACCGCCTGAGGCATCGTTTTCACATTGTTGGAGGCGCGCCGTTCATCGCTCAGCTGAATACGCACGAGTGCATCCCATAGCGGGCAAGTCGCGCGGCACCCAGAGACCAAGGACATCCAATGGACAACACGGCCAGATCAAATCAGGAGCAACACGCCGCGGCCGCGGCGCCGGCTGCTTCGTTCGAGGAAGTAAAGGGACGACAGCGTGCCACATGGGCGTCGGGCGACTTCGGCATCATCGGCACCACCTTGCAGATTGTGGGAGAGTCGCTGTGCGAGTCGATCGATCTGCGTGCGGGTTCGACGGTGCTCGACGTCGCAGCCGGAAACGGCAATTGCTCGCTGGCGGCTGCGCGACGGTGGTGCGACGTCACCTGCACCGACTATGTTCCCGGACTTCTCAATGACGCGCGGCGCCGTGCCGCGGGCGAAAGGTTACGACTCAACTTCGAGGAGGCAGATGCGGAAGCTTTGCCCTTTCCTGACGGTTCGTTCGACGTCGTTCTGTCTTCCTTTGGCGTAATGTTTACGCCGGACCACGTGCGCGCGGCGAACGAGCTCATGCGCGTCTGTCGCAGCGGCGGCCGCGTAGGCCTTGCGAACTGGACTCGGCACGGCTTCATCGGACAGCTGTTCGCGACGGTTGGTTGGCACGTCACGCCGACTGCAGGGCTGACGCCTGCATTTGAATGGGGATCAGAGAACTACCTTCGAACACTCTTTCCACACGCCGCCAGCCTCGAGGTGACCCCCCGCGATTTCATCTTTCGCTACCGGTCGGCCGATCATTGGATTGAGGCATTCCGAAACTGGTACGGCCCCGTGCACAAGGCATTCGCTGCGCTCCCCGCTGACGGGCAACGTGCCTTGTATGACGACGTTGTGGATCTGATTCACGCTTTCAATCGAAGCGGTGATTCGACCGCCGTGATTCCCGGGGAGTACGTCGAAGTCGTGATTGTCAAGCACTGAGCGGGTATTCCTTTCAAACCGCCAACATCGCGACGGTGTTTCTCTTCGTCGCGTTGCCATCTATTTCCGCGAAGTCGCTATCTGCGGCCGCCGCTCTCGTTCGTAGCGGCGTTGGCCGTTAACGAAGCTCTTGACCCAGATGCTGGCGGACCCGTCTGTCGAGTTCGTGCCGAAAACTGGTACCCGCCACGAATCAATGGGCTCGACAGGCGAGCCGAAAGAGAAGTCGTCACGAAAAAAGGACCGGCACGTCACGCGCCCGCCTGCTCCGTACCCGTAACCTCGTTTGTGCCGGGCTGGTTCGTACCACTCGTCCGGTTCTCGCTTTTTGGACCTGGTACGTGACACGGAGCACACTGATGCAACTGAAAGGGAACTCGTTTCTGCAAGGCCTCTTCACACACAAGCACACACTGGTGGCGTTCGCGATGGTGCTTGCGCCAACACTCGTCTACGGTCAGACGCAAGCGGGCACGCTCGACGCCAGCTTCGGCAACGGCGGTACGGTGACCACCGATTTCGCCGGCGCCGGCGATGGGGCGGCGGCCGTTGCCATACAGCCCGACGGGAAGATCGTCGCGGCCGGAACGACCGTCGTCGGCTTTGACACCGAATTCGCGCTGGCACGCTACAACAGCAATGGCACGCTCGACGCCAGCTTCGGCGCAGGCGGCCGCGTGACCACCGCCTTTGGAGGCCGTTTCGAGCATGCGACTTCGGTGGCCGTAGGGATCGACGGGAAGATCGTCGTGGCGGGAGGGAGCGTCGTCGGCTTGTTCAACGACTTTGCGCTGGCACGCTACAACGTTGATGGCACGCTCGACGCCGGCTTCGGCGCCGGTGGCACAGTGCTCACCGATTTCGGGGTGAGTGCCCAGGCGTATTCCGTTGCCGTCCAGCCGGATGGAAGGATCGTCGTGGCTGGCGAGGCCAATATCGACGGAAATTTTGACTTCGAGGTGGTGCGCTACAACACTGATGGCACGCTCGACCAGAGCTTCGGCACGGGTGGCAAAGTGAGCACTGATTTCGGCCTTCTCGAGCAAGGCTACTCATTTGCCCTGGCGTATTCGGTTGCCCTGCAGCCGGACGGGAAAATTCTCTTGGCGGGAGAGGCCACTTTCGGCACTGTCAACGCCCAGGCTGACTTCGCGCTCGCACGCTACAACAGCGATGGCACGCTCGACCGCAGCTTCGGCACCGGTGGCAAAGTGACGACCAATGTCGGAGGCGGCCGTGACGCGGCGTTTTCCGTGGCCGTTCAACCGGACGGGAAGATTGTCGCGGCCGGATTAGCAAGATTCAAGTTCGCGCTGGCGCGGTACACTCCCTCGGGTGCGCTCGACGCGAGTTTCGGCACGGGCGGCGAAGTGACCACAAGTATCGGTGGGCTCACGGACTGGGTGAATACCATCGCCCTCGAGCCGGACGGGAAGATCATCGCGGTGGGCCTGACCTTCATCAACGGCAGTTTCCAACCTGCACTGGCGCAATACAACCCCTCTGGTACGCTCGACACCAGCTTCGGCACGGGTGGCAAACTGACGCCCACTTTCGGCTCCGGTTCCGGGCTGTCTTCCGTTGCCGTGCAGCAGGACGGGAAGATTGTCGTGGCGGGAGGAGTCGCTGTCGACGAAGGGAGTAGTGACTTCTTGTTAGCGCGTTACGCAAGCACGGCGTCCGAATCTTCCGCGGACGGGACGTCCGGATCTTCCGGGAATGGGACTACCGGATCTTCCGCGGACGGGACCACCCTGCCGCCGGCGACGCAGATCGTCGACGACGCCGGTTCGGTGTGGACGATCGGCGCGAACCAGGTGATTCTCCGAGACGGTTCGCAAGCAGCAGGCGGTCTCGGTTTCCAGATCCTCTGGAGGGGCGGCACCATCTACGTGCTTGGAGTCGACAACAACTGGTGGCAATGGACCGGAGCGGGGTGGGCATTTGTCGGTTCCGGGCAAAGCCTCGCCGGACTGAACTGAATCATGGTCCTCGTCGAGGACGACAACGAAGAGTGACGGGTGGTACCACCGCGGCGTCCGATCACGACGCCGCGGTGGTGAGTCGACGCGGTTGCGATAGTCGATGGCCGACATGGTTTGCCGGACTTCACGGTGTCGCCATCGCGGTCGCTTCAGCTCGCGGCCTGGATTCCGGCACCGGGCCGAGCAGCAGGCCACCGTCGGCGATCAACTCCGATCCAGTTTGAGACGCTGGCGTCGTCGGAGGCGACGAACAGCACGAGCCGCGTGATCTCCTCAGGTTCGGCAATGCGTGGAATCGCGGACAACCCCACTCCTGCCCCCTCCATCGTCGCCGCCATTGCCGCGGCGTCGGGCGCCTGATCGGCGAGGAGCGGCGTGCAAATCGCACCGGGGTGAATCGAGTTGACGCGGATATTGTCGTGCCCGAGCTCCAGCGCTGCTGTCTTGGTCAATCCCCGCACTGCCCACTTGCTCGACACGTACGCGGCGAGCCCGAACGTTGCGGTGAACCCGGCTCCCGAGGAGATATTGACGATCGCTCCGCCGCCCGCCTTGCGCATCGAGGACGCCACCGCGCGGTCCCCAAAAATGCGCCGGTCAGGTTGACCTCTGAAGCGCCCGCTCGCCGCGATGCGCACCTGCCGGTGCGTGAACCGACGACTACGCCGATGTGTTCTCGTGTTCCGTGAGCGAGTCTCGAAGATCGACCCACGTCAGCAAGGCGTCTAGTGCAGGACACAGCGCCTGTCCCCAATCGGTCAGGCTGTACTCCACCTTCGGTGGTACCTGGTGGTGTACAAAGCGCCGCACGACGCCGTCGCGTTCCATCTGACGCAACTGTTGAATCAGCATCTTCTCCGAGACCGCTGGAATCGCACGGCGCAACTCAGAAAACCGCCGCACCTTGCCGCCGAACAAGTGAAACAGAATCACCAGCTTCCAGCGGCCCTCGAGGATCCGCAGCACCTCTTCGACACCCTTCGCCGCGGACGCCTCGGTGTATTTCGGCT
>DATAEK010000032.1:0-37274 GCA_036258055.1 Vicinamibacterales bacterium
AGAGTCGCACTTCATCCTCACCGACGTGCCGGTCACGGCGCTGTGCATCCTCGCGTTGTGGCTGTCGCTCCGGGCATCGACACTCCACACGGTTGCCGCCTTCGCGTGGGCGGGCGCGGCTATTGGCCTCACCGCCGCCGCAAAATACAACGGTGGAGTGGTCGCGGTCGCGCTCTTGATCGTCTGGCTGCGTGAGTATTGGGAAGGAGAGTGGGGACGCAAGGCTGCGGCGGCCATCCTCGCGATGATCGTGGCATTCACGATCGCCGCTCCCTACTCGATTCTGGACTTGCCGGGCTTTCTGAACGGTTTCGCCGCACAGATGTCGCGCTTCGCCATCCCGCGGGACTACGGCACGCCGATCGGGATGATCTACCTGAAACATCTCGCCCTCCAAGGGCGGCTGTGGGTCTTCGCGGCCGGCGCCGGGATCGTGCTCGCGCTCGCGCGGCGTGAGCGTCGAGGCCTCTGGTGGAGCCCGCTCTGGTTCGCCGCTCTGTATTTCTACGTCCTCGAAACCCACACGCCGGTCTTCGCGCGGTACGCGCTGCCGCTCGTGCCGGTCATCTGCCTGTTAGCCGCCGTTCCGATCGTGGAACTGGCAGCCGTCGCCGGGCGGTTTTCGCGATCGCCCGCGGCTTTGCCTCTGGTCGTGACTCTGGCGTCGCTCGCCATCGTTTCGCAACCGGCGATCCAGACCGTGTCTTGGATCGAAGGGCTCAAGAGCCGCGATACCCGCGTTGTTGCGGCCGACTGGATGCGCGCACAACTTCCCCAGAAGACCCGGCTCGTTGTGGAAATCACCGGGCCAACCTACATGTCAACCGCGGGATTTTCAGTGACGCGCGTCGAAAACATCAAGGACCGGACGCCGGCGCAATACGTGAGGTCCGACGCCGGCTATCTGGTGATCAGCTCGGGTGATCTCGATCGGTATCAGGATTACGCACAGCTGGGCAAGCTGGTGTTCGAGATCGCGCCTCTCAATCAACGGCCGGGTCCGCCGGTGCGGATTATTCAGATCGATCGCGCAGAAGCGGTGCGGTAGCTTGAAGGGTAGCGTCCGGCCTTGGCCGGCCTTGGCCGGACCTTCACGCCGGTGTCTACTCGTGTCTCAGCGCGATGAGCGGATCGACGGTCGCGGCTCGATGTGCCGGGATCGCGCTAGCGAGGAAACCGGCGCACGCGAGCACGAGCAGCGCACCGCCAAATACGCTCAGGTCGGTCGGTTCGATCTGGTAGAGGAACGTCGCGATTCCCGCGCCGAGATACCAGGCGGCAGCCACGCCAATCGCGAGCCCCGCGAGCATCAGCGTGGCCGCCCGCCGCAACACCATCGAGACGACCCGGCTGCGGGTGGCGCCGAGCGCCATGCGCACGCCGATCTCGTTCGTTCGCTGCGCCACGAGATAGGCCATCACGCCGTAGATACCTACGGCCGCGATCACCAGGCCGAGCACGCCGAAGAGCGACAGCAACGCCATGTTGAAGCGCCGCTGCGCGATCAGCCGATCCATGTACGCCTCCATGGTCAGCGTGTCGCTCGTCAGCCGCTGATCCTTGTTCACCGACCAGATCGCGGCCTTGACCGCCGGGAGCACCGCCAGCGGATCCCCCCGTGTCCGCATTGCCAGGGTCGCGCCGATTTGCGGGTTCTGCGCCAGCGGCACGTAGCATTCCTGCCGCGGCGGCGTCTCCGGTCCGAGATGACGGATGTCGCCGACGACGCCGACCACGACGCGATCCTTGTTGTTGATCTTGACGTGCTGTCCAAGCGGATCCTGACCCGGCCAGTACCTCGTTGCCGCCGTCTGGTTGACGACGACCACGGGTACGCCGCTTTCTCGATCGTCGGTCGAGAGCGTCCGGCCGCGAAGCAGCGGAATGCGCAACAGCTCGAGGTACTTCGGCGTCACGGTCCGAATGTCGATCGAGTCGTCGTCTCCCTTGAGCTCGCCGCGCCCGGGAAGCTCGACGCCGGTACGACTCCAGCTCCCGGTGAGAGGCAACCCGCCGCCCACGAGCGCGGCCTGCTCGACACCCGGCACGCGGCTCACCGCCTGGACCATCTGCTCGAGATACACACGGCCCTGGGGCAGCACCCGTTGGTACTCGCCGGGTTTGTTGAAATCGAACCGGATGCCGACGTTCAGCACGAGCACGTTGTGGTAGTCGAGCCCGGTGTCGACCCGCATCAGGCGGACGAAACTGCGGGTAAAGAGGCCAGCGCCGACGAGGAGCACCACTGCCAGTGCCACTTCGGCTACGACGAGCGCACCTCGCAGCCGCTGACTGGCGATCCCTGCCGTCGATGACCGGCTGCTGTCTTTGAGCGTTGTCGTCAGATCGGGCCGCGACGACTGGAGCGCGGGTACGATCCCGAAGAACACGCCTGTCAGCAGCGCCGCACACACGGCGGTGGTGAGGACGCGAAGATCGATCCCGATCGCCGCCACGCGCGGCAACCCGGCTGGGAGCCAGGCCCGCAGCAGCTGGACGCCGCCGTACGCGAGCACGATCCCGATGGCCGCGCCCGCCAGCGACAGCACGATGCCTTCGATCAGCAGGGCGCGTGTCAGCCGCCATCGGCTCGCACCGAGCGCCGCGCGGATGCCCAGCTCACGCGTTCGAACGGTCGCGCGCGCGAGCATCAGATTCCCGACGTTCGCGCACGCGATGAGCAGCACGAGCACCACGGCCCCAAGCAGCATCAGCATCCACGGCCGTACTTTGCCGACGAGATGTTCCTGGAGTGCGATCACCCGCACCCGGCGGCCGGGGCTCCACTTCGGATACTGCTTCTCGAGGGCGTCGGACACGCGATTCATCTGGTCGTGCGCCTGCGCGAGCGATACACCCTTTTTCAGCCGACCGATGGCCGTCCAGTTGTAGTTGTGGTTCTCGCCGTGGACGAAGTCCTCGGCTCTGAACCAGAGCGGGGCGTAGATCTCTGTCGGGCGATCGCTGGCGACGGGATACGCGAAGCCTCGGGGCAGAACGCCGACGATTTCCCAGGTCTCCTCGTTGAGCTCGAGTGTTTTTCCGATGGCGTCCGGCGACCCGCCGAAGCGGCGTTGCCAGAGTCCGTAGCTCAGGATCGCAACCCGGTGCCGGCCTTCGATCTCGTCCTGCGCCGTGAACGATCGCCCGAGGATTGGCGCCACTCGTACGACAGGGAAGAACTCCCAGCTCACACGCTGAGCCCGCGCATCCGCCGGTTCGCCACTCTCGTTCCGCAACCGGAAGGAATACCCTCCAACCGCGGCCAGACCGTCGAACGACTCCTGCAGGCGCCGCCAGTCGAGGTAGGTCTGCGAGGTCGTCTGCCCCCCACCAAATGTCGTCGGGCGCTTCGTATCGTGCTCGAGGACGGCGGCCAGCCGATCGTGCTCGTCGAAGGGCAAACCCCGGAGGACGACGGCGTCCACGATGGAGAAGATCGCGGTCCCGGCGCCGATGCCGAGCGCCAGCACGACGAGCGCGACGATCGTGAAGGTCGGCGAGGCCCGGAGCGCGCGCAGGGCGGTCTTGAGGTCATCCAGCATGCAGGTACGCCGAGTCAGCGGACGGTCGAACTGCGTCAGGCAGTCGTAACAGGAATCCGGCAGTCGGTCACTCTGATAGGAAAAAAACTCTCGATTCTTTCTCCGCCACACGGCACCGGCCTTTTAGACGGCTTGTCACCCGCCAGAGTTGGCTCCGTCACGCCGAATCAGCCGCTCAGCACGTCGCGGATAGCGCCGATCACCACCTCGGGCTGATCCAGGGGGATCCAGTGTCCGCTGTTGGAGGCGACGATGTGGCGGCCGCGTGTGGAGAGCCGCGCGAGTTCCTCCTGTTGCCGGATGCGATAGTCACCGGGATCGGTTGACGAGAGCGTGACGAGCGGCAGGTCACCGTAGCCGTCGGCTGATGCCTCCAGAGCCTCACGCGCGCTCTCGGAGATGAATTCGATCTGGCTGCCCAACGCTTCGTAGAAGCGGGGCAGCGTCCAGAAACGCCGGAGCGGCCGTCGCGCTTCGAGAGGCAGCCGCCAGATCGGAGCAAGGATCCCTTCGTCCTCCCGCGACAGCCCGCCTCTGCTCACCACCTTGACCAGGCCTCTCGCGACGCCGAGCGCACCGATCGACGCGAAGCCGCCGACGATCCGTGCCACGCCGAGACGCGCGGCGCTCATGCCGTAACGGCACAGACGGATTCCTCGATCGATCTTGATCTGCTCCTTGGGCGCCGGGTTTATCCAGTCCTCGGGATGCGCAGGATCCACGAGCACGAGACCGGAAACGTCGCGGCGGTACCGGCGCGCGAAGATACACATGACGAGGCCGCCGAACGAATGACCGACAAGCACAAACGGCGGAGCGACGCTGCCGCGATCGAGGAGCGTGCGCAGCTCCTCCGCGATCCGGCTCGCTGTACGCGGCAGCGGACCGGCGTCGCTCCAGCCGAAGCCGGCGCGATCGTAGCTGCACACATGCCCGAATCGTGCGACCGGTGGTTGGACGAGCGACCAGCTCAACGATGATCCGCCGAGCGCGGACTCGAGGATCACCGTCGGATTGCCCTGCCCGCTGCAGTTCAAGTGCAGGCGGAAGCCGCCGACGTCAATCAGGCGTCCGGGGGGAGCGAACGCGCGCATCGCCCTACGATACGCGCTTCGGTTGACGTTCGTCGAAAACGCGTCACGTAATGCTCAACGTCAGCTCGGGCGACGTCGTGGTGATGCCTGAAGCATCCACAAGCCGGACGACGACTGTGGCGGTTCCTGCCGCAGTCGGCGTGCCTTGCAGCGTCCCGGTGCCTTCGTCGATCGCAAGCCACGGTGGCCCCGAGGTGATCGCCCATTTGTAGGGGGGCGTCCCGCCGGTGGCCGTCAGGGCGAACGTGTAGGGCGTGTTCACGATGGCGCCGTTAAGCGCCGCTGTCGATGTCGTCAGATCGCTGGCCACGATGTCGAGCGTCGCGTCGGTCGAAACCGTGCCTTCGGTGTTCACCGCCGTGACTTTGATCTGACGGGCATCCTTCAAGTCCTCGGGGCGGAGCTTCACGGTCACCTGCTGCTCGGTGACGGTCTCCGGCTTTCGCTCCTCTGCGTTCAGACGCACCGCCGACACCGTCCCGAGACGATCGCCAGAGATCTTGAGCAGAACCGCGACCTTCGTGCCCGCCGCAATCCTTTCCGGTTCGATGCGATCGATCACCGGCGTGTTCAGTTTGTCGCTGCGCGGATCCGCGGACTTGAAGAGCGTCTCGAAGATCTCGGCGAGCTTCTGCGCCGCCTTGTCGGCGAACATGCCGACCAGTGCGCCCACGGCGATCACGCCGAAGGGGTTGACGATTCGGGCGTCAGCCGGTGTGCCCGCGAGGAAGCCGCCGCGCAGGAGGGAGTAGAACACCAGCGCCATCGCCATCCCGAGAAACGGCCGCGTGATGTACCACCAGAACCAGCTGGCCGTCAGCGTGCGATTACCGATGAAGTCCGCCAGCGACTTCAAGCCGTGGATAAAGCTGCCGAGCGCCCCCGCGCAGAGGACGAGCAGGAACAGCTGCACCTCCAGCGTGATGTATGGATGCCACCAGCGGAAGACATTCAGCGGCACGCGCGGCTTGGAGAGGTTCAGGACGAGCGCGTTCGAACCGACGTTGCCGTTGACCACGTCGATGATCATCGGACCCTGGCTGAGCACGTTCTCCGTGCTGAGTGGCGCCTTGAGCAGATTCGAGCTGACGAAGAACTTGGCCACTTCGAGGCGGTTGAATCGAACCGCGGACGCCGCCGTGAAGTTCTGCCCGTAGATCAGGATCGTCGTCGTCGGCGGCGCGTCGGCCGTGGTCTGCCAGGCGAGCTCGACCAGTTGGGGAGCGGTGCCCGCCGCCGCTTCGGTCGGCGTCGACGGTGATGGCCTCTGCTGCGCGAGATCGACCAGCGTGTTGGGAAATTCGACCGACGTCAGCGAGACCAGCATGAACATCAGCACGAACCCGACGCTCAGCAGATAGACGACGAGTACGCGGCGCCAACGGTCCGGCATCGGGGCGCCGTCACTCGTCTTCGACCCCTGTGTCGTCAGAAAGTAGCTGACGGCGGCGACCACGACCACGACCGCCACGACATAGATCCAACCGCCCATCGGGACCTCCTCGCGCGTGCCTCCGAGCTCGGTGGCTTACTTGCCGGCCGGCGCCGGCGCGCCGGCTGACTCTTGATGGAAGACGGCGGTCCACTTACCGTTACGCTTCGTCCACACCGTCGACGACCAGGTCGGGCTCGGAATGGGTTGCCCTTGATACATGCCCTTGCCGGTCCACTTGTAGGTGAGGACCGCGCAGTTCGCATCGACCCACACCGTCTTGAAGTCCGAGATGTCCCACGACTCGATCTTCATGTCCTTGGTCATCTGCGGAAACAGCTTGACGAAGTCCGCGACCGACATGCGTCCGGACATCCCGTCCATCGACCAGCCTTCGGCCGCGACATGCTGCTTGAAGGTGGCGAGGTCTCCCTTGGCGACCGCCTGGTTGACGGCGCGTTCGTTCGCGATGAGGGTTTTCTCCGCCTGGGCATCCTGCGCGGCGAGATAGACGGTCGCTCCAATGGCGAGGGTCAGCGTCGTGCAGACGGCGGTGAGAGACTTCAGAGTCATCGCAGTTTTCCTCCTGAAAGACGGCTCGTATACCGTAGCGATTTAGGCTCGCGCTGTCACCGGTTCGCGGTGGCGGATCTGCACGGAATGACCCGAGGAATGGAATTGAGGTGAGTGACAGGAGCTCAGGCGGTCAGAAGGGGCACAAGGGTCTCCTGTACCCCACTCTGCCGTAAGCCGCCAGCCCGGGTCAGGGCTGAGCCATCGCCGCCGCGTATTGGTCGGCCGTCGTCCCGACGATGACGTGGAGCAGGTCGTCCTTGATCCGTTGAACGCTGAGTGCCCCCGCCGCGCTCAGCGCGGCGTCGTCGACGGCCGCGGCGCGCCCGACCTGAACGCGAAGGCGGGTGACGGCCACGGGCTCGATGCTCACGATGTTCTGTCTGCCTCCGAGCGCACGGGTCATTGCGGCGGCGCGGGTGCGGACGTCAGCCGCGACGGCAACCGGCACACGAGCCTGTGCGACCGGTATTGAAGGCGGCGCCAAGGGTTGCTCGATGCGCGCGCCGCTCGACCGCATGTACTCCTCCATGTCGGTCTTGAGGTTCTCGGAGCGAGTGCCGAAGATTGCCTGCATCCCCTGGCCGACTTTCATCACCCCGGTCGCGCCCAGGGCTTTGAGTCGTTCGGCGCTCGCGCGCGACGTATCGTGCAGCTCGACACGCAGTCGCGTGATGCACGCGTCGAGGCTCCGAATGTTGTCTGCGCCGCCGAATGCCATCACCAGATCGTGGGCCAGCGATCCCTGCGCCGTGGCAACTGCTGCGACCGGCTCTTCCTCCACCTCGCGTCCTGGCGTCTTCAGATCGAGCCGCAGAATCAAGGCGTGAAAGATCCCGTAGTACATCAGCGCCCACAGCGGCCCGAGCCAGAGATACCAGAGCCCTCGAGTCGAATTGGAGAAGAGCACGACGTAGTCGATGAGGCCGTGCGAGAACGTCGTGCTGTGGCGGATGCCGAGCTCGATGCAGGTGAAGTAGGCGACGCCGGCGAGGAGCGCATGAAGGGCGTAGAGCTGCGGCGCGACGAAAAGAAACGAAAACTCGATGGGTTCCGTGATCCCGGTGAGAAACGACGTCAGCGCCGCCGAGATCATGATGCCGCCGATCCTGGCGCGGTTCTCGGGCCGGGCGCAGCGCCAGATCGCCAATGCCGCGGCGGGCAGACCCCACATCTTGAAGAGATATCCACCGGCGAGGTGTCCCGCGGTTGGATCGCCGGCGGTGTAGCGGTAAATCTCGCCGCGGATGATCTTTCCTGTGGACGGATCGACGTACTGCCCGACCTCGAAGAAGAACGGCACGTTCCAGATGTGATGCAGGCCGAACGGGATCAGTGCGCGTTCGACGACCCCGTAGAGCGCGAAGGCCAGCGCGGGATTGCCCGAAGCGGCCCAACGCGAAAAGCGGTCGATCGCGGCGCCAATCGGCGGCCAGATCAGGCTGAGCACGATACCGGTGACGACGGCGGCGCACGCCGTGAGGATCGGCACCGCTCGCTTGCCGGCGAAGAAGCCGAGATACGGCGGCAGCTGTATGCGGTAGAAGCGGTTGAAGAGAATGCCGGCAATCGCACCGATCAGGATGCCGCCGAAAACCCCGGTTTCGATCGACGGGATGCCCATGATCGTGCGCGGCTCGTATCCGAGCAGCGGCGCCATGACGCCCATCGTGGCCAGCATGACTGCGTAACCGACGACGCTGGCCAGCGCCGAGACACCGTCGTTGTTGGTGATGCCGAGCGCCACGCCGATCGCGAAGATGAGCGGCAGGTTGCTGAAAACCGCGCCCCCCGACTGCGCCATGATGTTCGAGAGGCCCGACGGCAGCCAGCTGAATTTCGCGCTGCCGACGCCAAGCAGAATGCCCGCGACCGGCAGCACCGAGACCGGCAGCATCAACGATTTGCCGATTTTCTGCAGCCACGCAAACCATTGAGACATAGGAACAGTCCGGAGTTGGAATTCAGGCCCGAGGTTGGGAGTTGGAACTCAGTTGTCGAACTTCATCCGCGTCACCGGCGTTCAACGCCGCGTTGGCGGCCGCCCGGCACGCGTCATACGACAGCGTGCGAATCTGCGCCTTGACGGCGGGTACAGCGGGCACACTGACGCTCAATTCGTCGACGCCAAGGCCGATGAGGATCGGGACGGCCTGCGGATCGCCGGCCAGCGCGCCACAGACACCCACCCACCGCTGGTGCGCGTGCGCGCCCGTAACCGTCAGGTCGATCAGTCGCAGCACCGACGGGTGCAGCGCGTCCACCTGCGGCGCCAGTTTCGGGTTCGACCGATCCATCGCGAGCGTGTACTGGGTCAGGTCGTTCGTGCCGATCGAGAAAAAGTCCGCCTCCTCGGCGAACCGATCGGCCATCAACGCCGCGGCCGCGGTCTCGACCATGATTCCGATCTGCACAGGGGGGGCGCCGATCGACGCCCGCTCCTGTTCGACCGCCGCTCTGGCTTCCCGCCACTCCGCCCGGGTGGCGATCATCGGGAACATGATCGCGATCTTTCCCTTGAACGACGCGCGCAGGATCGCCCGAACCTGCGCCCGAAAGATCTCGGGTCTCGTGTGCATGAGCCGTATGCCCCGCTCGCCGAGAAACGGGTTCGGTTCGGGCCCGATCGGCAGATACGGAAGCGGCTTGTCGCCGCCGACATCGAGCGTCCTGATCACGAGGATGCGCGAAGGACCGAGCGCCATCGCCATGGCCTCATAGGTACGGGCCTGCTCGTTCTCGTCCGGCGGGGTGCGACGATCCATGAAGAGGAACTCGGTGCGCAGAAGACCGACCCCTTCGCCACCCACCTCGGGCACGCGCCGCGCTTCGTCCTCGGCGCCGATATTCGCAACCACTTCGACGCGGTGACCGTCGGTCGTGATCGCCGGCGCTGCAGCCGACGCCAGGTCGGCCGATCGCCGTGATTCGGCGGCCGCCTGACGCTCCGAGACTCGACGCTCGTCTTGCGCGGACGGATCGAGTTGCAGAATCCCGGCATCGCCGTCGAGGACGACCCGCGCCCCTGATGCGACATCGAGCGCGCGGGGATCGATGCCCGCGACGGCCGGAATCGCCAGCGCCCGCGCCAGGATGGCGACGTGCGAGGTCGCGCTGCCCATGGTCGTGCAGAACCCTCGGACGCGAGATCGGTCCAGCGACGCCGTCTCCGAAGGCGCAAGATCCTCGGCAATCAAAACCGCGTCCGGCGGGAGATCGACCGATTTGGCTTCGTGTCCGATGAGCAGGTGCAGCACACGCCGGCCGACATCCTTGAGATCCGCCGCCCGGCCGGCCAGCACAGGGTTGCGCAACCCGAACAGCCGATCGGCTTGTTTCAAGTACGCCTGCTGCCAGGCGAACGCGGCGCTGGCGCCGTTTCGGATGCGTTCGGTCGCCGCGTCCACGACCTCCGGATCCTCGAGTAGTTCCTGGTGGGCCGCGAAGATGGCGGCGCGCTCGGTGTCGCCGGCCATGCGCGCCTGCAGCGCTTCGAGCTGGACGTGCGCCGAGGCGAGCGCGGCGTCGAGCGATCGCCGTTCGTGATTCGGATCCGCCGCCCGCTCCTCGACAACCACCTCGTTCTGACGAAGTTGGAACGCTGCGCCGATAGCAATGCCGGGCGACGCAGGGACCCCGCGGAGATGTCCGTCGGCTGACGGGCCAGGCGCGGAAACCGAAGCGGGCCCGCCGAGCGACGCTGCGGCGGGCGTGGCGCCCGTATCCGACTCGTTCAGAGACGTCGCGAGCATTTCAGACAGTGCTGTCGCCGCTTGCGCCGCGTCGTAACCACGGGCCGAGACCCGAACCGTATCGCCGCCTGCCACGTCGAGCGCCATGATCGACACCACGCTGCGGGCGTTGGCCTCCTGTTCGTTCTTGACGATGCGGATGTCCGACGTGAACTGCCGGGCGCGCGCTGCGATGAGCGCGGCGGGGCGCGCGTGGAGGCCGGTTGGCACGCCGACTATAACGGGTGCGGACACGACGGCGGTACCCGATTCGACGGCCGCCGCTGGTGCGTCGCCGCGCAGCGCAATCGAGATCAGCACGTCACGACCCGCGGTCACGCTGCCCGTTCGAGGTTGAACCGACGCCACGCGGTCCATGCTCGTGACGATCACCTCGGTCAGGAGGCTGCGCGCGTGCGTGGCGATGAAGTCCGCGTCGAACGCGATCAGCGGATCGCCCGCTTTGACGACGGCGCCAGCCGTGACCTTCGGGGTGAAACCCTGACCCTTGAGCGCCACTGTGTCGAGACCGATATGCATAAGG
Source organism: Vicinamibacterales bacterium (assembly GCA_036258055.1). Classification (GTDB taxonomy): domain Bacteria; phylum Acidobacteriota; class Vicinamibacteria; order Vicinamibacterales; family 2-12-FULL-66-21; genus DATAEK01. The sequence goes on from DATAEK010000032.1 coordinate 10,920, forward strand.
ATCTCGAGCCCGCTCGCTTCGATCGTGACGGCGTGCCCCGCGCGGTGCACCTGAATGACGCGGCCGTCACAGGGTGCAAGAAGCGTCTGGCTGGTGGGATCGATCGCGATACCGTCGCCGACCGTGCGCTCAGCAAATACCGGGTCCGGCACCTGATCCAGCGGGACGATCACGCCTGAGAGGGGCGCGAGCAGGGAGATCATTGCCGCATAACGCCGGCGCGGTCGAGCGCGAGAGGGATCTCGGGGTTCATCATGAACCAGTTCCAGACCTGGCCGGTCCGAAGGTTTTCGGCGCTCAAAAGTATAATCCCGAGGTCAATGCCGATAACGTCGGGGTTGACCCAGTCGTCGGTCGGGTGGAAGGCGTCCGTGAAACCGTACCGACCATAGATCCGATCGCCGAATTTCCGCTTCATGTCCTTCAGGGCGGGGACCGTGATGTCAGACGCGAACATCAGCGACCCTCCAGCAGCCGCGGGGACGACGCTGCCGTCGATCTCCTTGTGGCGCGGCGGCCCGCCCCACGCGATGTAGCCCTTACGACTGTCCGAGGCCGTGATCCCCCACACGGTATCGCTGAAGCCCAGGAACTCTTTCGACAGGCTCACACAGAACGCTTTGTGCGCGCGCGTTGCGATCACGGAGTTCTCGAACCAGTCGGTGTGAGGTGCGTCACGCTCGCGCCGTCCGCGGAAATCGATCCACGCGTGGGAGTACTGATGCACGAACAGCGGATCAGCAGCGCTGACGTAGGTGTACTGCTGAAACGTCATCGTCGGCCGGGTCCACGCCCGCCAGGATGCCGATGGAATCGGGTGCGTCGGGGACCCGATGCCGAGCAGATAGAGAATCATCAGCTCGCAGTAGTGATCCCATCGCCCTTTCAGGAATCCGGACTCGGGTTTCCAGCCGTGCGAGAGAATCGCCGGATCGCCGGCAAGCATCCACGAGAAGTCCACTCGCCGATAGATCGTGTCAGCGTAGCGGACGACATCGGCATCGCCGGCGAAGCAGCCGCGTGCGGTGAGCACACCGCCGAGGAGCAGGGCCGTGTCGATCGACGAGAGTTCACTCTGCCACTCGCGCGCTCCGGTGTTGAGGTTGACGAAGTGATAGTACCAGCCGTGCTCCTGCGGCATGCTTTCGGCGAAGAAACGCAGCGTCGTGCGCGCCCGTTCGAGAACCTGTTCTTTCGGCAGCCAGCCTCGCTCGGCTGCGATGCAGAGGCCCGAAAGACCGAACCCGACCGACGCGATGCTGCCGATCTCTATCGCGTTCGGACTCGGCGTGCCGTCCGTTTTCGACCGATCGCGAGCGATGCCCGTCCGCGGATTGGCCTGCTCCCAAAAGAACATGAACGATCGCTTTGACAGATCCTCGAGGAACGCGTGGTCATCCGTTGACAGCGTTGCGCGTTGGGCGTTGGTCGCCGACGCCGTCAGTGAGAGGAGGATTGCCGTGAAGGCGACAAGCGCACGGCGACGAGCGGTCACGGACGTACCTCGAAGGCGCCGGTGAGTCCCCCCTCGGAGCTGTTGGCGATGCGCACGCGGAACTGACCCGGCTCGACGATCCATTTCATGTCCGCGTCGTAGAAGCCCAGTTCGGACGGGCCGAGCGCGAACTCCACGCGTCGGCGCTCGCCAGGCTCGAGGGTCACGCGCTGGAAGCCTTTCAACTCCTGCACAGGTCGCGTGACGCTGGCGACGATATCCTGCACGTACAACTGGACGACCTCGTCACCGCGGCGGGTCCCGGTGTTTCCGACCTCGACGGAGACGGTCAGCGATCCATCCGGTTTCACGTGCGGCGCGCTCAGACGCAGATCGGTCAGCGAGAACGTGGTGTAACTGAGACCGAACCCGAACGGGAAGAGCGGCGTGAATGGCACGTCGAGGTACTTGGACGTGTACTTCTCCTTCGCGTCGGGTGGCCGGCCCGTGCTCTTGTGGTTGTAGTAGATCGGCGCTTGACCGACTGTACGCGGGAAGGTGACCGGCAGTTTGCCGCCAGGATTGACCTGCCCGAACAAGACGTCCGCGACGGCATGGCCACCTTCGGTCCCCGGGAACCACGCTTCGACGATCGCCGGCGCGTGCTCGGCCAGCCAGGGCACGCTCAGCGGACGCCCGTTGAAGAGCACCACCGCGACAGGTTTCCCGGTCGCAATGACTTCTCTCGCGAGCGCGAGCTGGTTGCCGGGCAAATCGAGCGACGCACGTGACGAGGCCTCGCCGGTCATCGCGCCGGTTTCTCCGATCACCAGCACGGTCGCGTCCGCTGACTGCGCGGCGCTGACCGCGCGCGCAATGCCTTCCCGATCGCCGGCGTCAGATCCGTCGTCGCTCGTCAGGCGGGCGACGTCAATCGCGACGCCGGGTACGTGGGTCACTTCGGTTTCCTTCGAAACGGCAGCCTTGAGACCGGCAAGCACCGTGACCGCGTCTTCCTTCCGCCCATCGCCGGTCCAGTTGCCCAGCATCTCCGTTGCGCTGTCGGCGAGAGGACCGATCACCGCGAGACGCCGGAGGCCGGGATCGAGTGGCAGGACCCGTTCATTGCGGAGCAGGACCATCGATCGCGCGGCAATCTCGCGCGCGGTCTGACGCGACGCTGACGTCAGGAGCGAGGTGCGCTCGCGCTCCGCGTCCGCGTACGGACGGTCGAAGACACCCGCGCGAATCTTGATCCGCAATACTCGCCGAACGGCTTCGTCGACGACGGCGATCGGCAGCTTGCCGTCTTTTACGAGTCGCGGGCCAGCGGTGACGAACGAGCGGCTCACCATCTCCATGTCCACGCCCGCAGAGAGCGCAAGCCTGGCGGCGTCCGCGGCATCAGCGGCGAAGCCATGCTTGATGAGTTCCGCAACCGAGGTGTAGTCGGAGACGACCATCCCGTCGAATTTCCACTCGCCGCGCAGGATCCCGGTCAGTGTGAAGCGGTTGCCGGATGCCGGGATTCCGTTCAGATCGTTGAACGCGCTCATGAACGTGCCGACGCCGGCATCGCGTGCCGCTTTGAAGGGCGGGAGGTAGATCGAGCGGAGCGTGCGCTCCGACATGTCCACGGAGTTGTAGTCCCGTCCGGCTTCGGCGGCGCCGTATGCGACCCAGTGCTTCGCGCACGCGACAATCTTGTCCGGACGGCTGTAGTCGTCGCCCTGAAAGCCGCGCACGCGGGCGCGAGCCAGGGCCGCGCCGAGGAAGGGATCCTCGCCCGCTCCCTCGGCGATCCGCCCCCACCGGGCATCGCGCGCGATGTCGACCATTGGCGCAAACGTCCAATGCAGGCCGGCCGCGCGGGCTTCAGCCGCCGCGATGGCCGCCGAACGCTCCGCCGCTGCCGGATCCCAGCTCGCGGCCTCGCCTAGCGGAATCGGGAAGATCGTCCGGTAGCCGTGGATGACGTCGAAGGCGAAGATCAACGGAATCTTCAATCGCGATTCCTCGACCGCGACCTTCTGCAGCGCGTTGACGTTCGCCACGCCGCGCACGTTCAGCGTCGATCCGAGCAGCCCCTTTCGTGCGAGCTCGACGTGCTCAGGTCTGAAGGCTCCTTCGGCAAGTCCGTCGAGCTGCTGCAGCTGGCCGAACTTCTCTTCGATCGTCATCTGCGACAGCAGCGCCTCGATGCGGCGCGCTTCGTCCTGCGCCGGTGCGCGTGCCGCCGGCGTCGCGGCGAGCAGACCGACCACAACGGTGGAGATCACGAAAAGATGGGAGAGTCGGTTGGCCACCGGCAGAAATGGCAAATAGCAAAGCGTCAAGGGACCAATCGCGGCGGCAGGTGGACGACCGAGATAACGTCGTCCCACCTGCCGCTTCTGGTCGACGTTCAGAACGAATACCGGACGCCGAACTGGAGGCGGCGGCTGCTGTTGTCGACGGTACACGACGGCTGTCCGAATTTCGGGTTCGTCGACGGCGGCGCCGGGATGAACCCGTCGTAACAGCCGAAGTTGGTCGAGTTGAAGATGTTGAAGGCTTCGAAGGCGATCGACGCCTGCTGCCGCTGCGGGAACTGGAAGATCTTCTCGATCCGCAGGTCCACGCTCTTGTTGTTGAACGTGTCCGGCGGCCGGCCGCCGTAGAGGAGGATCTGACGTTGGTTGATCCCCGATCCCTGTGAGTTGTCGTTGATGTTGTACCCCAGGCCCGATCCGAGCGTGACGAACGTGCTCAACACGAAGTCCCACGGGATCCCGACGATCCCGGTGGCAATGATTCGGTGACGCTCGTCGGTGGCCGACGGATGACGCGGATAGGCCTCGACGGTCGGATAGTCGAGGCTGAAGAGATCGCCGCCGATGGCTTCGGCCTTGCCGAGCGTGTAATTCACGCGGAAGCCCCAGTGGTGATCGAAGGGCCGCTCGGCGACGAGATACAGCGCGTCGAACCAGTTCTTCTTCGCGTCGGTCGACACCAGGATGTTGCTGAAGTTATTGCCCACCGGGACACAGCATGTGCCGTCGGGCCGGCGGTTGCCGAACAGGAACGTGAAGCCGTTCCGCGCGCGGATGCCCGCGTAGTTTGCGCTGAACAGGATGCCGTGGACGCTCGACCTCGCGCCGACGTTGAACTGATCGGAAACGGGTGGCTCCGTGTTGTTGTCGATGAGGAACACTTCCGGCGCTGGCGCGGTGCCGTTCGCGATCAGCTGGTCGAGGCCAGCCTTGCTCAGATACGACGGGTTCCAGATGATCGTGGGGTTACCATCGCGCGGTGCGCCGTCGGTCGAGAAACGGAACGTTCGGGTGGCGTACTGGAGGCGGAACTTCTCGTCGAGCCCCGCGTTGTAGAAGACTCGATCGTAGTAGCGCCCGTAGCCGGCGGAGATCACGTGGCGGCCGGCGCCGCTCAGGTCGTACGAGATCCCGACTCGCGGTTGCCACGCCCCGTAGAACGGCGGCCGATCGCTCCCGTCGGTGAAGTACCGGCTGCCGTCCACAAACGGCGCCACCGCCGCGCGAACGTCCGCGGGCGTGACGTAGTCGTTGTTCAGCATGTCCGACTCGTAGTCCCAGCGAATGCCGGCGTTGATCGTGACGCGCGAGGACACGGTCCAATCGTCCTGAACGTAGAGACCGAACTGCCGGTTCTTCGTGCTGAGATCCGGGTTCCCTACGCCGTACGCTGCTTCGAAGGGAAACGCGAAGCTCTCATCCGATCGGAACCGGAATACCGGATTACCCGTCAGGAGCTTGGTCACGTCGTAGTTCAGGAAGCTGAAGACGAGACCGGACTTGACGCTGTGTGTGCCTCGCCAGGTGTAGAAGTGCGTGTAGTCGTCGCGGAGCGCGAGCCGCTCCTGCACGAAGTCCTGCGTCGTGTCACGTCCGCCGATTCTGATGATGCCCTGGTAGTCGAGTCCGACGTCGGTGATGTCTTCGGGCTCGGGGTTCCAGTTCGATCGCTGCCACGTCACCGTAGCTTCGTTCAACCAGTTCGAACCGGGAATCATGTAGCGGCCAAGCACCGAGTCCACGCGGTTGCGCACGTTTTCGGCGGACTGGAAGCTCACCTGATCGCCGAAGCTGCGGATGTCGGTCTCGTTCCTGAAGCTGTAGCTCACGTCGAGTGCCTGACCCGGTCGCGGCTGTGACGACACCTTGCCGAAAAAGAGCTTCTCGCGGAACGGGCTGAGGAAGGTGCCGACGTACTGATCGAAATTCAGGCTGGGCGGGGCCGTCGTGCCACCGAGGAACACGCGGTTGTCGCGGTCCTGCCGGTTCTCTTCGTACGATCCGAACACCTGCAGGTGATCCTTGATGATCGGGCCGCCGACCGACAGCCCGGGCTGGAACCTCTCGTACGTCGGTTTGGGATCCCCACGCTGCTTAGCGAAGTACTCGTCCGCCACGAGGTTCTTGTTCTGATAGAAGAGGAATCCTTCGCCCGACCAGAGATTGCCTCCGCTCTTCGTCACCGCGCTGATCACGAGGCTCGAGGCCTTTTCGTGCTCCGCCTTGTAGTTCTGGGTCAGCACCTGGAACTCCTGCACGGCGGCTTGTGGGAACGGGGATCCGCGGCTCGAGTCCTGGCCGACGACGCCGCCGTCGAGGACGTCGTTCTTGTAGCTGACGCCGTCGATGAACACGTTGATCTGCGTCGCGTCCAGCCCGCCTCCCGTGACCTGTTTCCGCGTCTCGTCGTTCGATACCCGCGCACCGGGAGCGAGCGCGGCGAAGTTGAGGAAGTTGCGCTGATTCTGCGGGAGGTAGCGGACCTGTTCGGTGGTCACGTTGGTGGAGACCTCCGACGTCCGGGTTTCCACGAGCCGTGAGCTGGCCACGACCTGCACCTGCTCGGTGTAGAGCACGTCGGGACCGATTTTGAAATTCGCAGTGACGGTCTGGCCGACGAGCACCTGGACCGTCTTGGCCTGTGGCTTGTACTGCTGCATGGCAACGGTGATCTCGTACGTCGCCGGCCGAAGCCCTGAAAGCGTGAACGCGCCCTGCGCGTCGCTGACGGCTTCGTGCGTGAAACCGCTCTGCGTGTCTTTCGCGGTGATGATGGCACCCGGGAGCGGCCCCGTGTCATCCACGACGGTTCCCTGGATGGTGGCGGTCGTGCCTTGCGCAGACGCGAACGCGGGAGCGCCGAGGACGAACCCCGCGATTGCAAGCCACGCCGTCAACCGTGTTGCCCGACCGATCATCGGAGCCTCCTTCCGCCGTCACCCCGGCGGCCTTGCTCAAACGTTTTAGCAGTCGACACGAAGTAGCTCTGGCAGGAGCAATCGTCAAGGAAAAAGAACCGACGCGGCAAGACTGGGACGCTCCTCCGGCTGGTCGCTCAGCACGCAGTATGCCAGACTACGGCCCCATGCCGCGGTCGCGGTCACGCGAAGCACCCTTGGCGGCGCCCCGCGCCACGTTACGCACGCTGGCGGACCATCTCGAACTCTCGCCGGCGTCGATCTCGCTCGTGCTCAACCGTGCGGCCGGAGCCCGCGCGATTCCCCGCGCGACGCAGGAGCGGATCCTCGAGGCCGCGCGCCGATTTCCACTACCGGCCCAACAACCTCGCGCGATCCCTGCGCCGGCGGCGGAGTTTCACGGTCGGCGTGATGGTTCCCGAGATCAGCGAGGGCTATGCCTCGCTCGTCATGAGCGGCATCGAGGACCGTCTGCTGCAGGACGGCTACCTCTACTTCATCACCAGTCATCGTCATCGTGACGATCTCATCGATGAGTACCCGAAGTTGATGCTCGAGCGTTCCGTGGACGGGATCATCGCCGTCGATACGCCCTGCCGACACAAACTCAGCATCCCTGTCGTGTCGGTCTCTGGACACTCGAGGACCGCAGGCGTCACAAACATTACACTCGACCACGATCGCGCGGCGCGTGTGGCGCTCACGCATCTGTCGAAGCTCGGCCACCGCGCGATTGCGGTGATCAAGGGGCAGCCGTTCAGCTCAGACACGCTCGTTCGCTGGAACGCAATCCGGAAGGCCGCAGCCTCGCTTCGGCTCCGGATCGATTTGAAGCTTACCGTTCAGCTCGACGGCGACAGTCCGTGGCCCGATCTCGGTCAGGCCGCCGCTCGACAGCTCCTGGCGACCGGCCGCCCGTTCACCGCGCTCTTCTCATTCAATGACATCTCCGCGATTGGCGCGATCGGCGCCCTGCGCGAACACGGTCTCCGCGTCCCAGAGGACGTGTCCGTCATCGGCTTCGATGACATCCAGAGTGCCGCGTACCAGAACCCCGGCCTCACGACCGTCCGACAGCCGCTTCGCGAGATGGGCGAGCTGGCCGCGCGCACGCTCGTCGCACGCATCGAATCGAACAACGGCAGTTCGTATCCGCGCGTCCTCAGAGTCCAGCCGGAGCTGATCGTCCGCGGCACGTCGGCGCGGCGCCGGTGACCAGCCCCGTCTCTCGCACGGCCGCGGTCTGGCTTCTCAACGCGGGCTTCGTTGTTACCGGTATGGTCACGACGATGCTGGGCCCGCTTCTGCCATGGCTCTCGCTCAAGTGGGGCATATCGGATGCGGAGGCCGGGTCGCTCTTCACCGCGCAGTTCGCCGGTGCGCTCGTGGCTGGCGCGTCAAGCGGGCTGCTCGTCGAGAGATTCCGCGAAGGGTGGACCCTTGCCCTGGGTTTCGGGCTGATGGCTGGCGGCGTGCTGGCCCTGGGGATCGCGGGATTTGCGACCGCGGTCACAGGGGCGGCGATCGCCGGGCTGGGAATGGGCTGCGTGGTCCCGACGACGAACCTGCTGGCCGCGAGGCTCGAGCCGGAACGCGCCGCGGCGTCGTTGTCGCTCGTCAATCTCTCGTGGGGTCTTGGCGCGACGACGTGGCCACTGGTCGTCGGCGCGCTGAGTCCGGCTCCGAACGCGACGCTACCGGTACTCGCGGTACTCTGCGGTGTGACCGCCTTGGCCACCTTTGGCGTCACGCTCCCCCGAGTCGCGGAGCCCGACACGCGCAGCGGTCCTCGTCGTGCGCCCTTCGGACGTGCGGCCCTGTTCGGTTTCTCGCTTCTGATCTACACCGGCATCGAGACGTCACTGGGGGGCTGGATGCCTGAGCATGCGCGTCGGATGAGCGCCGGCGGCCCGGCCATTCAGTGGGTCTCCGCGAGCATCGCGTTCTGGGGCGGGCTGACCGGCGGACGCGCGCTCGGGTCGACGCACCTCGAACGTCGCAGAGAAGATCGCGCCGCGCTTGCCGGTCTCGTGCTCGCCGCATGCTGCGTGGTCGGGCTCCTCGCGGCGACTCGGCCCGCAATGGTGACCGTCGCTGCGCTCGTAGGCGGGCTGGGGCTGTCGGTGGTGTTCCCGGTGACCGTTGCATCGATGACGCGCGAACTCCCAGGCAGGATTGCCGGCCCGCTCGTCGCGTTTGGAGGCATCGGTGGCGCGACGATCCCGTGGCTCGTCGGCGTCCTGTCGTCCCGCGCAGATTCACTTGCTGTGGGGCTGGCCGCGTTGCTGATCGCGGACCTGATCCTTCTCGGGTTGCACGTCGTGCGCATCCGGGCGGCGCCCTGAGCCCGTCAGCTCCTGTTGAACGCCGTCCCCGCGATCGGCCATTTTGAGGAGGGGCCGCGGCCCGGCCGTCTCGCGAACTCTTAATTCTTTCATTGACAGGACGGAACGACGCGTTTACAGTGTGCATGCTGAAATCTGAATTCGTTAAGAGGTTAAGAGGTTAAGAGATCGACCAATGGCACGTAAAGCAACACCGACTCTGACCGATGCCGAGGCCCGGCTGATGGCCGTTTTGTGGGAGCGTGAGGCCGCCACAGTCGCCGACGTGCTGGCGGCCGTGCGAACCAAGCGCCCGCTCACCTACAGCACCGTGCAGACGATGATGCGGATTTTGGAGGAGAAAGGGTACGCGAAGCATGAGAAAGTAGGCCGCGCGTTCATTTACCGCGCGGTGATCGACGCGAAGCAGGCCCGTCGCCGGGCGCTCAAACACCTGGTGTCGCGTCTGTTCGACAACTCGCCGAGCCTGCTGGTTTTGAACGTGCTCGAGGACGAACAGATCGATCCGGCCGAGCTGAAGCAGCTCAAGAAGCTCATCGAGGATGCCTGAGAGGATGGTGACGTGGACGCGTTGCTGAACTGGCTGTGGCAGGGAATCCTGCCGGCGCTTGCCCTGAGCGCGTTCGTCATGGTGTGCGGCCCCCGGTTGGCCGCCAACCTTCGATTCCGCCTGTGGTGGCTCGCGCTCGCTGCGATCCTGATCGCACCGGTCCTCACCATCTGGTTCGGCAGCTTCGAGATCGTTGACCGCGTCACGCCCGACGCGGCGGCACCCGCGCCGATGCCGCTGCCAGAGGGGGCACAAGCCACGACGCCCATCGTGATCGCGCTCTGGGCCGCTGCGAGCCTGATCGCGATCATCCGCGTCGCCATCTCGCTCGTTCGCGTGAGCCGGGCGAAGCGGGCGTGTTTGCCCTTCCCGGCCCGCCGCGAGCTCGCGCTTCGACATTGGAACGCCATTCGTGGGACTGACAGTGCTCGACTGATGCTGTCGAACGACGTGCGATCGGCGGCCGTGCTCGGTGTCTGGTCACCGGTGATTGCGGTCAACCCGTTGCTCGCGAGGGCATTGGACGACGCGGAGCTCGATCAGATCGTCATGCACGAATGGGCGCACATCAAACGGCGCGACCACAGCCTCAACGCGATCGAGCGTCTGATCCTCGCGGTCTTCGGCGGACATCCGGCGATCTGGTGGGTCGGCCGTCAGCTTCGCCTGGAACGCGAGGCCGCCTGCGACGATCGCGTCGTCACGATCGTCGGCTCGAGGAAGCAGTATGCCGCGTGCCTGCTGAAGCTCGGGACGATCGCCGGGCCTCACGCTGAGCGGCTTCCCGCACCCGCGGCCCTCTCGACGCCGCAGCTCACTACGCGCATTCATCGGTTGCTCGACGTACGGCGTCAGGAAACAAGCGGATTGCGGCTCGCCGGCTCGCTTGGTGCGGCGCTCGTCGTGTTGACGACGGCTACCGTGGCCAACATCGAGCTCGTCGGTCTCGCCCAACCGCTGATGGCGCCGGCCGCGACGGTGATCCCCGGTGTTGCTGCAGATTCGACGGGCACGGGAGGCGACTCGAACGATACCGTCTCGTCGGCACCCCAGCCGAAGAACTCGCGGCCTCTCGAGTCAGGGCGCGCAGGTGCTAGCAGCGGACGTCGTCAGGCGATCGCCACTCCGTCCGTTCATTCGTCGTCGACGTTCGAGCAACGCCCTGATGCGAAACCGGGGCAATCCGCCACGCAGCCGGCGCCGACGTCCGCAGCCGGCTCTCAGGAGCAGCCGCGTGTTGCGAGCGTAGTGGCCGAACCGCTCACGCGCCTCGAGCTTGCGCGGAGCGTTTACTTTTCACCCGAGTTCCCGACCAGCGAGGCGAAGCAGGGCCAGCGTTCCCAGACGCCCTGGGGGGCGGCGGCAGACACCGGGGTCGCTGTGGGCCGCGGATCGCAGAAGGCCGCGGTTGCCACGGCAGGTTTCTTCACGCGCGTGAGCAAGTCGGTCGCCGGGGCTTTCGTACCCGGTGGTTCGAACAAACCCAAAGAGTAAGCACTCAGGCGATCGACGATTTAGCGGGTTCCAGCACACGGGACGAACGGCCGGAGATCTGTCTGAGCGGTCGTCGTCTGCTCAGCTGCACAGAGTCACGAATCGATGCGCATACACCTCGTCAACCCCAGCGACCTCTCGTTCGGCATATCGGTCATCACGCCGCGATGGATGTACGTGCTCGCCGCCGCGACGCCTCCCCGTTACGGCGATCCGTGCATCGTCGACGAGACCCTCGATCCCTTCGATCCGTTGACCGTGAATGCAGGAGACGTGGTCGGAATCGGCATCCACACGTCGAACGCGCTGCGCGGCTACGCACTCGGACGCCTCGCCCGCGAGCGGGGTGCGTTCGTCGTGTTCGGCGGCATACACGCCACGCTCTTTCCAGACGAAGCGCGAGAGCACGGACAGGCGCACGCTGTCGTCCGGGGCGACGGCGATCTGATCTGGGCGCGAGTGATCGACGACTGCGCAGCCGGGACCCCACAGGCGCAATACGAAGGAGGCCGCGTCGACGGGAGCTCTTTCATGCCCGCGCGCTGGGATCTCCTGCCCACCGACCGATACATGTGGGGATCGGTCCAGACGGTTCGCGGCTGTCCCAAGCACTGTTCGTTCTGCTCCGTCTGGCGCACCGATGGGCAGAAACCCCGCCAGCGCGGCGTCGACGACGTCGTTCAGGAGGTCGTCGCGCTGCGGCGGCTCGGTTTTCGCTTCATCCTGCTCGCCGACGACAACTTTTACCCGGTGACGCTCGATGATCTCGCGGCGGCGAAGCGGAAGAGCGATCCGGCACCCCTCGCCAACCTCACGGCCTTGCGCGAGGAGCGATTCGAGCTGATGGCAGCGCTCGAACGGCTGCCCGACGACGTCGTGTTCTACACGCAGATCACGATGGAGGCTGCCGAAGATCCCGAGTTCCTCAGGGCGATGCGACGCGCGCGCATTCGCGGGGCGCTGGTGGGGGTGGAATCGGTGACGCCCGAAGGGCTCAAGGCGGTCTTCAAGAACTTCAACGACGCCGGAGAGGCGCTCGTGAGCCGCCTGCAGGCGTTCAGACGTCACGACGTTCACGTTCTGGGGTCGTTCATCTTCGGGCTGCCGACCGACACTCCCGAGACGTTCCACGCGACCGTCGATCTCGCGCAACGGTCGGGCGTGTCCTTCGCGCAGTTCGTGATGTTGACGCCATTTCCCGGCACCGTGGACTTCACGAAATGGGAACGCGACACAGCGAACGAAGCGTCCGTGGATGGCGTGCCGCTGTCACGTTATTGGCTGATCCCTCACTCCAGACGTCCGAAGGTCTACATCCCGCACCCGCTCATGTCGGCCGACGAGATCCGGCAGCGTACGCAAGGCACGTGGGATGCGTTCTACACGTTCGCGCGGATCTGGACGCGCTCGACCTGCGTTCGATCGCTGAAAGCCCGTGTGGCGTTCCTGCTGATCTCGAAGCTCTATCGCCAGATGTACGCGAACACCGGCATCTCGACTGACAGCGCCCGGGTCACGAGGTCGGCCGCACGCGCCCGGTGGATCGCGCGGTTCGCGCGACGCCTGTTCGTGACGACGCCGATGCCGGAGTTGAATGTCTCGACGAAGCCGGGGTCGAGAGTGCTGGAGGGTTCCAACGTTCTGGGCACTGGCATCGCGGGTTGATCAGTGTTTCTCCGTATCTCCTGGATTCCTGTTGGCTGCACGCCAGGCGTCACCGTAGAACAGTTCGAAGTTCTGCGGCGATGGCCCGCGTGACCAGCAGCGCGCGATCTGACTGTCACGCCAGTCCCACAAACGTTCGTGGCGTCGATCGACGTCCAGCGGATCGATGTTCCACAGGTCGTTCGGGTACACGAACGCCCCCGTCGCTGAGACGATGACGGACCAGCAGAGCGCCGCTACCGCGAGCGCGCGCGTCCACGCGGGCATCGTCATCAGACGCGTAACTCCGAAGGCGGCGGCGGGAACCAGAAGCGGAAGCAAATCGAGGCAGTATCGCGGGCCGTAGGTGTGCCCGCCCCACCAGACGCTGTAAAGCGCGTAAAACAGAAATTGCGCGAGCGCACCCGCCGCACACACTCCAGCCGAAACGCCTGGTGAGGGCCGATCGTCCTTTCGCCGCAGCCCCAGCAACGAAACGAGGACGATGGGGCTGAACACGAGCAGACCGCGATTCGCGCTGATCAGGAGCCCAGTGGCGCCGACCGTCACGTTGTCGATGCTCGACGTGACGGCATGAATCCGTGGATGGACCTGTTCCAGGATCGGCATCGCCCCCAGCAAATTGCCGAACCATGCGTAGTTGAGAGCAAGCAGGATCGCCATGCCGGCCAGCAGCGGAAGAACCCCTGCGATCCAGTTCCGCGGCTGCACGCGCCACATCACGGCAAGCGACAGCCACGCGATTTCCGGCGCAAGTTGCGGGCGTGACGCACCGGCGATGGCGAGAAGGACGCCGACGGAAAGTACGCGACGCGCCTCGTGAGGTTGCAGCGGGCCCGTTGCCAGCCAGACCGCGGCCATCAGCGCCGCCACCGCTGACTCGTGCTGCCAGAGCGTCTGGCTCGCCGTCGGCCAGAGCCCCGTGCCGAGCACGAACCCCACCGCGGTCAGCGCCGCGCCTCCGGTGCTCGTGATCCGTGCGGCCACGAGAAAGCAGAACAACCCGGCCGTGCTGATCAGCAGCGACGCCGTCAGCTTCGCGAGTATCGACGGCGCGCCCGGCGACTCGAGGTCGAGCAGGTGCAGTCTGCTGAGGACGAAGCCAACGGCTCCAGCTTCCAGTACTGGCACCGGCGAGTAGGCGTTGCGCCAGTGTCCATCCGGGGTGTGGACGAACGCGCTGCGTTCGCCGTAGAGCGGCTGTGCGCGGACCACGCGGTCGAGTGTCAGGGTGCCGTTGAGAGCAAGCTCCCGCGCGGCGAACTTGCCGGGCTGCGTATCGAAGTTGCCGATCTCGCGACCGTTGGCGTTGAGCACGACGAAGAAACCGATCCACACGAAGACCGCGAGCCGCCGCCGTCGCGCGGTTGACGCCCGATCTCGCGAAATGGAAAAGGAACGATCCGCGACATCGACGGGGCTCGAGTCGAGAGTATTACCGGGTCGGTGCTCCGGATCGCCGGGGTCGGGAAGAGGATCTTGGTTGCGGACGGGTGATTCTACACCGTCACGGCACAGCGCGACGATGGACCACGTGCTAATCTTCCGTCCTCGACGGTCCTCGACCATGCGATCACCGAGGGCCACACGGGTTCGACCACGACCGACGCATGCCGATCGACGAAAGGCCACAGCTCAGCGCGGGGAAGGTGAAACGGACGATATTCTCCGCGCGCGCACTCGCGGAGACCGCCGCGCTCGTCATCACGCTCTACGGGGCGCTCCTTCGCATCGACGTGTTGTCCGCGAGATACGGGCCGCTCGATGGTCCGGCATGGGCGCAGGCGCTGGAGCGCGCCGCCGTTCCGGCGGCTCGCGCGCTTCGTCCGTCATCCTTCCCGTGGGGACATATTGACCATCCCTACGTCGGTGGCGATCCGCTCAACTACCTGGCACTCGCCCGCGACATGCGCAGCTTCTATCAGGCCAACGTGCGCGAGCCGGTGTTCCCGGCGGTGACGAGAGGATTCCTCGTTCTCCTTGGCGGAAGGGATGTGGCCGTCAGCTTTGCTTCGGCGGCGGCGTCGGTGCTGGCGATCTACGTGACCTACCTGCTCGGTACGGCCGCCTTCTCACCGATTGTCGGGCTGCTGGCCGCCTTCTGGCTCGCCATCGAGCGCGACGTCATCAGCTGGAGCCCCGACGGCTGGCGAGACGACACGTTCATGCTCGTCGTGACGCTCGCGGCGTGGCGCCTGGTGCGCCTGCGTCAGGATCCGGGACGCGCACCTGCCATCTGGGCGGGTGTGGCCGCCGCGGCAGCGACTCTCACACGCGTCACCGCGCTGACGTTCGTCGTGCCGGCGCTCTGCTGGATCGTCGTCGAGGCGCCGCGCACCGAGCGAGGTCTCCGCGTCCGCGCGAGCGTACTCGCGTGTGCGGTGACGCTCCTACTCGTCGGACCTTATCTCGCCAGCTGTGCGATGGAGTTCGGCGATCCCTTCTACGCGATTAACTACCACACTCGCTATTACCGATCGGCCGAAGGACGGCCGCTCGACGAGTCCGTCAGTGCATTCGACTACGCGAAGGACGAGCTCCTGCGCCGTCCCGTCGCCGGCATCGACAAGGCCGCGATCGGTCTCGTCGTCTGGCCATTCAGCGTCAAGTGGAAAGGATTCTGGGAATGGTCGCCGACACTCCAGCGGATTCTGCCCTGGTGTTCAATCGCCGGGCTGTTGCTGTGGATCTGGCGGCCCGACGGCCGGTTGCTGCTCGTCATCCTCTACTCGTCGGTCGTGCCCTACGCGGTCACCTGGAACGTGGGTGGTGGCGGCGAGTGGCGTTTCACCCAGCATGCGTATCCCATTTACCTCCTGGCCGCCGGGTTCGCGATCGTCCAGGGATGCGTCTGGCTGGTCCAGGCTCTCGAGCGACGAATCGTCTGGGACAAGCAGCTCTCGCGCCGCGTCATGATGACGGCCGGACTGACGGCCGCGATCGCGCTCGCCTGGGTCGGCCTGCAGAAGCTGCCGTTCATGGTCACGCGCGAATCACTGGCGGACGGCGACGCGGTGACGATCCCGACCGGCGGCCGCGACTCCGCGTATTTCGTCTCGGGCTGGTCGAGTCCGCAGATCGGCGAGACTGTGAACGTCCGTGCGGCACTCGGCGAAATTGCGACCGTGCGCCTTCCACTTCCCGGCAACAAGGACTACTGGCTGACGCTCAGAATGGATCCCGCGGAGACCGACGACCTGTCGATGCAACCGCGCGTGAGCGTGTTCTTCAACGGTCAGGCCGTGTCGCAGATCAGACTCGGCCGCGATCCGGCGCGCATGGGATCGTACCGGTTGCGAATCCCGCACGATCTTGCCGGGCGGACGTTCAATCGCCTCGATCTCGTCGCGTCGCACACCGTCGCCGCCCACGAGGCCGGCCCGCGGTTTTCATGGCTGCCAGCCGAGACTCGCGTCGCGTTCCGCCTCTGGTACGTCAGGCTGGAGCCAGTATCCTAGGGGATCCTCGCCATGGGCCCCCGGTTAGCAAGGGGACCTACTGGCGGGGGCGGCCGATCCTGACGAATACGACGCCGTGGCGCGGCACCGTCGCGGTCAGCTGGTCGCTCGAGGTTCCGAGGTCCTTCTGCTGCCAGAGATCGCGGACCGGCTGCGCGCCGGTCAGTTTCAGGTCGCTCCATCTGGCCACGACCGGTGCGGCTTCCGGCGATCGGTTGAACAGGCCGACAGCGGTCGTGCCGTCCGCAAGTGGCCGCGCCCAGACCTCGAACCAGCCATCGCCGCTCACACGCCCGGCCGGCCGTCCGAGCGGATCCTGGTTCACGGCCAGTACCTCGGAGTTCCCGAGGAGATCGACGGTGAACGCATCGATCTGCGACAGATCGGCGCCGATGAGGAGCGGTGCGGCCTGCAGACTCCAGAGCGAGATGTGCGTGAGCTGCTCGTTCGCCGTCAGCCGCGAGTCGCGGAGCTCGCGTCCCCAGCCGACCTTGCCGACGACCAGCATGTCAGTGTCGTTCCAGCCGCCAGGGCCCGCGAATTTCTCACGGCCGGTCTGCGCGAACCCGATGCCCGCCATGCTCGGCCACGTATCCGTGATGTCGCCGGTCATCCGCCACAGATGTCCACCGACCTCGTTCCCCCACTCCCAGACGTTGCCCCATCCGTACTGACAGAGGCTGAACACGATGTCGCGGTCAAGCGTCTTGAGGATGTCGCGCATCACCAGGTACGGCTTCTTGAGTCCCGCCGGATTATTCCGGTCGGGCTCGATCTCGGTGTAGGAGCACCAGTCGTACTTGAGGTAGTCGAATC
The DNA here is from genome assembly GCA_036258055.1 of Vicinamibacterales bacterium. Taxonomy (GTDB): domain Bacteria; phylum Acidobacteriota; class Vicinamibacteria; order Vicinamibacterales; family 2-12-FULL-66-21; genus DATAEK01. Next base: position 27,913 of record DATAEK010000032.1, read on the forward strand.
CCCACGTCGCGTATGAATGCGCGTCCTGCGCCTCGTGCTGGTAGCTGCCCGCGTAGCGCTGCTGGCACGTGCGCGGTCCGGGCGACGAGTAGATGCCGATCTTCAGCCCTTGCGCGTGCACGTAATCGGCGAGCGCTTTCATATTCGGAAACTTCTCGTTCGTCGTGATCTCTCCGTCCGCCGTTCTCGGCCCCTCCCATGCATCGTCGATGTTGACGTAGGTGTAGCCCTGCGCCGCGAGTCCGCTCTTGACCAGAGCGTCCGCTGCGGCGCGGACCTTTTCGTCGCTGACCGTGCCGCCCCAGACGTTCCAGGAGTTCCAGCCGAGCGGCGGCGTCAGGGCGAGCGCGTCATCGCCGCCGACGATCGTGATCTCGCCAGTGGCCGATCCCGCCGGTCCTTTCGCCGTCACCTCGACGACGGTGCGGCTGGCTTGCTTGAGGGAGCCGGTCATGATCCCAGTGCGCGGATCGAGCATGAGCCCCGCCGGCAGTCCCTTCGCCGTGAATGTCAGCGGGCCGTCGCCGCTTGCCGGGATTCGGAAAAGAAACGGCCGTCCTGGCGTCGCACCCGTGACGCGCGGCGAGTTGATCCTTGGCCGCGCGGTCCGGCTCGGGGCGATCGCGGGCTTCGTTTCTGCCACCGGCGCGGCAATCGACGGCCGCTGGGCGCCGGGCGCCATCACGATGACGGCGCCGCCGAAATCCGCGGAGTCGTCGCGCGGACCGTCCCCGGCATCGCTGACCGCGAGCGTGAGTCGCCGCGCACCCGTCAGATCGACGGCGATCCGTTTCGGCGGCTCACCGCTCCTCATCAGCGACGAGTCCGCGACCTTCTTGCCATCGACCCACACGCCGAAAATCACCGTGGCCTGACCATCCTTGCGCTCGTCATCGACGCCCACGTCCGCGAGAAAACGCGTCGCCTGTCCATGCAGGTCGATTGCGAGATCGGTGTTGGCGAGGAGGGGCAGCGCATGCGGGTACGGGGTGCCGCCGAGCGCGAACGTCAGCGGCGGTGGAGGCGTGGTCTGCCCGCGTCCGGCCCGCGGCCGCCGGATGGGCGCATTCGTCAGATCGAGGGCGTCAATCCACACGCCGTTCGGGGGCGGATCGTTTGCGGTCAGCAGTGCTCGATCTTGATCCGATGGCGCTGCCCACGTGATGAAGAGGGCCAGGGCCGCGGGCAATGCGCCGCGCATCGGGAACGTCATTGAGGACTCCTGATCAGCGACCTCTCGGGAGGGCACCGCGAATATCGGCGCCGCAGTCTATCTCAGCCCGCGCCCGAGAGTTGCTGTCTGGGAGTCGCTGTCCTCACATCCATACAGCCAGTGTTGCCTGGAGGTGACGACATGAGCGTAGAATCTGCGGTAACGCTCTGATTCTGCAGCAGCTACGCACGTGATTCGTGGCATCGTGGTTGCTGGACCGTAGTATTGCCCTGCGCACGGAGGTTCGCGTGACTCCGAAATACCGTTCGATTCATACATTTGTATTTGGCCTTGTGGCGCTTCTCGCGTTCTGGCCGGCGAACGCGTCAGCGCAGTACCACGGGCACCCGGGGCACGGCCACGGCGGCGTGTACGTTCGAGCGCCGTACTTCTACTACCCGTACTACTATCCCTACTGGTACGGCTACGGATTCGGGTTCGGTTTTGGCTTCGGTTATCCGTATGCGTACGGGTGGTATCCCCCGTATCCCTATTACGGCTATGGCTATTACGACTACACGGGGGCCGCACGCCTCGAGGTCACTCCGCGCGAGGCGCAGGTCTACGTGGACGGCTACTTCGTCGGCGTGGTGGACGATTTCGACGGCATGTTCCAGAGGCTGAACCTCGAGCCTGGTGAGCACGAGGTTCAGCTGTATCTCGAGGGCTATCGGACGGTCCGTCAGCGGGTGCTCTTCCGGCGCGGCGCAACGCTGAAGATCACCGCCGCCATGCAGCCGCTCGGACCTGGCGAGACGAGCGACAAGCCCGTGCCGGATCCCAGCCGTCAGGCGCAATCCTATGCACGCCGGGGCGCTAACAGGATGCAACCGGAGCAGGGACCGCCGCCGCAAGGGCCTCCACCGGAAGGACCCCCGTCCCAGGGACGTGGACCGGTTCCGGTGAATCCTGGTGACCGCGATCGCGATACGACGTTCGGGACGCTGGCGCTGCGCGTGCAGCCCGGGGACGCTGAAGTCGTCATCGACGGCGAGCGCTGGGACAGCCCGGAAGGTGGTAGCCGCTTGCTCGTACAGCTCTCGGAAGGATCACACCGCGTCGAAGTGCGTAAGCAGGGCTTCCGGACCTACTCGGCGACAGTCACCGTGCGGCGAGGCGAGACGGAGACCCTGAACGTCAGCCTGGGCCAGGGAGGAGGCCCGGCGGCGACTTCTATGGAGGGCCGCTGAGCGCCATCGCGGCGCCGGGAGCATCCGCCATGACGATCAGAACTCTCGCTTGTCTACTCGCTGTGCTCGGTGTGTGCGTGCCGGCGTTCGCACAGCAACAGCCTGCCGCGCCTGCCCAGGCGCAGCCGATGCAAATCGAAACCATTCACAGTGGCTTCGTCGTCGCGCCCGACACGCGTTTCACGCAGGTCGACGATCGCACGGCCACGTTTGCCGGGGTCTACGGCGGCTACCTCCTCGAGCAGACGTTCCTCGTCGGCGCGGGAGGCTACTGGCTGGCAAACTCGGATCACGATTTCAAGATGGCGTATGGAGGCGCCGTGGTCGGCTGGACTTTTCACGGTGACCGGGCGTTGGCCTACGGCACGCGTGTGCTCGTCGGCGGCGGCGAGGCCACGCTGTCGAGTACCTACGGCGCGATCCTGAACCTGCCGAGCGGAACAGTCCTGGGTACACGCGACGTCGCGCGCTTCGGATCGCATCGGGGCAACTCCGTGCCACCAATCACCAGCGACACGCGGGTGATCTTCAGCGACGACTTCTTCATTACCGAGCCGCAGGCGAACGTCCTCTGGCGCCTCACGGACTGGATGCGGGTCGATCTCGGCGTATCGTATCGGCTGACCGCCGGGTCCGAATTCGACAGCCAGCTGCGCGGCTTTAGCGGGATGGTGGCGATCAGGTTCGGGCAGTGACGATGGGCCATGGGCCATGGGATGGCCGATGGGAAATGGGCCATGGGCAATGGGCAATGGAAAGGGCACTATAGCGAGCTTAGGTTCCTTCCATGGGCCATGGCCCAGGGCCCATCCGTTAGGAACGCGGAAGCCAGAGATCGAACGCCGCACCGCCGTCGGCGGCGTTCGACGCGTCGATCCGCCCGCCGTGGCGCTCGACAATGGCCTTGACGATCGACAAGCCGAGGCCGCTCCCTGACGGGGCGGCCGTCGCGCTCCTCGCCGCATCCACCTTGTAAAACCGATCGAAGACGTGCGGCAAGTGCTCGGGCGGAATGCCGGGGCCCGTGTCGCGGACATGGATGTGCGCGGAGCCGTTGCGTTCGTCCGCCCGGAGCTCGAGGCGACCGCCGGACGGCGTGTGCCGGAGCGCGTTGGCGGCGAGGTTCTGCAGTGCCTGCTCGAGCCGATCGGGATCCCCACGGACCGCGAGGTCCGTCGGCGTCACGACGGCTTCCACGCCGATGTGCGCGTCCCGGATCGCGGGGCCGTGCCGATCGGTGACGCGGCTGAACAGCTCCGAGACCTTCACGTCACGGAACGCCAGCGTGCCGCCGCCGCCCTCCAGCCGCGCGAGATCCAGCAGGTCCCCGATCATCGACTCGAGCTTGTGCGTCTCGTCTTCGACGATCGACAGATACCGGCGTCGCGTCGCCAGATCGAGCTCCAATTCCGGCATCGCCAGCGTTTCCGTGTAGCCGCGAATCGCAGAGAGCGGAGTCATCAGCTCGTGGGAGACATCGGCGAGCAGCTGACGCCTGACGCGGTCGGAGGCAGACAGCGCCGATGCCCGCGCACTCAAGTCGTCGGCCATCTTGTTGAACGTGCGCGCGAGCGAGCTGACCTCGTCGCCGCCCGTCTCCACTGCGCGCACGTCGGTGCGGCCGTCGCCGAGCGCGCGCGCCACCTGCTGCAGGTTCGTCAGCCGGCGCTGAGCCGGTCTGAAGATCACGAGCGCCATCACCGCCGCCCCGACGACGAGCACGCCGACCGCAATCCACGCCAGCCGAGGTCCCAGCTCCTGCAGCGCCACGAATACCGGCGGCGGGTTGATCGGGACAGCCACGAAGCCGAGCTGGGTTTCGCCGACGGTGATCGGCACGATCTCCGCGCGACGACTCTCGGGCTGAAGGCCCGGCGCCGCCCGGCGCTGAGCAGCCTGTACGGATCGCGCGAACCCGACCGGCAGCGTGCTGCTCCGGTTCGACATCATCCGGCCGTCGTGCATGACCACCAGGAACGGCTGATAGATGTGGCCGAAGGTTCGCCGAACGTAGTCGTCGAGGTCGATGCTCGGGTCGCGCGCCAGTTCCGCGGAAACGGCCGATGCGACAGCGGTCGCGAGCTGTACCGGCGATCGCGAGGACGGCCGCACGATGCGGTCGGTCATCCAGAGAAAGAGAAGTCCCTGGATGAGGAGCAGCGCGGCGAGGAGCGCCACGAACCCCAGCGCGATGCGCCAGTAGAGACTCCGGTACCAGACGAACTCAGACATCGGCGAACTTGTACCCCGTGCCCCAGACCGTCAGGATGAACCGCGGCTGATCGGGATCCGGTTCGATTTTGCGGCGAATGCGTTTGATGAGCGTATCCACACTGCGCGTGGTCACGTGCGTGTGGTCGCCCCAGATCCGCTGGACCAAGGCCTCGCGCGTGAACACGATCCCGCGATTGCTCGCGAGCAGGTACAGCATGTCGAATTCATGCGACGTCAACTCGATCGCCGACCCCTTGAGCCGCGCGATCCGCCGCGCGGGATCGACGTCGAGGTTGCCCGCCGTCACCGTCACCGGTGTCTCCGGTTGCGATGGCATCATCCGGCGCGGACGCCGCAGCAACGCGCGTATGCGCGCGACCAGCTCGCGCACGCCAAACGGCTTGGTCAGGTAGTCGTCGGCGCCGCTCTCGAGGCCCAGTACCTTGTCCGACTCGTCGCGGCGCGCCGTCAGCATCAGGATCGGGGTTTCGGCGTTCGGCGGCTCGCGCCGGATGGCCCGGCAAAGTGTGACCCCGTCCAGCCCGGGCAGCATGAGGTCGAGCACGATCAGGTCGAACGGTTCACTTCGGGCCAGCCGCAACGCATCGTGGCCATCCCCGGATCCCATCGTCGAAAGCCCCTCCAGCTGGAGATGAAGCGTCACGAGGTCCCGGATGTGAGGCTCGTCTTCAACCACGAGCACTCTTGTTCCGGACTTGGCCGCTAGAGGTTCCACGTTGCCAGTGTACTGCGCCCCCGTTGAGTGATGCCGCCGCGGCGAATGGCGCCTGGCGCTGCCATGATTTCTTCACAATTCCGCCACCGGACCGTCACGGCGACAGAGTCTATTGGGATCGAAGGGAATGGCGGGAATCCAGACGCGTGACTTCGCACCGACACAGGGCTGGCCGCGGTCACGGGCCTGAGCGCCGGCGCGTAAGTCGTGCGCCGGGGCAAGCCGCTCCCGGAGGTCGTGGCCGCGGCCGTTAGGATCCTGGAATTCCTGGAACGAGTGAACCCTTCAGGGTCGTTCCAGGACCTCGAGTTCGAATTCAGCCGGGAGGCGAGAACCGGCTGAAACAGACCGCCGCAGGTGGTCTCCTCCCCACCTGCGGCGGTCGCCATTTTAGGCGCCGTTCGAGTCCTACCGCTACGTTTCCCCTTGCCGGCAGCGGACAGCCGATAGCCGACAGCAGCCGGCCGACAGCCGACAGCGTCAACATCCGATCAGTGCTCACTCCGCGCGGAGCGACGCGGTCGTGTCTATCCGAGTGCCCGCGCGCGCCGGGATGACGATCGCAAGCGCCGACACGACGGCCAGGAGGAGGGCGACCGTCCCGAACGTGACCGGATCTGCGGCCCTCGTCTGAAATAGCTGCGTTTCGAGGGCGCGCCCGGCCACGATCGCCCCAAGAGCGCCAGCTGCGAGCCCGGCCGCGACGAGCACCATCGCGTTACGAAGAATCTGCAGAATCACGCCACCCGGATTGGCCCCGAGCGCCAGACGAATCGCGACTTCCCGGCCGCTGAGTCCCACGACGTAGGCGACGAGACCGTACAAACCCACCGCCGCGAGCAGCAGCGCGCCCGAGCTGAAGATCGCGAGGAGCGTCGAGGCGAACCGCGCGGCAGCCGTCTGCTGCGACACGACATCGGTCAGCTGGCTGACCGCGTAGACAGGAATTCCCGCATCGAGACTCGACACGCTCTGCTGCAGCTCCGCAATCGTCAGCGACGGACCTGGCGTGGTGCGGATGGCGATCTCGAGATCGCGATCCGTTCGCTGCGCGTAAGGAAAGAACACGTCAGGCTCCGACGTGTGGCCCGCGATGTCGGTGGTGAGGTCGCGATACCGCGCGGTCGCGACGACGCCGACGACTTCGACGGCCGGCACGTCGTCGCCGATCCTGAATGTCCTGCCAACCGCCGCTTGCGCGCCGCCGAACAGACGGTGGGCCGACGCTTCGCTGATGACGGCAACGGGCGGCGCCCCGGCGCGATCCTGCGCGGTGAAGGCCCGGCCCGTCAGCAGCGGTGTCCCGATCGCACGGAAGAAATCCGGCGTCACGAAGTGACCGTAGTACCGCACATCCTGGTCACTGCTGTCGGCGACGAGCACGCTGGCGCTCGCGTTGCCGGTCAACGGAAGATCGGATCCGATCGCCGCGGCCTTGACGCGCGGCATCGTGGCCAGGGCGGCCGTCAGACGCTCGACGAACGCCATCCGCTCGGGTGGCGAGTACCGTGCAGCGGGCAGTGTGAGCCTGGCCACGGTGACGCCGTCCGGATCGAATCCAATCCGCACGTGCAGTTGACGTTCGAGACTGCGCGCGAGCAGCCCCGCACCCGTGAGCAGCGTCATCGCGATCGCGACCTCGCCGACCACGATCAGCTGTTGCACCGACGGGCGGCGGATCGAGCCCAATCCGGCCGCCACGGCGCGTCCCGACGATCGCAACGCGTCTGACAGACCGCTCCGGCTGTGCACGAACGCCGGAAGGATCGCGACCAGCAGGCCCGAGGCCAACGTCGCGAGCAGCGCGAAGACCAGCGCTCGCGGATCCACCGATAGCTGCACATAACGAGGCAGCGCGCCGGCTGGCGTCAGCGCCGCGGCGGCGGACACGCCCCACGCCGCGAGCAACGCGCCGCCGATTCCTGCAAACGCCGACAGCACCAGCGACTCGGCAAGCACACTGCGGACAACGCGCCAGCGGCCGGCCCCGAGCGCGAGCCTGACCGCGAGCTCCTTGCGGCGCGACATCGTGCGCGCGAGCTGCAGGCTCGCGACGTTGGCGCACGCGATGACGAGAAAGAGCAGCACCGCTCCGAAGAGCGCCGACACGAGCCTGCCGGTCTGACCGAGAAGCGACTGTTTGACTTCGATCACCAGTACGCCGCGCTGGCGGTTCGTGTCCGGATAGTTGCGCTCGAGTACGGCGGCCACGCGGCTGAGGTCGTCCTGCGCCTGCGCGATCGTAACGCCGTCCTTCAACCGCCCCAGCGCACCGAGCCAGCGCACGCCTCGACGACGGACTGTGTCGGCCGAGCTGGTGAGCGACACCATCATCGACGGAACCCAGACGTCCGTGTCGAAGGACAATCCGGCAAACCGTTCCGGCATGACGCCGACGATCGCGAACCGGCGATCGTTGAAAAAGACGGGCTGATCCAGGACGTCAGCCCGTCCGCCGAATCGCTCCCGCCAGAGTTTGTCGCTGATGACCGCGACGGGGCGTGCGTCCGGCGACCGATCTTCCTCCGGCACGAATGTTCGACCGAGCGCCGCGTCAGCTCCCAGCAGGTTGAAGTAGCTGGCCGACACCATCTCGGCATCGACCCGAAGCGCCTCCGTGCCGACCCGCATGTTGAGCGACGTTTCGTCGTAGATCGCGACGTCGGTCAGGGTCTGATTCATCGTTCGCCAATCCAGGACCTCGGGAAACGATCCGCCGCGGACCTGGCGATCGGGGCCCGCCACGCCCCAGAGCATCACGAGCCGATCGGGTTGGCGAAATGCCAGCGGCCGAAGCACGGCCGCATCGAGCAGCGAGAACATCATGGTGCTGGCGCCGATGCCGAGCATCAGCGTCAGAATGACGCTGCCGGCGTAGCCGGGCCGTTTGGCGATCGTGCGGAGGGCGACGAGCAGATCCTGACGCATGCTTCCCCTGCAGCAGGGGCTGTGCCAGCACGGGCGGCCGAATTCCAGAGACTTTGAGGAGATGAGGGCAAACGTCTGTCCGCCCGCGAACAGGGCGTGTTCGCTCCTGGGGGAGAACCGGTTCTAAAGTTCCCGGTTCCCGATGCTCGGTCCGGTCCTCGGGTCTCAGTGCCCGGTTCTCAGTTCGCGGTTCAGGTTCCCGGTTCAACGGTTCGCGTGTAGGAGCCGCGACGAAAAGTCATCTCACTCACCATAGAACTGGGAACCGGGAACCTAGAACATGAGCGCTGCCGACGTCAGTTGTCGCGCAGAATCACCATCGGGTCGACTCGACCGGCGGCCCGCGCGGGCAGATAACAGGCGGCCACGGAGACAGCGACGACCATCAGCGCGTTGAGTCCGAAGACGGTGGGATCGGTCGGTTGCACGTCGTTGAGCATCGACTGCAGGCTCTGGCTGAGCAGGAGCGCGCCGAACGCTCCGAGGACCACGCCGGCCGCCGCCACAGCCCCACCGCGCTTCACCACGAGCGTCTGCACCGCTCCAGGTTCGGCGCCGAGCGCGAGTCGAATGCCGAACTCCCGTCGCTGACGCCTCACGTTGTGCGCGGTCACGCCGTAGATCCCGACCATCGCGAGCAGTCCGGCGAGGCCGCCGAAGAGCGCGCTCAGCGCCGATAGCAACCGCGGCTGACCGACTGACGCGCTGACGACCTCTTCCATCGTCTGCACTGCCGTCACCGGAACCGAGGGATCGATGCCGGCCACGATCTGTCGCGCGCTCTGCACGATCGACGTCGGATCGTCGGTCTGCGTGCGCAGCACGACGGTCATCGACGGGAACGGCTGTTGATCCATCGAGCGGTACATTTCGTAGGGCGTATTGGCGACCAGGCCGAACGAACGAACGTTGCCGACGACCCCGACGACCTCCCACCAGTCGGTGCCGTTGCCAGGCGTCACACGCTTGCCGATCGGGTTCTGTCCGGGCCAGAACTTCTCGGCCATCGCCCGATTGATGACGGCCACCTGCAGCGTGCCCTTACGATCCTGCGAGCTGAAGAGGCGTCCCTGCACGAGCG
>DATAEK010000041.1:0-17781 GCA_036258055.1 Vicinamibacterales bacterium
ACTCAGTTTGCCGCGGGGCCCCACCCCCGCGGCCTGCCAGCGCTTCGCTTCGCTCGCGCCGCTGTTTATGGACACCAAGCTGCTTGGATTGGCATGAGTCTGTGACAAGCCCGCCGAGCGCTATCTAGTCATTGGGGTCAGCACACAAGCCGGATTTCAGCGCCTCCGGGATTCCGGAGTACACTCGCAATATCGGAGGATAGACCGGATAGCACTGTTGACGAATCTGCAACTGCGCGCGGCACTTAACGGCCCGGCTTCATGGCACGGCAAGTGCTCTTTACCGACGGCAGTCAGGCCGCGCCCTGCTGCCGTTCGTTGTCTGTGCTCCGACAGGTCATTGCCATGGCTTTAGGTCCAACGCCCGGAACCCGCGGTTCGGCGGCTCGTTCGGCCGCTCGACTGATCGCCGCACTTGTCGTCCTGCTTCTCTGCGCACCTCGCGAGGCGCACGCATCATTCCTGTCCCCGGAGCTGGAAGACAAACTCGCGACGTTTCTCGCCATTTTCATTCTGTTCATCGTCCCCGTCGTGCTGATCGTTCTTTTCTGGCTGGTGCACATCCTTCCCGAAAAGATCGCCCACAAGCGTCACCATCCGCAGTTCGAGGCGATCCGGACGCTCTGTCTACTCTCGCTGGTCTTTGGCGGATTGCTCTGGCCGTTGGCCTGGATCTGGGCCTACACGAAACCAGTCATGCACAAGCTCGCCTACGGAACCGACAAGGTCCATCACGATGAGGGTGAGGAGTACCCGGGGGAGACCAGCGCTCACGGCCTTCACGACAGGCTGGCGCGCCTCGAAGAGCAAGGGATTCCACCGTCCGAACTGAAGGCGCTGCGCGCCGACATCGAGGCGCTCGAGGCGAAGTTCGCCGGTGACGCGAAGTTCGCGGATGAATGATGGCGAGGTCACGCTAGATGGAAGTCCTGCTGCTCGGCATCTATTCGTTCTTCGTCTGGCTGATCTTCATCAAGCTGAAGCTGCTGCCGTGGACGACTCCCTGGAAGGTGGGTGTGGCGATCTTCCCGGTGGTCGTCATCGCGATCATGCTTCTGATGTTGAACATCTTCGCACCCACGACGACCGACGTGAGGGTCGTGAACTACGTGGTTCCGGTCGTGTCACAGGTTCGCGGACGGGTGATCGAAGTCCCCGTCGAGAACAACCGGCCGGTGAAGAAGGGTGATGTGCTATTCCGCATCGATCCGACGCCGTATCAGAACGAAGTGCATTCGCTCGAGGCGAAGCTGGCATCGGACCAGGCAAAGGTCAACGCGGATCGCCAGCGGCTGTCCGAGGTACGAGCGCGGTTGACCGACGCGCAGTCGAGCGAGCGCCAGCTGCGCGAGCAGTTGAACGAGGCAACCGGCCAGATCGGATCGCTGACCGCGTCGCTCGAGCTGGCGCGTAAGCGCGTCGGCCAGAACACTGAGCTCGTGAAGACCGGCGCCGGAAACCGATTCGACCTCGAGCAATCAGAAACGAACGTCAAGGAGTTGACGGCAAAACTGGCCGCAGCGCGAGCGCAAGAGCAGCAGGTCCGCGAGAAGCTCGAAGGCCGCGTCAACGGCGACCTCGCGTCAGTGGCGGAAGTCAAAGCGCAAATCGCCACCGCGCAGGCGCAGGTGAGCGTCTCACAGGCGCAGGCCGACACGACCAAAGCGCAGCTCGAGACTGCACGCTGGGATATGTCGCAGACGACCGTTCTCGCGCCGGGCAACGGCACGATGGTGAACGTCATGCTTCGTCCGGGGTTCTTCGTCGCCGGCATGCCATTCAACGAGGTGATGACGTTCGTCGACAACGAGTATCAGATCTTCGCGCTGTTCGGTCAGAACGAGCTGCACCAGGTCGAGCCGGGCAATGAAGCCGAGATTACGCTGGACACGTATCCGGGCCGGGTGATCAAAGCCCACGTTGATTCGGTCATATGGGCTCAGGGGCAAGGACAGGTCGAGGCCTCCGGCGATCTCCCGAAGACGACCTTCGTTCCGCCGCCAGGCCGGTTCCCCGTGAAGCTGGTGGTCGACAAACGCGATGCGGACGTGTTCCTCGCCGCCGGCGCGCGAGGCTCCGCCGCGATCTACACCGAACATCTGGCGATCATTCACATCATCCGAAAGGTGCTCCTGCGGGTGACGTCGTACCTCGACTACGTCATCATCAAACACAGCATCAGCCTGGGTCACTGATGGAAATGATGATGGACCGCCGCGATCGTGGACGTGCCTGGCCGGCGACCTGCAGTTTAGTGGCGGCGCTTGCCGCCAGCACGCTCTTGCCCGTCGGCTGCGCATTGAAGAAGCCGCCGGACGCCGCGACCATCAAGGGAGAGTCGATGGCCAAGGTGGCGGTACCGCCTCAGTGGACGGCTGCCGGCGCTGGGACGGGGGCCGTCACGGACAACTGGGTCACGACGTTCCACGACGATCAGCTGACCGCGGCCGTCATGGAGGCGATTGCGAACAACCCCGATCTTGACGTGGGTGCCGCGCGCGTCGAGCAGGCGATGCTCTACGCCAAGCTCGCCGGCGCCACCCTGTACCCCTCCGTCGATCTGCTCGGGCGGACCGGACTCAAGATGTCGGGTGACAACTCGGGTCTGAAGGGCGCGCTGCTGTCCATGACATGGGAGCTCGATCTATGGGGCCGCGTCAGGTACGGCCGTGCGGCTGCGGTCGCGGATGCCAGGTCCGCCGAGGCCGATTACGAGTACGCGCGCCAATCGATGGCTGCGGTCGTCGCCAGAAGCTGGTTCCTCGCGACCGAAGCGGGGCTGCAGGCGCAAGTGGCGCGCGACACGATTCAGGGCGGCGAGGAACTGATACGGCTCGCTCAGTCCCGAACCCAGGTCGGCGTCGGCAACGACGAGGACGTCTACGTCGCACGGGCGAACGTCGGCACGTACCGTGACACGCTGCGGCAAATTGAGCTGTCACGCGAGCAGGCCATACGCGCGCTCGAGATCCTGCTCGGCCGGTATCCTGCAGCAGCGGCAGCCGTCACGGCGCAACTCCCAAACCAGCCGGCTCCGGTACCGGCGGGGCTTCCGTCAGAGCTGCTCGAACGGCGGCCGGACGTCATCGCCGCCGAGCGGCGGGTTGCCGCTGCGTTCAATCGCATCGGCGAGGCCAAGGCGGCGCGGCTGCCGTCGATCGCGCTGACCGCCGGCGTCAGCGCGATCTCGAGCGACCTTTTCGTACTCAAGGATCACGACAATCCCGTGTGGAACCTCGGCGCGAGGCTGCTCATGCCGATCTACAAGGGAGGTGCGCTCAAGACGCAGGTCGACATTCGGACGGCCGAGCAGAAGCAGGCGATCGCCTCGTATGCCTCCGTCGGCCTGCGCGCGTTCGGCGAAGTCGAGAACGCGCTGGCCGCGGAGTTCGCCGCACGCGAGCGCGAGCAGATACTGGCGCAGACTTTGGCCGACAACCAGCGCGCGCTCGACATCGTGCAGAACCAGTTCAAGATCGGCAGCACAGACCTTCGGTTCGTCACGCAGCGTCAGCTCGCACTGACCGCCACGCAGTCGGCGCTGGTCCGTATGCAGGCCGAGCAGCGTGTTCAGCGTGTGAATGTGCATCTTGCGCTCGGCGGCAGCTTCGAGACGAGGCCGCAGCCCTAACCCCCTCACTTGAGTGTGTCAACTCCAACTTCCAACTTCCAACCTCCAATTGTGCCTGCCCCCGGTTTGCAGAATTTCCTTGGGAGTTGGGCGTTGGCAGTTGGGCGTTGGTGCTTACGAACACAAGTGAGTTCTGGTTCTAGACACCGTCAGTGCGCAGCCTCCTGCTGACAGTGGCGCTGATCGCGGGCTCTGTCTTCTCACCGCCTGCTGTTGCCCAGACCTTCTTCTACAACGAACTCGTGAAGGACGGCCGAATCTACGTCTTCGCCGTGGCGGCGAGGTATGACGCGTTCGTGAAGAGCAACGGGCAGGACATGGGTACCGCCATCACGCGGCCTGGCTACGGGCCGAATGGCGAAACCGTGGTGTTCGACAGTCAGGATGCGATCAACCTGTACAACTTCAAGCATGGATTGCCCGGCGAACCCTTGCCGCAGGCTCAGGCGACGCCGGAGTCGAAGTTTCCGTTCGGCAAGATTAGCGGTCTGATGTTCGGTGACTACTACTGGTACTACAGGTGGCATCAGGATCAGATCAGCAGCGACAATCCGACGTCCGTCGAAGGCCAGCAGGGGTTCTGGTTCCGTCGCATCTATTTCACCTACGACTGGACCTACAGCGAGAAGCTCACGACCCGGTTTAGACTCGAGATGAACAGCGATGGACAGTTCGCCGGCGGAGATATCAACCCGTACGTAAAGGATGCCTATCTGCGATGGTCGTACAAGGGCCAGCACCAGTTGACACTCGGCATTCAACCCACCTTGACGTTCGACTGGCTGGATGGATTCTGGGGGCTGCGCCACATCGAGAAGACGCCTGCCGACCTCTATCGGATCGATGCCTCACGCGATTTTGGCGTGGCGGTGAGCGGGCCCGTTGCAACGAGCGGGCTGATCTACGGCGCCCAGTTCGGGAATGAGTCGGGCCAGGGCTCCGAGAGTCAGGAGGGCAAGATTCTGCGCCTGGAAGGTCGATACGAACGAAGCACCGGCGTCGCACTCGAAGGGTTCTACAGCTACGGGACGCGTCCTGCCGGTCAGGATCGTCAGACGGCCCAGGGTGTCGCGGGCTTCCGGAACGAGCGCGTGCGGGTCGGCGGTCAGTACCTGTGGCAGGAGCGAAAGTCGGGTGTAGCAGAGCAGCCTAATCAGACGATCGCCATCTGGTCCGGCTTCGTGGTCTGGGACGTCGCTCCGAAGAAAGCAGACCTGTTTTTCCGCGCCGACGGGGTCACGGGCAAGCTTGGTGGTGTCGAGACAGGCCTGCCCGGTGCCGATGATATCGACTACTGGCTGCTGAGCCCGAAGTCGAAGTTCACGACCTGGATAGTTGGCGGCGAGTGGTATCTGCACCCGGCGATTCGGATTAGCCCCAATCTCGAGCTCGCGAGATACGCAAACGACCCTGACCCGCTGAATTTTCCCGGAAGGCACGAGGACTCAATTCTTCGGCTTACGTTCTTCTGGACGTTTTAGCGTTGTCCAATGACTGGATCGCTTGCTCACCAATCGCCGGAGCCCGGACGCGTGCCACACCAGGCAGGGCAGCCGAATGCAACCGGCTTGATGCGGTGGATTCCTGGACTCAGGACGCTGCGCCAGTACCAATCATCGTGGCTGCGACACGACATCGTGGCTGGCCTCGTCATGACGACGATGCTGGTGCCGGTCGGCATCGCGTACGCCGAGGCGTCGGGCGTGCCGGGAATCAACGGGCTCTACGCGACGATCGTGCCGCTGCTCGCCTACGCCGTGTTCGGTCCCAGCCGGATCCTCGTCCTCGGTCCGGACTCGGCGCTCGCGGCCGTCATTCTGGCCGTGGTCGCGCCGCTGTCGGCCGGCGATCCGCAACGAGCGGTCGCGCCGGCCGGAATGATGGCCATCATCTCTGGCATCGTGTGTATCGCCGCCGGCCTTGCGCGCCTCGGCTTTTTCACCGAGCTGCTCTCGAAGCCGATTCGTTACGGCTACATGAACGGCATCGCGTTGACGGTCATCCTGAGTCAGGTTCCGAAGCTCCTTGGCTTCTCCGTCTCTGCACAAGGTCCGCTGCGCCAGGCGTGGGGAACCCTTCAGAACGTGTGGACAGGAAACACGAATGTCGTGGCGCTCGCGACCGGCGGCAGCACGCTCGTTTTGATTCTCGTGCTGAAACGGTGGCCGCGAATCCCCGGCATGCTGATCGCCGTGGTCGCGGCGACAGCGGTGGTGGCGATATTCGATCTCGGCGCGCGGACCGGCATATCGGTGCTCGGTCCGTTGCCGCAGGGCCTGCCAGCGCCACGGCTGCCGCTCATGAACGTCGCTGACCTGCAGCCGGTCGTCATGGGTGCCCTCGCGGTCGCCCTTGTGTCGTTCGCGGACACGAGCGTGCTCTCTCGAACCTATGCCGCGCGACTGCGTTCACCGGTCGACCCGAACCAGGAGATGGTGGGTCTGGGTCTCGCAAATCTCGCGGCAGGCCTCTTTCAGGGCATTCCGATCAGCAGCAGCTCTTCGCGCACGCCGGTGGCCGAAGCCGCGGGCGCGCGAACCCAGCTCACCGGTGTCGTGGGCGCGCTGGCCATCGCATTGCTGCTGATTTTCGCGCCAGCGCTGCTCCAGGATCTGCCGAACACAGTCCTTGCCGCAGTGGTGATTGCTTCGGCGATCGGCCTGTTCGAAGTGTCCGACCTCCGCCGCATCTATCGCATCCAACAATGGGAATTCTGGCTGTCGATGACCTGTTTCGCCGGCGTGGCCGTCCTCGGCGCCATTCCCGGGATCGCGCTGGCCATCGTCATCGCGGTGATCGAGTTTCTCTGGGATGGCTGGCGCCCGCACTCAGCGGTGCTCGGCCGCGTCGACCACGTCAAGGGTTATCACGACCTTACCCGGTATCCGGAGGCCCGTCTGATTCCAGGGCTCGTCCTCTTCCGGTGGGATGCGCCGCTGTTCTTTGCGAACGCCGAGCTGTTTCACCAACGCGTGCTGGACGCGGTGGCCAGTTCACCGTCGCCGGTTCAGTGGGTCGTGATCGCGGCAGAACCAGTCACCAGCGTCGACGTCACGGCAGCCGATGTGCTCTCGGAGCTCGACGACACGCTCCACGCGTCTGGCATCGAGTTGTGTTTCGCCGAGATGAAGGACCCGGTCAAAGACAAGCTCAAACGGTTCGGCCTGTTCACGCGTCTGGGTGAGACCACTTTTTTCGCAACGCTCGGCGAAGCCGTGAGCGCCTATCTGAAGACCCATCCCGTCCCGTGGGTCGATTGGGAGAATCGTCCGTCGTAGAACGAGCCACAGCACGGTTCTTTCCTTCATGACACCACGCCGGCGCGATCATCTGGCAGACCGCCGGATGCGTGCTGGGCAGCTGACGCGTTCTGCACGTACATCGTCTGCGAAGGAAAGGCGATTTCCGCACCGGCCCGGCTGACGATCTCCGTCACGCTGAAGAGCAGCTCCTCCTGGATTTCGAGGAAGTGATTCCAGTCGCGCGCGTAGAGGTACGCGAACACATCCACGTCGAGCGAGAACGATCCGAGTCGGAAAAAGCGCACGCGCACGGACCCTCGGTCAACGGACGCGTGCCCGGCGAGCAGACCCCGGATGCCATCGACGATGGTTCGCAGTTGATCGGAGGTCGTTTCATAACGCAGGCCGATAACGTGATTGAACCGAAACTTGTCGCGGGCGGAGAGCGTCTCGACGGTGGCGTTCGCGATCTGTCCGTTCGGGATGCTCACGACGGTGCGATCGAGGGTGCGAATCCGCGTCGAGCGCAAGCCGATGTAATCGACGGTGCCAGTGACGTCGCCCATCTTGAGGAAGTCTCCGACCCGTACCGCCTGGTCGAAAATCAGTGATGCCCCGGCGATCACGTTCTCCAGCGTCTTCTGCGCGGCGAGGGCAACCGCGATACCGCCGACGCCGAGCCCCGCCAGCGCGGGTGTCGGATCCACGGCGAAGTGGCGCATCGTCGCGAGCAAGCCCGCAAAGACAATCAGCAGGTCGACAGCCCTGCGGGCCAGGCGCAGCAGGTCAGCGGTCGCGCCGATATGGGAATGAGCGAGGCGCCGCCGGATGTACTGCTCGGCCTCTCCGTTCAGCAGCATCAAGAGCCAGACGGCAGCGACAATCGTTGCGAGCGCCGCAATACTGGACCAGAGCTGCCGCATGAGCAGCGAAATCGGCAGGGCGGAGAACAGCCATCGGCTCAAAAGCGCCAGCACCAGCAGCCGAGCCGGTGTGGGCAGGACGCCGCGCCGCTCTACAGCGGATCCTCTGAGCCTCCTCCACAGGAGACCGATCAGTGGAGTGAGGATCCTGTTCAACACGACGGTCGCGAGATAGAGAACCGCCAGGCCAATCAGAACAGCGACCCATTCGACGAGGCGGGCGCCTCCCAGTCGAGTGTCAATCAGAAATCGAGGAACGAAGCGGACGTGGCGTTCGAGCGCGATCTCATCGTAGACGTCGGGAATCGACGCGAGCGTCCTGCTCGAGAACAGCCAGACTGGTCCGGCCTCGCCACGCGGCAGTCGCTCCAGCACGATGTCCAGTGTGTCTTCCCCGGTGCTGATGGTTCCGACCACCTCGAGATTTGGCGACAGGGGGTTCGCACGGGAGCCTTCGGGCTCGTCGCTGACTTGCGACAGGCGAGCGGGCAGACGGGCATCGAGAACCACGAACAGCTTGTGGGCGAGCTCTTCTCCGACCTCGCCGGTCAGCCGGGTGTTCAGATACTGGCGTGCGAGGTCCCCCTCGCTCTTGCGGCCTGCGCCCAGGAATCCCAGGACGGTCCCACGCGGCGTGGTCCGGCCGAGTGCGTCTTTCGGTGCTTCAGCTTTGGCCTGGGCAGGAGCCGGCGCGGTTACGCCCGGGGCAGTCTGTGCCTGAGCGCCGATCGCGGACAGGAGCGCGAAGAGACACGCGCCGAGCAGGCGATGTATCACACGTCCCTCGTCTTGATGTCGAGAATCATCGCCGCGGCTATTGCTCGCCTTCCAACCAGCGGAGCGACGATGCCGCCGCCCAGTGCTGCGAAGTGTGTGCCGACTGGTGCCGAGACGATCGAGACAATTTTCGGCTTCTGAGCCTTGCCCTCCGGAATCCCGGAGAATATCCGACATTTCGGACCGTTACGGAGCGTCCTTCGAAGGAACTCACAAGGAACCGTCGGCCAAGATCCGGAGGATCGTGTCTTTGAGATCCTGCGCGAGCGTCACGCGGCGTGGCTCACCCGGCGACCGGCGTAATCGTGGGACCAAGAATCTTTCTCGCTCGTCTGAAATTGGTCCGACCTGCGCGAAGCGCAGCGCGGACAGCGGACCGCGGACGGCGGCTGTGCTATCCGCCTAGTGCGATGGTGATCACCACCAGCGCCACGCCAAGCATCAAGACGCTCAAACCAGCGCGAAGCGGACTGTGCCCGCCGTGGCGGGCCAGCACCGATCCGGCCAAGAACATCATGACGAGCGCCACGAGATTCGACGTGCGCAGCGCGAGGTGCACGTTGCGAAACACGAGAAAAGGGATCACCACCGGGAACGTGGAGAGAAACACGAGGAGGAACACCGCCAGCGCTCCCAGCCAGTCGTTCCTGGTGAACGAGGGTGACGGCGGTAGATCGTTCATCTGGAGCAGACTCTGACGCATCCGCTCGAGATCATCTCTCTTCAGTACTGACGCCAGTACCGGTGGGATGGCGTCGGCGATCACGCGATGCGCGTCTTGGGGATTCGCCGCGTTTCGCACCGCTCGAATCGCGAGCAGTTCATGTCCCCGCGTGGTCAGGGAGCTCATGAGAAACATGACGGCATCCACGAGACCCCACGCGATATTGCAACCGATGACGCCAACGAGCAGCGTGCGAACGTCCTCGCGGCCGGCGGTGGCGGCGCTGAGCGTGCCGGTAAACGTCAGCGCCATGATCAACCCGAAAAGGATTTCCGAAATGCGGGCGATAGGATCGAGGACGCGATCCTTTTCGTTCACTTCACGGCTTCCCAGGACGCGTCAGGGTTATACGTCGTCATCGCGCGCGCCGCGGCGTCGGTTTCAGATCCCAGATCCTTCTGGCGAACCGTGCCGTCCTGGTTGACGACGAACGTCATGACCCCCGTGGCGTCGTACTGCGCCGGCCATGCGACGAGCGCGAATCCTCCGGACATCTTGCCGTTGACGACGTAGGCCTTTGCGCCCCCGGGTGCTTCGGCGCCCTGTGCGCTCAGGATCCGGAAGTAGTAACCGTGGAAGGGCGATGGCTGGCTATTCTGAGCAGGTCGCTTGCCTTCTGCGGCGGCATCTGCCATTAGGTCTCCAACCGGACTGCGCTTCTCTCCTCGCCCCGCAGGCCAGTAAAGGCCGTTTTGTTTTCCTGGATCGCTCCGGAACGTCTGCGCGTAGAGTCCTGCTGGCTCTCCATCGTGCTGTGCGTGAGCGTACAGCCGCTGCGCGGTGACGTACATCGAGCAGACGCGAATCGCAGCGATCTCGTTGCGCCCGATCCGGCGGTTCAGCACTTCTTCCGTTCCGGCAGCCGTGTCGAACCGCCAACCGTTCGCGTCCTTCACGAGCGGAACCGGAAACGGCCATTGCTCGTTGCCGATGACGAGTGCCTTGCCGGCGTCCTGATCGACGAGTTGCCACTTTTCGGCGGCGGCGACCGTGAATACCTGGCGATTCCGCCGCGCTGTTTTGGCGTCGGATTCAATCAGCTCGCGGGCTTCCGGGCCGAAGATGGCGAGCAGTGGGTCGTCGGTTCCGGCTTTGGCAGCGTCGATGAGGGCCCGTGCTGCCTCCTCCGGCGTCGCAAACGATCGAGCGCGCGGCAACTGCGGCGCCGCCTTGCACGACAGCGTGGCCACGGCCGCGCAGACGCACGCGAACGCAACTACGAATCGATTCACGCTTCGACCAACGGTCATGCATCGATGGGTCATCGTCGTGATCCTCGTTACCGCCGTCGAGATCCGCCGCCGCGCGAGCCGCTCCGGCTGCTCTTGCCACGCTGGCTGGCCGCGCGTTCCGATCGTCCGCTCGAATAGCCGGAGAATGCATCCGACTTCGTGCCGCTTCGTTGGGTGCCCGTCCTTTCGGTCTGGCTCCTGTCCCCGGTGTAGCCCCGCGATTCGAAGCTGGACGTCCCGGCCGCCGATTGCGAGTCAGTGCGGCGCTGCTCGCGTTGCGCCTGCGCCTCCGGATTCGCTTGTCGGTTCTGTTGACGCTCGGCGCGCTGCGCCTGGGACTCAGGCCGGCTCTCCTGGCGGTTCTCGTTCCGCTCGGTGCGCTGCTCCTGCGCGTTCTTGGCGCGATCGCCTCGCTCCTCGGCCAGGTCCTCGCGGTTGTCATACCAGTCCTCGCGCGCATCCTCGCGGTCGTCGTACCAGTCGTCCCACGCGTCGTTGTACATGTAGGCGCCGCCGCCGTGCCAGCCGTACGGACCGTAGTAGTAGTTGTTGTCGATGGCCGCGCCGAGCGCGATGCCGGCGGTGAAGCCAATCAGACCGGCTGCGACCGCCTCGTCGGTGTTGTCCTCATGGATGACGACCGTTGAAGACGTGGGCTGGGTGTAGACCGTCGTCGGGTTGTACTGCGGCACGTACACAACCTGGGGATTCGACGGCTCGATCACGATCACCTGCTGGCCGCTCGACGTGGTTTTCGTCTCGACATCCTGCTGGGGGCTGCTCTTCAGTTTCCCGACGTCTTGGGCCTTCTTCCTCAGGCGCTGAATGCTGTCGAACACCGCCGACCGATTCGTCTCGAACGCCTGTCCGATGCGCGTGGTCGCATCCATGTTCGACGCCATCGCGTTGACGACGTCCGGAAATACGACGAGCGCCACGTAGCTCGGATCGAACCCGGCTTTCGTGGCGGCGTCCTGCAGCTCGCTGCCCTTCAGCGCCTGCTGGCTCGCCAGCCATTCATTGAGCGCCCCGACCCTGCCGGGATTGGTCGCGGAAAGCAGCATCTGCGCCAGAAGCTGATCGGGGTAGAGCGCGATCGGCGCGAGCAGTCGATCGAGGTCGGCCGCGCTCGGGGCCGGCTTTGTCGAAGGACTCGCGGCCTTTTGTGATGGCGGCGCCTGGATGGCGGCGTCATACGGTGTGGGAGCGCCGGACGCGGCGAGCAGGAGCGACACGGTCGCCGGGACGATGAGGTTTTTCATATCGAGCTTAGGTCAAGAGTCAAGGCCTTGCTTCTACGGCGTGTCGAGAGACCAAACCAGACAACGCAAGCGATGTGCCTCCAGTGACCGAATGGGCGACACGGGAATCGCTGCGCCCTCAACCACTTGCGGCGTACAGCCGGCCAGGACAGGGTCTGGCGGGCAGCGGCGCCTCCGGCCCACCGGAGTTCCTCCGGATGACCGGACCGCGCTATTCACCAATTTCCACGCCTTGTTCGTGAATGGCGCGGTCACACCCTTCGGTGTCAGTACGGCCACGTCCAATTGGCAAGCTCCGGCCGGTCTGAACCGTGCTCGTGCGCATAGCGGAGATTGTCGACGATGGCGTTCTTCATTTCCTCTTTCAGGTGCGCCGCCTTCGCGCGCAGCTTCGGCACTCGATCGATGACGTCGATCACGAGGTTGAAGCGGGACGTCTCGTTCAGCATCGCGAGCTCGAGCGGTGTGTTGATGTTGCCCTTCTCCTTGTAGCCCCGCACGTGCAGGTTGTCGTGACCCCTGAAGCGGTATGACAGCTTGTGGATCAGCCACGGGTAGCCGTGGAAGTTGAAAATGATCGGCTTGTCCGTGGTGAACAAGCTGTCGAACTCGCGCTCGGTGGACCCGTGCGGATGCTCGGAGGACGGCTGCAGCTTGTACAGATCCACCACGTTGACGAAGCGCAGCTTCAGATCCGGGACGCGCTCGCGCAGGATCGCGGCCGCCGCCAGCGCCTCCATGGTGGCCACATCGCCGCAGCAAGCGAGGACGACGTCAGGCTCTTCGCCCGCATCGGTGCTCGCCCGCGTCCAGATGCCAAGCCCTTTCGCGCAGTGAATCATCGCCTCGTCGATCGTCATGAACTGCAGGTGCTTCTGCTTGTCGGCCACGATCACGTTGATGTAGTCGGTGCTGCGCAGGCAGTGATCGGCCACCGACAGCAGCGTGTTGGCATCGGGCGGGAGGTACACACGGGTCACCGCCGGGCTCTTGTTGGTGACGAGGTCGATGAAGCCGGGATCCTGGTGCGAGAACCCGTTGTGGTCCTGCCGCCAGACGGTGGAGGAGAGCAGAATCGTTTCAGAGGCCACCGCCGCGCGCCACGGCACGTGATTCTTGCTGATGTCGAGCCACTTCGCGTGCTGGTTGAACATCGAATCGATCACGTGTGCGAAGGCTTCATACGTGTGGAAGAACCCGTGCCTGCCGGTGAGCAGATACCCTTCCAGCCACCCGATCAGCGTGTGCTCCGACAACATTTCCATCACCCGCCCGTCGCGGGCGAGCTCGCCGCCGTCCTCGTCTTCCGGTAGCA
The DNA here is from genome assembly GCA_036258055.1 of Vicinamibacterales bacterium. GTDB lineage: Bacteria > Acidobacteriota > Vicinamibacteria > Vicinamibacterales > 2-12-FULL-66-21 > DATAEK01. Next base: position 13,107 of record DATAEK010000041.1, read on the forward strand.
TGTCGGCCATCCACGTTTTCTTGCTCGCTTCGTACACCGCCTGCAGCCGGTTCGACGCGGTCTCGTCGGGACCAAAGACGCGGAAGCTGGTGGGGTTGTTCTTCAGCACGTCCCGCAGGAATTCGCCGAGCGGTCTCGTATTCTCGTACTCCACCGTGCCGCGCGATGGCACATCGACCGCGTACTTTCGAATATCCGGCAGCTTGAGGTCCTTGCGGAGCAGGCCGCCGTTGGCGTGGGGATTGGCGCTCATGCGTCGAGTACCGCGAGGCGCCAGATCCCTCAGCGCGGGCACGAGCGTGCCGTTTCTGTCGAAGAGGTCCTCGGGCCGGTAGCTGCGCATCCAGTCTTCGAGCAGCTGCAGATTCGCCGGGTTGTCGCGCACGTCCGAGAAGGGCACCTGATGCGAGCGCCAGAAGCCCTCCACCTTGCGTCCCTTGATCGCTTTTGGCCCGGTCCACCCCTTTGGCGATCGCAGAACGATCATCGGCCAATTTGGACGGAACGGGTTGTTCGAGTCGCGCGCGGCCTTCTGGTGCGCCCGGATTTCGGCGATGGCGCGGTCGAGCGTGGCCGCCATCTTCTGGTGCATCAGCGCCGGATCGTCCCCCTCCACGAAGTACGGCGTGTAGCCGTAGCCCACGAACAGCGCCTCGAGCTCCTTGTGGCTGATGCGCGCCAGCACCGTCGGGTTCGCGATCTTGTAGCCATTGAGGTTCAGGATCGGCAGCACGGCACCGTCGCGTACGGGGTTGAGGAACTTGTTCGAATGCCAGGCGGTCGCAAGCGGACCCGTCTCCGCTTCGCCGTCTCCCACGACACAGGCGACGATGAGGTCAGGATTGTCGAACGCCATGCCGTAGGCATGCGAGAGGCTGTAGCCAAGCTCGCCCCCTTCGTGGATCGAGCCCGGCGTCTCCGGCGTGACGTGGCTGCCGATGTGACCGGGGAAGGAGAACTGCTTGAAGAACTTCTGCATCCCTTCCGCGTCCTGGCTCTTGTCGGGATAGATCTCGGAATACGTGCCTTCGAGATACGCGGGTCCAAGCACGCCCGGCGCGCCGTGGCCGGGCCCGGCGACAAAGACGACGTCGAGATCGTTTTTGACGATCGCGCGGTTGAGGTGAACCCAGACGAACGACAGCGCGGGGCTCGCGCCCCAATGTCCGAGCAGCCGGCGCTTGACGTGCTCGGTCTTGAGCGGTTCTTTGAGCAACGGGTTGTCCTTCAGGTAGATCATTCCAACCGAAAGGTAGTTGCACGCCCGCCAATAGGCGTTCATCAACTCCAGCTCCTTGGCCGTCAACGGCGCTTCCGCCGTCTTCTCGAGTTCGGGTTCCTTCGTCGACAACAGCTTTTCCACGGTATTGCTCCCATCAAGCAGGTGGTTGTTTCCTGGATCGTTATGCCCGTCCCGTCCTCACTTCATGACCCCGGCCAGCACGCGGGTGACGAGCGCTCGCGCTTCCTCTTGAATGCGCCGCAGGTGCTCCGGTCCGCGAAAACTCTCGGCGTAAAGCTTGTAGACGTCCTCCGTGCCGGAGGGACGCGCGGCGAACCATCCGAATGCCGTCACCACCTTCAAGCCGCCGATTGGCGCACCGTTGCCCGGCGCGGTCGTCAGAAGCGCCTGAATCGGATCGCCTGCGAGCTCGGATGCCTTGACGTCTGCCGCCGAAAGACGGAGCAGCGTCGCCTTTTCATCCGGCGTCGCAGGCGCGTCGACTCGCTCGTAAACCGGCGCGCCGAGCTCGCGAGTCACCTCCGTGTAGAGCTCTGACGGGTCGCGGCCGGTGCGCGCCATGAGCTCCACGGCGAGGAGGTCCATGACGAACCCGTCCTTGTCGGTCGTCCAGACGGAGCCGTCGCGTCGGAGGAACGACGCGCCTGCGCTCTCCTCGCCGCCGAAGCCGAGCGATCCTTCGAGCAGGCCCGGCACGAACCACTTGAATCCGACCGGCACTTCGACCAGCGCGCGGCCGATCTTGGCGGCCACGCGGTCGATGATGCTGCTGCTGACGACGGTCTTGCCAACCGCCGCGTCGGAACGCCAGGCTGGCCGGTGGGTGAACAGATAAGCGATCGCGGCGGTCAGGAAATGATTCGGGTTCATCAGGCCGGCGGTGCGCGTGACAATGCCATGTCGGTCGGCGTCGGTGTCGTTGCCGAACGCGATGTCGAAGCGATCCTTGAGATCGATCAGCTTGGCCATCGCATACGGCGACGAGCAGTCCATGCGAATCTTGCCGTCCCAGTCCAGCGGCATGAAGCGGAACGTCGGATCGACGGCGTCGTTCACGACGTCGATGTCAATCGCGTAGCGTTCCGCAATCGGCCGCCACAACGCTACGCTCGCACCACCCAGCGGATCGACGCCGATCCTGAGGCGGGCGCTTCGGATCGCATCCATATCCACGATCGCGCCTAGATCGCTCACGTACGATCCGACGTAGTCGTACGGGTGCGTCGTGGCGGCGTGTCGTGCTTTGGCGTAAGTCAGGCGAGACACTTTCCCGAGATCGCCAGACAGCAGCTGGTTCGCTCGTTCCTCAATCCAGCGGGTCACATCCGTCTCGGCGGGACCTCCGGTCGGCGGGTTGTACTTGAAGCCGCCATCCTCCGGCGGATTGTGCGAAGGCGTGATGACGATGCCGTCGGCGAGCTGCGATGTGCGGCCGTGATTGTGCGTCAGGATGGCGTGAGAGATCACGGGGGTGGGTGTGTAGCCGTCATCGCGATCGATGATGACCTCGACACGGTTTGCCGCGAGCACCCCGAGTGCAGTCGCGAAGGCGGGATCGGAGAGCGCGTGCGTGTCCTTCCCCATGAAGAGCGGGCCAGTGATGCCCTCGCCATTGCGGTAGTCGCAGATCGCCTGGGTAATCGCGAGGATGTGGGCCTCGTTGAAGGCGCCATGGAACGACGAGCCTCGGTGGCCGCTCGTGCCGAAAGTGACCCGCTGCGCGCGATCCGCGGGATCGGGCTGGCGCGTGTGGTAGTCGTTCCGAAGCCGATCGACGTCGACGAGAAGGTCAGGCGGAGCCGGTTTCCCAGCAAGAGGATGTATCGACATGGGATCATCCTGGCCTTTGACGCCTCAGGCGTCCAGCTGAAGGGCAAGGACGACGACCGAGCGCGGCTGCACGAGGTAGGTCGCCTGCGCGATGACCGGAGACGTGGTCCAGCACTGGATGTCATCCGGGGACGCCAACGCCGTGTCGATGCAGCGCCGCCATGACTGCCGAATCTCCGACGGGATTGGTGGAAGCTGGAACACCAGCGGTTCCCAATAGGCGTTGAAGATGCCGTGAAGGAGGAACCGCGCGTGCAGGCTCCGCGCCGTGAGGGCCAGCGAGTGCGAGTGGTCGCTCCAGTCCGGGCAGTTGAGCTCCACGCCGTGCCACTCGACGCGCGCCCGTTGCAGGACCTCATTGAGGCTCAGAACAGTGCCTTGGGCCACGACGTCGCGGCGCTGGCGAAACGCGTTGAGCTCCTTGACGAACCGGTGGATGTCGGCGTGCCGTTCCAGCAGGCTCCAGTCGAACCAGCTGGTGTCGTTGTCCTGGCAATAGGCGTTGTTGTTGCCGCGCTGAGTCCGGCGGACCTCGTCGCCCATCGACAACATCGGCGTACCGGCGGCCACCAGCTCCAGCGCGAAGAAGTTCTTGACCTGACGATTGCGCAGCGCCTCGATCGCCGCGTCGTCGGTTGGCCCTTCGATGCCGCAGTTCCAGCTCCTGTTGTCGTTCGATCCGTCGCGGTTGTCCTCGCCGTTGCCCTCGTTGTGCTTGTGATCGTAGGAGACCAGATCGTTCAGCGTGAAGCCGTCGTGGCAGGTCACGAAGTTGATGCTTTGCTCGGCCTCTCGTTCCTCGTGACCGTAGATGTCGGGGCTGCCGAGCAAACGTCCCGCGAGGCGCGACACGGTGCCGTTCTCGCCTCTGAGAAAACCCCGCACGTCATCACGGAACCGTCCGTTCCACTCCTGCCAGGCGTCGCCGATGAAACCTCCCACCTGGTAGAGCCCCGCGGCATCCCAGGCCTCGGCGATCAGCTTGGTGCCGGCCAGCATCGGATCCGACTCGATGTCCCAGAGCACCGGCGGGTTCTGGAGCGGGTGACCGGCTTCGTCGCGTGACAGGACCGACGCGAGATCGAAACGGAAGCCGTCGATGTGCATCTGGGTGACCCAGTAGCGCAGGCTGTCCTGGATCAGCCGGCGGACGATCGGCTGATTGGCGTTCAGCGTGTTGCCGCAGCCGGTGTAATCCGCGTACCGCGATTTGTCCTGGTCGAGGATGTAGTAGAAGTCATTCGCCAGGCCGCGATAGCAGAGCGTCGGTCCGTCGTGCGCTCCTTCGGCCGTGTGATTGAACACGACGTCGAGGAACACCTCGATGCCCGCGCGGTGGAACGCCTTGACCATGTCCCGGAATTCATCGAGGACGCCGAGCGGGTCCTGACGCGAGCTGTAGGCGTGATGCGGCGCGAAGAACGAAACCGGCTGATATCCCCAGTAGTTCGGACGGCCACCCGGCGCGTCCTGCGGATCGAACTGAAACACCGGCAGCAATTCGACCGCGGTGACCCCCAGGTCCTGAAGGTAGGGAATCTTCTCGATCAAGCCGGCGTAGGTACCGCGTTTCGCCGGTGCGACGCCCGAGCTGGGATGGCG